>JAEORJ010000282.1 GCA_016840945.1 Candidatus Gerdarchaeota archaeon
AGTGAAAGTGTAAACTCCTTGTGTTTGTTTTAAACCTCTAACAGCTAATGTTATGAAAGCAATAATTACAGTTAACGTCACTAATCCTAATATTCCTAAAAGTAATCCTTTCTGTAATTTGTCTCTATAAATGATATCTCTTTCCTCAATATCTGTTGAAAGCATTTGATTAATCTTTATTATACTATAAATAATTGTTATTGCTAATACACCAACTGATGAGATAGCTAAAGGTAGAATTTGGAATTTTATATTTCTAAAGAAATATGAAAAATCACCCCATACCAGTTGACTTTTAGCAACAGCTGGTATAAGAGAAGCAATTATTATTGATACCAGAATTGATGCCAGAATTGCTATCAAAGCTAATATGATAAACTCAAGAATTATTGACCATATTATTTGTGATTTTTGCCCACCTTTATCTTTTAATATACTTATCTCAGTTTTTCTCTTCTCAATAATTATGTTAGTGGTTAATACAGACATGATTACTCCCAAAACTATTACTGGGGTCATAACGACGATATAGGTTTTAGCTCTACTATATTCTTGTTCCAAATCCTCAATTGGTGCAGATAGAATTATTGGAAGAGCAGTGGTGTGTTCAATTAACATGCTGTCAGTTAATTGTTCGATTTTTGGAAGAACACCTTCTATACCGTCTTCTGCTAAAATTTCAGGATTGCATTTTATTGTTAGAAGAGGTGTTAATCCATTATTTTCCATTCGGGTAATATCCTCTTCTTCCATATTTTCAAATAGGAAAATGATTGAATTACTTAGGAAATCTTCTGAAAAAGAGGTTTGCATCATTGTTATTGAATTAATATTAGAATAAATGCCTCTTACAGTAATATTATAGAAATTAATTGGTTCATATTGAAACAACCTTATCCCAAAATCAGGACTATTACGATTAATTGTAATATTAAGACTTGCACCTGGTTCAACTGTAATATTCATTGCTTCTTCTATCATTTTTGCTTGAACTTCACTAATTAAAACTTCACCTGTCTCGAGTGCAAACTCACCTCTAACAGTAAATTGTGAAGCTATTCTTTCAATGCTTTTTTTAGGAAACAAGAATAAGTTAGAATACGTTACTGGGTCTGAGTTATCATCTTGATTATCTAAAGGCCAGAAGCGATAGAATGGTCCCTTATCTTCAGCATTAAAGAAAGCTGAATTATAGTATAATAATGCTGTAGAATCAACTAGTGGTTTTGAATCATTAAACCATTCTTCAATTAAAGGTATATTATCAGGAATATATGATCGCACTCTAATTTCATAATCAAGATCATTTAAGAAATCTTCAAGTGCTAAATCTTCCGAAGTGGCTGACCAAAGGCTTAATGATGAAACAACTGAAATTGATAGTGTTAAACCTAAAAAGAATATAAATGCATATCGTTTATTAACCATCATATTGCGAAAAGCATATTTTAGGAAGAATCCCTTAGCCATTTAAATCACATAATCTCTTCTAAGGTTATTTTGATTAATTCTATTTATGTTTATTGACGGATAGCAGAGCATTTTCTTACTTAAATAAGAATCTATAGATTAGGATTTTTTTCATTTTATAAATTGAAATTAATTTTTTTTTAAAAAATAGTAAATAACTAAAAAAGTTTAATTAAACATCTACTAATGATAATTTATGACTGATTACAAACCAAAACCTTTACCTTTTGATGAATTGTTAAGTCTTCCATCGATTTCAAATCTTAAAATATCTAAAGATAAGAAAAAACTTGCTTTTTATTATGATGTTACCGGAAGAATTGAATTATATATACTTGATCTAGAAACTAAGGAAATGAAACAAATATCTCATGGTTAAGTACCACGAGCGCCTCGAACAGGATTTATTTGGGATAAAAAAGGAGAAAAAATCTTCTTTGGAAAGGATGTTGGTGGAAATGAGCAAAATGATATTTGGATGATTGATTTAGAAGGAACTACTAAAGCAATTACTAATACACCTAGATTTCAAGAACATGTAATTGATATCAGCAATGATAATGAATGGATTAGCTTTTTGAGTACAAGCCCTGGTCAATTGAACGTCTTCAAAATGAAATTAGATGGCACAGAAGTGACTCAATTATCAGCCTCAGATGTACCAGTTGGAGGTGGAGATTGGAGTCCTGATGATTCTCTAATGATCATGCAAACAAATGAAATGAAAACTAATCTAGAGAATGATGACATATATCTATATGATGTCAAGACTGGTGATATGAAAAGAGTAATTCGGATTGATGAGAAAGGTTCTCATGATAATTTTGCTGATTGGAACCCTGATGGCAAGAGCTTTGCTTTCACTTCTGATGCAACTGGTCAAGAACAAATTGGCATTTATACACTAGATTCTGAAGAAATCACATGGCTTAGTGATGGGAAATCTATCGAATATGGAGTAAGTTATAGTCCCTCAGGAAAGTGTTTTGCAGCGATGCAAAATAATGAAGCAACTATCAAACCAATAATCTATAATATTGAAACAAATACAAAAAAGGAATTGAAAATTCCTCCTGGACTAGCGTTTTATTTACAATGGATAGATGATGAAAGAATCATTATATTCTACACAAATCCTATCGAAAAAGGCGATGTACTAATATACAATTTGATTAATGATGAAACTGAAACATTAATAGCTGCAGATTATAAGACAATTGATAAAACACAATTCAGTGAACCTGAATATATTAGATACAAATCATTTGATGGGTTAGAAATTCCAGCAATTGTTTACAAACCAAAAAATATACCAGAAGGTGTGAAATTACCCGCTATTGTTAATGTTCATGGAGGACCAACTGGACAATATCTATTGAATTTTGTTGCTAAGGAACAATATGTTTCATCTGAAGGCTTTGTTGTTATTTTACCAAACGTTCGTGGTAGCACGGGATATGGCGTAGAATTCCGTGATGCATGCATTAAAGATTGGGGTGGAAAAGACCTACAAGATGTTGTTTATGCTGCAAAATACTTAGCTTCATTACCTTATGTAGATTCTAATAGAATAGGTGTTGGCGGAGGATCATACGGAGGTTTTATGACCTTCCTAGCAGTAACGAAAGAACCACAACATTGGAAAGCAGGATTTGCTTGGATAGGTATTTCTCATCTACCAAGTATGTATGATGAATCAATGCCACATTTCAAATATTTCTTACAAGCTCAAATGGGTGACCCAATAAATGATAAAGATTTATGGGAAGATCGAAGTGCTTTGAATTTTGCTGGAAATATGACAGCGAAGCTACTTATAATGCACGGAATAAATGATCCTCGTTGTCCTATTTCACAAGCTAGAATTTTTAGAGATAAAATAGTAGAACTTGGCAAAGTTGAAGGGAAAGACTTTGAATACGTAGAATATGGAGAGGTTGGTCACGGAGGATTTGGTGATATCGTAACCAGAAAGAAAACTGTTAAGGCAATGGTAGATTTCTTTAAACGAAGTCTATAATTTCCTTTTTTTCTTTACCTCAAAAAGAAGAATTATATTTTAATTCTTCATTATACTACTTTATACATAATAATATTTCAACAAATGACAGTAAATTAAAGTGATTAACCATGGATGATAGTCTTTCAGCAGTATTGCAAGATGTTTCAAAGATTAAAGCTGAAGGGCAATTTGAATTAGCATTAAATAAAATAATAGATTTTGAACAATCATCTAATCTAAGGTTACAAGATCAGGCTGTTTTACAGCTTGAAAAAGCAGCTCTCTATAATGACTTAGGTAATTATACTGAAGCATTAAAATTATCTGAAGATTTAATCAACAATAGTCAGAAATTGGAAAACTCATTGCAAATGCTTGATGCTATATTACAGAAAGCTCGAGCATTATGTCAATTGGATGAATTGGGAAAGAGTTTAGCATATATAAAACTAGGTGAACGCATTTTAGATAAATTGAATGGTGAGAATGTTAATGAAATCTTCAGTCGAAAAGCTACCTTGGCTTTTGAAAAAGGATATATTTTTGAGAAAGAAGAAGATTTGAAGAATGCTTTAGAGAGCTATCTCCAAAGCCTTTCACTTAGAAGGGAGCTAAAGAATCAAAATAAATTAATTGAATCAAATAATGCTATTGCTAGAGTTTATTATCAAATGGGAGATGTAGTCCGTTCTTTAATGATATATCAGCAAAGTTTGAGTATGTTAAAAGAAATGAATAATAATGAAGCAATAGCTGATACTCTTAATTCAATAAGTAAAATTTACTTATGGAAAGGCGAATATGGTCCTGCTTTAGAAAACGCTTTACAAAGTTTATCTTTGAGCGAAGAAAGTAATAATAAAATTCTCATTTCAAACTCATTAGATAATATTAGTATCGTTTATAATCAACTAGGAGAGCTTAACCGATCTCTTGAATATCTTAATCGAAGTGTATCTTTAAGAGAAGAGATTGGTAATGATATGGCAACTGCTGAAACCTTACTTATTTTAAGTGAAATATTCCTTATCAAAGGCGAACTAACTCAAGCATCACAATATTTGAATCAAGCTAAGGATTTAATCAAAGATACAAAATATTTCGATAAGAAATCAATTCTTCTTGAAATTCTAGGATTAATCTTCTTTCATAGAGGAGAACTGACTGAAGCTATTGACAATTTAACTCAATGTTTGGAAATAAGACAAGAAAAGAAAAATAAAAAGACAATAATTACAACTCTCTTTTGGTTAATTATTATCAATATTGAAAATAATAATATTGAGCAAGCACAAAATTATTTCAAGAAAATCCAAAAAACTATTGAGAAGCATAACAATTTAGTAAATGACATCCAATATCGATTATCATCCGCTATTATCTTAAAGAGAAGCAGTAATTTCGCTGTTTTAGCTAAAAGCCGTGAATTATTAGAAGAAATAGCAAATTCTGACATTACTGATATTCACTTAAAAGCAATTGCTTTGTACAGTTTTTGCGAAGTTCTTTTAAAAGAAATGCAATTAGATAATAGTAAAATATCTGATATTAGAAATTTAGAATTCTACATAAAGAAACATGAAAATATAGCAAATCAATTAGAATCTAATATTTTACACATAGAGAATTTATGGTTAAAAGCCAATCTTGCATTATTACAACAAGAAAATCAAGAAGCAAATTCATTCTTTGAACAAGCAAATCAGATATCTGAAGAGAAGGGATTAGGAAGAATTGGTCTGAAAATCACTAAAGCACAAGAAATAATTTCAGGAACAAATAAAGAAAACACATCATTAACAGAGCAACAAAAAAATCAGATTATCAAATTAAATGGTGATTCGGCAGTAGTTACTTCTGTAGTACAAATAATAGATAAAAAACAAGTGGATATTCCTGTACTTCAAGAAGAGGAACCAGTATTATTAATTATAGTATATGAGGGTGGGGTTACAGTCTTTTCAAAGAAATTCTCACAAAAAGAAATGATAGATGAAATGTTCGTAGGAGGATTTCTAACCGCAATTGATGCTTTCATGCACCAAACTTTTGCTACTGGGGGTTCAATAGAGAGGATACAACATCAAGAATACACTCTATTACTTAAAGGTGAAAATCCATTATTATTCTGTTATGTCTTTAAAGGCCATTCTTTTACAGCAATACAAAAATTAGATCAGATTGTTATAGAATTAAAGAAAGCACCAACAATTTGGAATTCTTTGACAAATAATTTTGGTGAACAATTAAATCAAGCTGAAAAACAAATGATAAGCGAATTAGCTGATAATATCTTCATTCACAAAGATGAATAAATTAATCGGTATTTTGGAAATTAATGGTAATTAACATTAATTCATTTTTCCCAGTATTTTCATATCCATGTGATGTACCAGCTGGAATGGTTACAACCATCTCTGGTTTTATTGTATATTGTTTGGAATCTATCGTTATTATACCGTTTCCAGTTAAGAAATAGAAAATGTGATGGTAACTATCAACATGAGTTCTAAAAACTCCACCTGGTTCGACTCTAGTGAGAGTCATTTTTTCTATAATAATATTCTTTGGAACAAGTTCTTTTGTAAGGATTTTAGATGTTAAATCTTTTCTTGTTTCTACCCAATCTAATTTAGCTAATTCTTTTATTTCAATATTCAACTTGATCATCAATCATCTCATTTATCACAGACAATAATTATCTTTTGGATTAGAATTGTGTAAAGTAAGATAAAATTTTATTTGGGATTTTTATGTTTAGAAAACTCCAATTGGGATTTACATTAAAGAATACTTAAAAGCTTGAATGCTCCATTCTTAATCATGTCATCTAATAAAATAATAAATGTGCTAACATGGATTTTAATCGTTTCAGGATTAGGGTTAGCTGGTTGGGGATTATATAAATTAGGATTTGGTGCTAGTTCAGAATATGCTGTACTTATACTTGTTATGGGCTTAGTCGTTTTTCTAATTGGTGCTGTTTTGTTCTTCTTAAAAGGACGTTTAGGTGAAAAGAAACAAACTACACCAAGAAGATATACACCTGTTAGTCAACCCAATTTATCATCTTTAGATGACATGAATTCAATCAGAGACAAACCTATCCATAAAGATAGAATAATAAAAGCTCGCAGAGTAATTCATCCTCCACCTGGTGAAGTTTGCATGATATCTAAAATGGAATTAACACCAGATGATGAGATTTTACAATGTACATTCTGTGGTTCTTATTTCATAAAATCTTATCTTGAAGATTGGTTAGCTGAAAATAAAAATTGTCCAGTATGTCAATCCATACTGGTTGAAGAAATATAATTTTCTTATTTTTTTATTAATATCTGCCAAAGTACCAATTTGTATCCCATTGTCCTATCCAAGCCATTGTCATAGAACCAATACCTAAATGAACACCAACAGCTGGGCCAATCTCATACATTTCAAGATGTTTAGGAGCATTTGGCAAATCTTTAATTGATTCATATAATTCTTTAGTATAATGATTATCTTCAGCATAACCTAACCAAACAGTATCAGTTACTAAATTACTGAAAATTTTTGGTACCATTCTTACATAATTACTAAATGCTTCCTCGTGTCCTTTGACTTTACCGAAGCTATCAACTTGTCCATCAACCATATGTAATAATGGTTTCATTTTTAGCAAAGATCCAAGGATTTTTTGTGCTCGTCCAATTCTTCCTCCTCGATGAAGGTATTCTAGTGAATCAACAACTCCACAAATCTCAGATTTAGCTATAAAAGTATTATTGATAGCATTAACGATTTTTTCTTTTTCCATTCCTTGTTTAACTAATTTAGCAGTTTCTAAAACAACTAATCCTAATGGATGGGTAACAGTATTGCTATCAATAAGGATTAGATCTTTTTCAGGTAACATTTGTTTCGCAAGGTTAGCAGAATTCATTGTCCCAGACATATTACTCGTTATATGAATTGAAATGACTGTTTCAGTACCATTATCAAAAGCTTTGTTATAAAATTCTAAGAATTCTCTAGCTGAAGGTTGTGAAGTTCTAGGCCAAGGATTTTTTTCTTCCTGAATCCTTTTGTAGACATCTTTAGCAGTGATATTTATACCATCTTTGTATTTTTCATCACCAAAGAAAATATTTAGTGGAATAACATCAATATTATATTTTTTAGCTATATGAGATGGTATATCACTTGTTGAATCTGTGATAATTTTAATTTTAGACATGAAAGTATCTCCTGTTTGCCATTAATTTTCTCTTTATTCAAACTTTAAAGTTTAAAAGAGTTTTTCACATTTAACAGTAAAAGGAAAAAAGGCTTTGTTATTTAAAAATTTAAGTTTTAGATGCAATTCTTTCTCATTTTTTTGAGGTGTAATAAGAATAAATTCAAGAAAAAAAGAAGAAAAGAGAAATTATTAATCCATTATTTCTTCTTTTTTTGTGGTAATGGGAATATTACGCTAGTTCTTTCCATATATTCTCTATATCCAGGTTTATTGATGAGATGATTTTCTAATCTTGGAACACCTGTAACATAACGGATCAATAATGTATAGATAATTGGGCCTATAAGAGTAATCCAAATCCAAGGATTGGATATTGCTAATGAAATAACAGTTACAAATAACCCCCAAGACATGGTCATTTCCCCAAAGAAGTTTGGATGACGAGAATATTTCCATAATCCAATTTCAATGATTTTTCCTTTATTCTCTGGATTCTGAACAAATTTCTTTAACTGTCTATCACCAATTGCTTCAAAATAGAAACCAACTACCCAAATTAAAAATCCTAACATAAGAGGAGCTAAACTTGCTATGGTATCATCATATCTTATCCAACCATTTGCTACCTCGGGATAAACGGAGTTTGCTACAACAACAGGTAAGACAATTATAGCAGCCCATAATGCTTGTAACATATTTACAATAAAGAAAGTTTTAACATTAGCGGATTTACCCCATTTTTCACGTAATTCTTTATAACGTCTATCTTCAGGTTTGCCAATATTTCTACGAGCAACATGTATAGCCAATCTTAATCCCCAAATAATGATTAATGCTGTAATCACAATTTGTGTAATGTAAAATGCTTTATGCTTAAATCCAGTATATAGAATTGATATTACTGCAGCTACTATAAAATTCAAGCTCCAGAAGATATCCACTAAGCCATTATTCTTCTTTACCAACATAAAAAAATAAACTATGGTTAATAGAACAAAAATTGAGCTTAATGCTACTAATATGACTACCCAATCTATCATTGTGTTATTACCTCAAATAATGGTTTTTTTTATCTTTTTAATAGATATCTCTTAAAATTCGAAGATAAACAATTAAAAAAACGAAAAGAATTAAAATTATAATACTTTGAAAATGTTATTTCTACGTTTAATTGTTTTCTTCAACATCCATGAAGTAATTGATTTTGGAGATTTGGTTACTTCTTTAGAATTTCGAGTAACTAGCTGTAAAGCATCTTCAGGGCATTTAATAGCACAGACACCACATCCCGTACAACGATCATTAACTGTACTTATCCCCAATTCTATTGATAGTACTTTAAATTGACAACGATCAACACATATACCACAACCAGTACATAATTCACTATCTACAGCTATTATGTAATCAGAATTAACAATAGCGTTTGGTTGATCGAATTCAACAAGTGAACGTAAAACACCACAACAACAAGTACAACAATTGCATATGTATGAATTATCTTCTGTTATATTCATTGATGTATGGACTAAACCAGCTTCTTGTGCTTCTTTTAAGACATCTAACGCTTCATCAAGAGTTATCGGTTTCATGCTATTGCTCTCTTCAAAAGCATTTTCTTCATTTGAGAATGATAAGCAAACACTTGTAGGATATTTACAAGGTTCATCCAATAGTTCTTTGTGCTTTCTACAAATACATTCTCTTATACCCCAACTCTTTGCATTACGAACCATTAATTCAGCTTGATCTTTAGGATGAATTTTCAATTCAGTTTTAATTACACTATTAATTGGAATTACTCTATGAATTGCAGGAGCTGTGGAAAACAAAATTTCACCTCGAGTTTTTTGCAAGTATTCTTCCATTAGTACAGCAAATTCTTCATCCATGCGATGTAATTGATCTTCATAAATACCAACAACAAATGGCAATAAACCATACTTCTTTCCTTTATCCGAATTAAAAGTGCGAATTTGCCCTTTGTGTTTCATTGTTTCTAATTTATTTGTAATTTCATCTAATGGAATTTTTAATCGTTTAGAGATTTTTTCAGCTGTTTCTCCTATTAGTTTTAATTTACTAGCAAGCTCCGCTTCATCAGGTTCAAAAATCCATTGTAAAACTTTTAGATGCGTTCCATCCTTTGTAGTTGCAAAACCATTTGGTATTCTATTCAGAGTTTTTGCTAATTTGACATAAGAATCATCACTTTTTTTATTTGATGTTGGCATTTAATTCCACATCAATAGACGTAGGTAGAATATTAAAAAAGCTATAGCTTTAAATTCTAAACTTATTAATCAATTATTTTTTCGTTATATGTTTGCGAATAGAATATACAATAACAGCTATTCCCGAACAACCTATTTCAAGCATCGCCCACATAAGGTAGTAATTCCGTGTTTCTAAAGTCCATATTGGTTGCGTCATATTTGCCATTAAATGTAATGAGTTGGTTTTTATATAATCAACTCCAAGGCACCATAACTGTGAGAATCTTGATGGTGAATCTACAGTCCATACCATAACCTCAATATCAGCTGATTCATACTCTTTGAATTGTTTATTTGTCAATCCATGATGAGTATTTACTAATTCGCATCCCAATCCATTTATATTACAAACTGTAAATGCACCACATACATGGGTCATATTTTCAGCTAATGGTTCAAAACTACTTATTAGGATATTTTTACCTAATCCTGAAGCATTCAATTGTGTTAATAACACATCATAATAAGTTTCATAATAAGGATGACCACTTGAAGGCCTACGATAATCAATATCTAATAGTAAATTGTTGTCTCGAGTTAGATTAATCATTTCAGCTAATGTTGGTACTTTTTCTCCTCTATAAGACTCAGCGAATATTGAATCTACATAACCTTGTCTTATTGTATTGAAAGGATCTTGATCAACGAACCAGGAACCAGCATCTAATGTACGCAGTTCTGCAATGGTAAAATTACTTGCTGGCTCATTAGTTCTTTCAGGAAATATTTCCTCAACGTTGGTAGTGCGTTTAAGATCAGTATCATGCATAATGAAAAGTACGCCATCAAAACTGATAGCGACATCTACTTCAATACCTACAGCCCCCCAAGTTACTGCTAATTCACCAGCAACAAAGGTATTTTCCGGTGCTAAATGGGATGCTCCTCTATGTGCCACTAATTTGGGTTTTTCAGGTATTTGCCCAGTTACAACATTTGCTGGTAACAATATAAATGGTAAAATAAAGATTGATGAGTAAACTAGAATAATGAAGACAAATCCTATTATAACCGAAGATCTTTCTCTTTTAGTCTTCTTTACAACTTTCCAAATTCTAATTGACTTAGGTATTAAGTAAATTAAGAACACACTTAATAAAATTATAAGCAACAACCAAATTATCGGACTATAAAATTCTAATCTTGTTCTTACAATAGAAACTTCTTCTCCTGATTCTGTTATTAGCAAATATAACATACCATAACAGATAAGCAAAAATGGAAATGGTAATATTCGATTGAGAATATGCGGTTTTGTTATCCCACTTTTCATTTGTTTTCTTAAATAATAGACAACTAAGAATATACTGTAGAAAAGCACCATGTATGTTAATGTGAGTACTATTGCTAACCAATTAGTCCTTACACCAAATAATGCAACAATAAATTCATTGATATCATACCACAATGGGCTCATTAATGTTACAATTAAAATAAAATTTAACATACTAAAGAAGAAAATGGTAAAAAATACAAGCCATAATTGTTTCCATTTTCCCGTATTTTGGATAGTATCTTCATTCGTCATTTAAATCAAACCAATATAACTTTGTTATTTATAATAATTATGAATTCAATTGATAGTAAACTTTAATTCTTATAGATTTTCATCAACGATTTTTTCTATTTGCTTTCTAACTTTCTCGATGTCTTTCTTCTTGTTCTTCTCAAAAGCTTCATGTAATTTCTGAGCTATTTCATTAGCATCAGATCCAAATACATGACCAACTTGCTTCCAAAAAATAACTGCTTCTCTGGGTATAGTCCAATTTTCATTAGTTTCCTTTTCCCAAAAAGTTAGTACTTTATCTCCCTTATACTCAAGCTCTTTTGCTTTAATTAAACCTACATTTGTTTTTTCTGAC
>JAEORJ010000283.1 GCA_016840945.1 Candidatus Gerdarchaeota archaeon
AATAAGAAACTAATATATGATCCAATAATCCACCTTGTTTATTATAGTATTCACTACAAGAAGGAGAGAAAAGTACGTGTCTGAAGTCATATTCTGCTGCTTTCAACCGGTAGTGTTCCAATCTCTTCACTTGCTGAAGTTTTATCAGGTCCAGTCGTTACACCCATTGTATTGAAATCACCTATGATTATAAAATCATCATCTTGCTTTGATAAGGCAGTTGTGCTTAATCGAGCATTTCCAAAATTGTCGAAAGAGACTTGTCTATTATCATAATCTGATCTATTTGGACCATTCTTAAAATGTACACATGTGATATTAAAATCTACACCGTTGGTACTTTTTGATTTCACATATGCATATCTTCCTAGTCGATGATTGCTCTTACATGGATTAGTTCCATCATATCTATCATTAAGTACCCCCAGATCTTTCAAATCGGTTAATTCTACTCTATCGCTGTTCCAGATAAATCCAACTTGCTGACTAGTTGAACTACCACACTCTTGCATATTGTATTTCCAATCTCCATTTGTAATATCATCAAGTATATTAATAAGGGATTCTAGACTATCTGTGCAGACATCATGCTTCCTAATTTCTTGAACAGCTAATAGATCTACATCAAGCCAAGCAATTGAGTATGCTATCCACTCATTATCTGTTCTACTTTCACTTGTAGGAGATTGAGATACACTTCCATCTGGATACCAACGAATATTCCAGCTGCCAATTCTTAGTACATTGCTTTCTTTAAGTAGTCGTTCGTTGTTATTGTAATGGGCTATACAGCTTGCTTTACTTGTCCAGGGGGATGCAGTGCTGCCACTTGAACCATTATCATCAACAACTGCATTAACATACTTTTCTGTGATCCATCCATCATTATATAACACTCTAATTTTATACCAGCTATCCCTCATCTCAAGAATTCTAGCAATCGAGCCATCAGGGACTCTATAATAGTCATTTATACCTTTAAAATTCTCATGAACTGGGACACCATCTATATGGGTAGCTATCAAGCTTATCTGATCACCAACATCCTGGGGAAAAACAATATATGTGATGGATGATAATAATAGTATTAGGATATTTTTTTTCATATCATTATAATTTACTGTTGTTTATGCAATATATTCTCCTAAAAGTTTGCTGAGTTGTTTTACGTTTACAACTGCTTAATCATTAGTATAATGAAGACATAAATAGAGGTAGATAGTAGAATTCCGATAGCAGTAGTAATTTATGTAATAATACTTTTAAAGTCAATAACTTAGCATGAATTTAGCGGTTGTTTAACCCCCCTTAACATCATAGGATTTTTAAACGATCGTTCCTAAATTCCCACTATACATACACCTGGGCACACCCTTACTTATTGATCCTCAATTACTTATCAGTTCTACACATATGTTTTAAGGCCTTTATTAGCCCTATATATGGCAACTCTCTATTGACATCTTGATTTCTTTTTTATAATTTTAATCAGCCATCAACCTGATCATTAACAGGAATATACTCTACAATTATTCTTCTGCTTACCTATCAATAATTAATAGGATATTTGGGAAATAACTTAATGGAAATTAGTCACTAGACTAACTCCCTTCTTCAATTTACCAAATCTCAATTAATCATGGGGTTTCAAATCAAAATTAAAACAACAAAAGAAATATAATAAGACAATGGGCTTGTAAAAATCTGTGCCCATGTACGCCACTTACATCAACCGTTAGAGGGCATTTTTGGAGATTTACATTCGATAAGGAAGATCACAAATAGTAATTCGTAGTCGTGGGATATATTTGCTTTTTATAATTCACCTATATATTAAATAGATCATGGAATCATTATTTCGTTTCACAATGATAAGACCACCAGAAAAGGTTATTGATAGTGATATTATTAATGCTGGTCTTGATTCAGACTTTCAACGATCACTAAGAGACATTTATGAGGATAATAATCTAGTAGAGAAGAATAAATTAATAAAAGAAAAAGGGCTTGAGTATGCAGATAGTGAAAAGTATGTCAAAGAAATAAGCAACTTACAGCTAGGTGATAAATATAATCTAGTGGAATTATTGAATGATATTACAAAGGGTACTCACTTTTCTTTAAAAGAATTTGCTAAAAAAATAGAAGACATCTTTACTACCAAACTTACCGAAATCATATCTTCTGAAGACTTTCTAGAAGATAAAATAAGAATAGCTGATAGCATTATTGCTATGAAAATAGTTCGTTCTATCCAGTCAAATTGGATTAAAACTCTCACTAGATTATACAGACTTTACAGCTTAATTGAATTTATAGCAAAAGTTCCTGAAGCCTCAGAACTATGGAAGGATAAAAGAGCCATTTCGAAGCATATAAGTAAAATGATTAGACTTCCTATATGGGCATTCCCATATGAAAAACCTATGTCAGGAAGAACTTTTAAAGAAACGGAATTTTATAAAAAATTAATTAATAAGCAGCATGATTTAGAAGATTTGAAAAATACAAGAACTTCTGTAATGAGTGTTATTAGAGAACTGACTCGTATTAGATCTTGTGAACTTCAAGCACCACTAAAATCAAATCATTATTCAATTAGGGATAAAGTCAACAATCTTGTTATTAAAGAAAATTCAAAGTTAAAATTCTTTGCTTTGAAGAAAGACAAAACAAAGTCATATGCAAATTCAGCATTGGTCCAATCTTCAAGTTTGGGTATCTTATCTAAAGAAGCAATTAATTCACTCAGTAAAACGGCTCATCAAATTCTTAGAAAGCTTGAATTAGATCCACGAAAAGTTACAATAATTAATCTTATCAGTAGTCTAAATAATTATCATAAGAAAATAGTAGCTGATTTCGATTCAACCAAAGAAAACATAAAATTTCTAACTAATGAGGATATAAAACAAATCTCAACCATTGGTACTGTGAAACTTCAAAGTAAAATTGGTGACACTATACCAAAATTTATTATTCCAGGATATACATACCTCCCCAAAGATCTAGAGGAACTAATTTCATTTAAACTATTACCTGGAGTACCTACTACACATGGAACAATACAACCTGTTGGAGTTATGGACTTGTTAGTAGTAAAGCAAAATTTAAAAAAATACGAACCTGGTGAAATAGCTCATATTGAAAACGTTCTGAAAGGAGAATCAAAAGTCAGAGAACATAGACGAACTTATAGTAAAGAGCAGTACTTTCTTGAAGAAACAACACAAACTAGAGAAGAGGAAAGAGATTCGCAAAGTACTGAACGTTTCGAATTACAGCGTGAGGTGGAAAAAACTATTTCTACTGATGCTAGCCTTAAGTTTGGGGCATCATTATCAGCAAAATATGGTCCATCTATAGAATTTAAAACTTATGCTGATGGAGCTATTTCTAGTTCAGTTGAGGCTTCACAGAAACAAGCTTCTACTTATTCAAAAGAGATTACTGATCGTTCTGCTTTTAAAGTTAGTGAAAAGGTACATACGGAACAAAGCTTAAAAATTTCAGAGGAATTTGAAGAGAAAAATAACCACACTCTAAATAATATTAGTGATAATCATGTTATTGGTATTTATCAATGGATAGATAAAATATATGAGGCACAAGTATATAATTATGGAAGAAGAACATTATATGATCTTATGATACCTGAACCTGCATCATTTTTTATTGCCGCCATGAAGACAAATCTTGGGGATATTATTGGATTGGAAGAACCAATACCATTTGATACTCCAGCTAATGAAATAGATGAGGATAATTATAATGAACTTGGTTCTAGATATGGATTATCAGGTTTGACACCTCCACCTGAATACGAAATTACCATCTCAGAGATTATTACAGGAAGGTCTGAACATCCAGATGATTACTCTACTTTTCCAACTATTTCTCGTGAAATTCCAGTTACTGCCAATTATCAAGCATATTATGCCTCAGTTTCATATAGCTGTCATTATATTGGACCTGTATATATAATAGTAATTCGTATTGCAGGAGATCCCCTCTATTTTACAAATGCAATTCCTGATGATGAACAAATTTCTGTTGTTCCTTTAGATGACATAACAAGTGAAGTACCTGTTACTGTTGATAGTGTTATTAATTCACTTTCAGATGTTACAGTTACGGTTACATTATACGCTCGTAGAACAGATAGATCTTTCATTGAGTGGCAAAATTCTATTCATGCCGAGATCCTACAAGCATATGAGCAAAAGTTAGCTGATTATGAAAATGATTTATCTTCATTGGAGTCTGAAGAAGAAGTAGAAATACAAGGTAGAAGCCCATCAGAGAATAGGACTATCGAAAAAGATGAACTTAAAAAAGCATGTATAAGTTTGCTTACACAGCAACATTATGATCATTTTGGTGCAATCGAATTGGATGCTTTATCTTATCCACAAATAAATTTAAATGAAGCTAAAGAGGAAGGTCCCTATATTCGTTTTTTCGAACAAGCATTCGAATGGGAACAAATGATGTATTTGTTTTATCCTTATTTCTGGAGTCGAAAAAACCAATGGATCGAAAAATTACACATACAAGATACAGATCCAATACATACTGAATTCTTAAAGTCTGGTGCGGCCAGAGTACTGCTTCCAGTTAGAGAAGGTTTTGAGGCAGCAGTGGCTCATTTCATGGAAACTGGAGAGACATGGAGTGGAGATGACGTTCCAGATGATGTAACTAGTCCATTATATTTAGATATAATTAAAGAGATAAAAGAAAGACAAGAAGCACCCCTTGATGAAATTGAACAAGGAGATCCTTGGGAGGTTCGTTTACCCACATCATTAATCAAATTACGTGTTGATTCAGAATTGCCTAAATGGAAAAAAGATAAAGAAACGCTTGAATGGATACCTGACGAGGATTAATTTATATCAGAAAATTCTTCTAAAGCAAGTATGATCAATATATGGGGCTAAGAATTTATAGTAATAGAATAAATCTTCCAAATCGTGAAATCTATATTGCTTTCGGAGTTGAACGTCGGAATGAACAATGGCGTCATATACTAATTCAACCATACATTGATAGTTTAATTGATAAAAGATTAGTTATTAAGACTAAAAATGAAAATGAATATAAATGCGCTAATAACAAGTTTATTTACACAATTAGATATATTTTCTCAAAAGATGATTTTTTGATAGCTATTGACAGACCAAAAGCAATAGTAATATATATCGGACATTCTAGATGGGGACAAGGTCCAGCATTTGATCCTGAAGGTTATATAAATGAGGAGAATAAATGTCCAGATCCTCAAATATATAAGGATAAAAATCCATGGGAAAATCATGTTCGTATGGGTTGGGATATAGCAAGTACGGCATGTGTTAAAGATATTTTGGAACATTGCACAAATCCTGTTGGTTATACAAAAAAGAAACCTCCACATTTTACTTGGTATATACATAAAA
>JAEORJ010000284.1 GCA_016840945.1 Candidatus Gerdarchaeota archaeon
AGCCATTCTTAAATTCCTTTTTCTTCTTTTTAAGAAGAATTAATTATAGCCCAAAAATGGATACTTAAAATCAATTTAGGATAGAAAAAATAAAAAGTACATTAACGTTAATATGAGTGTGTACAACTATGCCCTTCAAGGAACAATTCAAACCATTCTTAAGCAATTTATTGGAATCAGTAGTAGAACAAGCAATGGAAGATGATGTTATTTCACCAGAAGAATCTATCCTCATCACTCAAATTGAAGTTGATATAAGGACATTTGAAAAAGAAGTAGCACGTTGTATTGAGGAAGAAGGGGGTATTTCTGAAGCACTCAATAAGGATTGCTTTAAGGATAAATTAATAGCTAGTGTGAAAAAACTTGCTTTAGAAGATGGCGTTATCTCTAAAGACGAAGAATCTATCTTAACTCGTCTTGAGGAATATTTCAAAAAACATTAAAATTAATCAAAATAGGGTAATACCCGGGTACTACCCTAGGATTACACCCTTTTTTTAAGTAAATATTACTAACAACAATACCTAGAGATTGCCTAGATAATACTTGATCTATGCTCTCGAGTAAGGATCATATCCAAGGTCGTCTCTTGCCGAGGTGAACAAAAATGATGAGACTATTAACAGTACATGTCCCAGAAGGATTCCTTGAAGGATTGGAAGAGTTGGTGCGCGATAAACGTTATCCTAACAAAAGTGAAATTATCAGAGTAGCAATTCGCGATTTGTTAAGAGATGAACTTTGGACTAACAAAGAATAATTTATGGTTACTCACACCCTAGTGGAGGGCTGTGGTGAGTCGGTGTTCAATGATGAGAGGTCACTTGCTGACCTTTCATCAATTAAAACTTTTTTTAATTTTCTTAAGAAATCTCCAAAAACTCTTAAACTGATTATTTCCTTTTCTATACTGGCGATTAACTGATGAGTAAAGTCAAAGATATGGCTCTTGCTGAAGAAGGTATGAAAGAACTCGAATGGGCTGAAAAAAACATGCCTGTTCTAACAGCAATAAAAAAACGATTTGACAAAGAGCTTCCACTTAAAGACAAAAAAGTAAGTGTGGCATTACATCTCGAGAAAAAGACTGGTTATCTAATCAGAACTTTAAGGGCTGGAGGAGCAACGGTTAGAGTGGCAAGTTGTAATCCATTAACAACAGATGATAGAGTTGCAGCTGCATTAACAAAATTTGATGGCATAGAAGTTTTTGCATGGGCAAATCAATCTACTGAGGATTATTATGCTAATCTCAATTTTGTTCTAGACAATAAACCAAATATGCTAATTGATGATGGTGCGGATTTAATCAATATAATACATTTCAAAAGACCTGAATTAATTGAGTACATAATAGGTGCGAGTGAAGAAACAACAACTGGTATTATTAGATTAAAAGCAATGCAAAAAGAAGGTGCATTGAAATTCCCTATACTTAATGCAAATGGTGCTTATTCAAAACATTTGTTTGATAATCGTTATGGAACAGGACAATCAGCATTGAATGCTATTATGACTATCACAAATAATCTAATAGCTGGGAAAAATGTTGTTATTGTGGGTTATGGTTGGTGTGGTAGAGGATTAGCTATTAGAGCAAGAGGTATGGGTGCTAGAACGATAGTTGTTGAAGCTGGCGATAGGATGCCTTATGCCGAGGATATTGATCCATCTGGATGGCATAAAGGCCTTGAAGCTCTTTATGAGGGATTTGAAGTCATGAGTATGGATGAAGCTGCACCAATAGGTGATTTGTTCATTACTGCCACAGGTGATAAGAAAGTAATTGATGTTGTTCATATGAAGGAAATGAAGAGTGGAGCAATGCTTGCTAATGCTGGGCATTTTGATATTGAAATAGACATACCCGGATTAGAGAAGATTACTAAAGAAAAGAAAGAAATCAATCCAAACTGTGAAGAATATCTATTGAATAATGGTAAATGTCTTTATATTCTATCTAAAGGGCGCTTGGTCAATCTTGCTCGCCCAGCAGGCCAAGGTCATCCTCTTGAGATAATGGATGGATCATTTGCGATACAAGCATTGGCTGTAGAATATCTAGCAAAGAATGCAGGTAAATTACCAATTGAAGTAATCAACATTCCTAATGAATTGGATGATTATGTTGCTAGGATGGCTCTTGAATCCCATAATATCAAATTAAAACCATTAACAGATGAACAAAGAGATTATTTAACAGGATTTAAAGAAGGAACGTAAAAAGTAGAGGAAACTCTACTTCTTATTTTTTCTATAATTGTAGACCAACTAGATGGGCGAGAAGAGCAGTTATTTGAATTTCAGGATTAGCTCCTTCTGTTAATCGAAAATCAACTTCTCCAATCATTTTGATCATTTCAACTTTAGTTTTATCATCGATATCAGACATAGCTATTGCTTCACGATGGATTTGTCTAATGATATCCTGACCTGATAATCCTTGTTTAATCATGAGTTCAAGAAGAAGCTTGCGTGAATCTTTGAACGCACCTGTTGTTGCTAATTTAATCATTTTACGAATATCTTGAGGTTGAGCTTTTCCAGTTGCTTTGTAGACATCATCTTCGGTTATTTCCTTGCCCATTAAAGCTGCTGATTGTAATACGTTTGTAGCTCTTCGTAAATCTCCTTCTGAAACATAAATTATTGCTTCGAGCGCATCGGGATTTATATTAATTGTTTCATTTTTAATGATATTTTGTAAATACTTCTTGGTATCTTTTTCACTTAATGGTGAAAACCTAAATAATGCACAACGTGATTGAATTGGTTCAATTATTCTGGAACTATAATTACAGATAAGGATAAATCGACAAGTATTGCTATATTTCTCCATGGTTCGACGGAGAGCATGTTGGGCGTCAGAGGTCATTGAATCAGCCTCATCTAAAATAATAATCCTGAAAGGTGCGTTAATTGCCATTAAATGAGCAAAATTTTTGATTCGTTCGCGGACAACATTAATTCCTCTTTCATCTGAAGCATTGAGCTCTAAATAAGGAACATTTGTTTGACTCACATCTTCCTTACGGCCAAATACATCAAAATCAGATAATAATTCATTAATTAAAACAAGTGCTGCAGTGGTTTTCCCTGTTCCAGGTGGACCTGCTAATAATAAGTGCGGCATCGTTCCTGCATCAACAAACCCTTGTAATCGTTTCTTAATTTCTTCCTGATTAATGATATCTTTCAAGTATTTTGGTCTATATTTTTCAGCCCATAACATTTCAAATGACCTACTATTATTTTAAAACTATAACGCAAATTGCAATAAGTTATTTTTTACTTTTTCTATTATCTTTCTTAGATAAGCAAATTATTACATTAATTTTTACCTAATCATACCTTTAAACCCTAGTACGTTTACCCAGAAAAATTTTGAAAAAAAAAGAGATGATTTGTGGCGGTGGGTGATCAAACACCGCCACTCGATTATATCGTCTATGAGATTATAAAAAAAGGTGTTAGGTCCCTAACTAGAATTTATAGGGGTCTCTAACATACACTGGTGTCGCAGCAGCACCTCTTTTTACCATAACTTCGCCAATTTCTAATGCTTGAACTAATTCTTTGAATCTATTTCTGAGGGTCACAGGAGTGGTTTTTGCTGCTTCAGCTACTTGCTGTTGAGTTCTCCTCTCACCAGTTTGAATACCTGCGATATATAATACTGCAGCTGCAATAGACATTGGATTTTTACCTACATCTAATTTATATTCCCGAACAGTTTTTAATATCTCAATTGCACGATTTTGTGTGTGCATTGTTAGATTGAGTTCTGTTCCTAATCTTGAAACTAATTGACTGGGATCTATTGGGGTTGGTTTTATACCAAGTTCTACTATATAGACTCTAACACATCGAGCCAATTCTTTTCTATCTACTTTAGCTATTGTGCAGATATCCTTCAACGTTTTTGGAACGTTGTGTGTTCTACAAGCAATGTAGATGGCTGAGGCAGTCATTGAATCTATGCTTCTACCTCTAATGAGTTTAGCTTTTAATGCTCTTCTATAATAGATTGCTGCGGTTTCATTAATATCTTCAGAGATACCCAATTGGCTTGCAATTCGTTTTAACTCAAATATTGCATCTCTAAGATTACGAGCTTCAGAACGACCTGTCCTTCTATTAAGCCATCTTAGACGATTCATTCTAGCAATTGTTGAAGGAGTTAAGTTCTTTCCAGAAATATCTTTATAACCTGTACCAATTTGCGTTCGTAATCCCTTATCGATCTTCAAATTGGATGTTGGAGCACCAACACGCTCACGAGCATCTTGCTCGCTCTTGTTAAAGGCTCTCCATTCTGGGCCTGAACTTATAATAATATCTTGCACTGCACCACAACTAGTGCAAATTCTCTCACCACGAGAATTATCATCAATTAGAGCATCTGAACCACAAACTTTGCATTTTGTTTCGGTTTCATCATGCTCTTCCTTTTTAATTTCTTTCATTACCAACAATTTTCACCATAATGCTCTTTTATATACTATTACAAGGAGTTAGTTCTTTCTCCTTCTCGGTAGGAGATAAGGACTACCTTGGTGGTATATGTGTCTATTTTCCTATATAAAGTTTTCTCTCATTTTTTCCTTATAGTAAAAGAGATGTAAAAAACATTTCTTCTCTAATAATATTATAGGTAACCATCAAATAATAAGTAACACCTTAGAGAATATAGATTAGTAAATAGACTATATAGAATTAAAAAAGAAAAAATGGAAAAAAAAGATTATCGACGAACTTTAAAATCAGGGCTAACATTACCACGACATTTCCCGTAGAAGAAATCTCTAGCACACCAGGTTGTTGTTCCGCCTTCAAAAGCGTATTCAATGTCACCTGAATCATAAATTATACGATTATTAATTTCAAGAATAAACCTTCTTAAAATCCATTTATCAGCTTTAATAGCATGTTCCTTCTTTAAACATAAATATTGGAACCAATCTGATGTAAGTCCTTCTGGTAAATCTAAATCAAATTCATCTGTTTTTCCTTTCTCAAAATCATCACAGAATGGATGATCAAGTTCCCAGGAATATTCACCAATATAAAGTCTTATAGGGTCATCAGTCCCACTTCCTCTTTTATTGGAAGTAGTAATTGTTACTTTCATTTCATTAATAATTTCGCACATATCGCTATCTTCGGACATAGTAGCATCTCCATAATTTTTTTTGACAATTTATTAAATTAAATAATTTTCCTTTCTAAATATACATAGAAGCATTTCCTTCTAAAGTTTAGTAGTTTATTTTCTTAGTAAAATTCAGCTAAAAAGTTGAATTATTGCTATTATTGTGGTATTTTATGACATTTTTTCACTTATGTGGTTTTCCTACAGCATAAACAATGAAACCATTTTTTCTGAATTCTGTTAAGTCAATAACATCTCTACCATCAATAACAATTAGTGTTTTCATTAATTCTTTTAACCATAGAACTTTGATGTTAAAATATTCTTTATGTTTAACAAATATAACCACAGCATTTGCATTACTGACAACTTCCTTTAGATCCTTTGAAATAGGATAAGGAAATTCTTGTTGTCGAACATAAGGATCATGTATTGACCATTTAATTCCTTCTCTTTCGAGTAATTGAACGAATGTTTCAGTTGGAGAATTTCTAGTGTCTTCTGAATTCTCTATAAATGAAGCTCCTAATACAGCTACCTTAGCTTCAGAGATATCAATGCCAGCTTCTTTAAGACCTTTCTTTGTTAAATCTAACATATGATTGGGCATAAGTTCGTTTCTTGAACGGGCTTTAATGATAACTTCAAACGGTACTTTAGTTGTACCATATGTATCAACACCATATTTCATTAACCAAGGATCTTTAGGTAGGCAATGTCCTCCTACACCTGCACCTGGTAGATGTAAATCGCGATAGGCGTTTGAATTCATTGGTAAGCTATTGACACATTTTCTTACATCATTGAAATTTACATTTAGTGCTTCGCATGCAAGGGCAACTTCATTAGCAAAAGCAATTTGGACATCACGATAAGTATTTTCTACAACTTTAGCTAATTCAGCAGTAGTTGCAGAAACTGGGATTAATTCTTCTTTAACAATATGCTTGTATAACCATAGCCCTTTCTCAGTACATGATTCAGTTATCCCACCAATTATCCGTGGATAGTTAACAATATTGTTGATTAGTCTTCCAACCATGACGCGCTCATACGCAAAAACGAGATGAAAATCTTGTCCAACTTTCATATTGGAATTTCCTTCAAGAATAGGTTTCACAATATTTTCAGTTGTTCCAGGAGCAACAGTTGATTCAATAATAACCACAGCTCCTTTTTTCATTAATTTTCCAACAATAGCTGAAACTTCTCGTAGTGATACATATAATGGTTCATGAGTTTCTTTATCAGTAGGTGTTTGAACATCAACTAATATAAAATCCATATCTTTCAAAAGAGAATAGTCATCAGTTACATGAAATGATTTCTTTTTCAAAACAACTTTTTGAATGAGTTCCGGTAATTTTGGTTCATTAAGAATTGGGCATTCACCTTTATTTAAAGCTTCAATTTTCCAACCAGATCTTTTGGATCTTCTTTGGATACCTGTAACTTCAAATCCATCAATATCAGCTAATAGTGCTGCAGCAGGTATACCCACATAACCCATTCCAATAACTGCAATTTTTGTTTTATCTTTCATTGAAAACCGATCCTTGAAGATTTATAATCCAACTACTTCATTCTTAATCAAAATTAATACCCATAATAAAACGATTAATTTATTACTGTTTCCTTACTTTCAACTATACTTTCAATTGTTCCAACATTATATTAATATCATTTGTCGGAAATTTGCAAAAACGATTAATACAAACATGAGCTGTTGCTTTCCCATCAATAGAAGTTTTATATTTTACAAACTCTGTAATTTGTTCAATTTCAGGATTAGATTCTTCCAGAGGTACAAGTAAAACAACTTTGTTTGGAATAAAATTCTCTCTTATTGCTGTAAGCATTTTTTTTGTGTCAGAGGCATTAATATTTCCAACAATAACAATTTCGAAGCTAGGACCATAGGCGTATTCTAATGAAGAAAGAACCATTGAATGTGCAATTAATGCTTGCTCAATTTGTAGTGAGAAATTCTTATTGATTTGCTGGGCTTTTTCTTCCAATTCCGGGTCACCTAATATTCTGGATAATTTCAACATGGTTAACATAGCAACAGAATTACCTGAAGGAATAGCTCCATCATAAATTTCCTTTTTTCTTACAAGAAGTTCTTCACCATCAGAAGGCGCAATATAAAAGGCACCATTTTCCTTATCCCAAAAATATTCAAATAAAATATCTTTTAATTGAACAGCTTTTCTTAAATACTCTACATTAAAAGTCGTTTCATATATCTCGAGTAATGCCCAAATTGTAAAAACATAATCATCTAGCAATCCTTGAACAGCAACATCCCCATCACGAAAACGATGCCATAAACGATTGCCTTTATTTAGCATCTTGTTTAAAATGAAATCCATAGCTTTTATTGCTGTATTGATATAATTATTATTGCCAAGTGTTCTTCCTGCAATAGTAAGAGCTGTAATCATTAATCCATTCCAATCAGTCAATATTTTGTCATCTTTATGTGGATGAATTCTTTTATTCCTTTGAGTAAAGAGCTTTAGACGTATACTTTCAATCATATCTGTTGTTTCTTTTTCACTTAGATTTAATTCTTTAGCAATTTCTTTAGGAAGTTTTGTTAGAAAAGGAATATTTGTTCCAACTTTCTTATTGGTGGCTTGATCTCGAAAATTCCCGTCTTCTTGGAAATTATAATATTTCAAGAAAAATTGTGCTTCTTCTTGATCTAAAAGCTCTTGAATTTCTTTAGTTGTCCAAGTATAGAATTTACCTTCCTCTCCTTCACTATCAGCATCTTCAGCTGAGAAGAAAGCTCCCTCTTTTGCAATCATTTCTCTTAAAACATAATTTATGGTTTCATCTGCAATTTTACGATAAAAAATATCTTTTGTTGCTTGATAGGTTTCAATATAGGCTATTATTAAAAGAGCTTGATCGTAAAGCATTTTCTCAAAGTGAGGTAATAACCATTGAGCATCAGTTGAATATCGATGAAAACCGAATCCAATGTGATCATAAATACCTCCTTTCCTCATAGCTTGCAGTGTTTGTTCAACCATCTTCAAAGCTTGTTTATTACCCGTGCGTTTCCAATATCTCAACAAAAATAACATTTTATGTGGAGTAGGAAATTTCGGCGCGCCACGAAAACCACCATTCTCTTCATCAAAGAGGAGCGTTGCTTCTTTAAAAGCTTCAGAAAGCATTTCTTGAGATATGCCTTCACCAGAAAGATCGTCTTGAGCTTGTAACTGCGAAATAACTTCATTAGCAGCAGTAATTAACTCATCACGATTATTTTTCCAATACCCCTGTATTCTAGGTATAAGATCAATCATACCTATACGACCAAATCTGCTTTCCTTAGGGAAATAGGTTCCTGCAGTAATTGGCCTTTTATCTGGATCTAAAATGATTGTTAAGGGCCATCCGCCACTACCGGTAATCATTTGACAAACGGACATGTATAAATTATCAATCTCAGGACGCTCTTCGCGATCAACTTTAATACAAACAAAAGTATCATTCATTAGTTTAGCAATTTCAGGGTCCTCAAAGGATTCATGAGCCATAACATGGCACCAATGACATGTAGAATACCCAATTGACAAGAAAATTGGTTTATCTTCTTCTTTAGCTTTTTTGAAAGCTTCATCACCCCATGGATACCAATCTACAGGATTGGTAACATGTTGTAAGAGATAAGGACTCTTCTCATTTTTTAGATGATTAAATTTTACATCAGTTTTCTCAGAATCTTTTGTCATAAAAATACTATCCTAAAATTATAAATAAAAAATAAAAGATTACAAAAATTATTTTTGTAATTCTTTAAGTTTCTCTAAGACTGATTCAACATGCCCATTGACTTTTACCTTAGACCATATTTCAGCTATTTTACCTTCAGGATTAATTAATACGGTGCTTCTTACAACACCCATGTAGCTTTTGCCATACATTTGTTTTTCTTGCCAAACACCATATTTCTCCAAGACTTTCTGACTTTCATCGCTCAACAATTGAACTTTAAGATCGTTTTTTTCAACAAATTTTTGATGACTTATGATAGAATCAGGGCTTACACCTAGAACGGTAGCATTCATTTTCTTGAAGTCATTTAAGCTTTTAGTAAAATCAATAGCTTCTAATGTGCACCCACTAGTATTATCCTTTGGGTAGAAATATAATACAATCCATTGATCTTTCATATCCTTTAAACATACATCTTGACCATTTGTTTCTTTCAAACAAAAATCTGGTGCTTTATCACCAATTTTTATACTAACCATTGAGTAAATACCTCCTTTTATCGAATAAATTAGTAAATTAACATTATAGCTTGATTAGTATTAAATTAATGCTTCAAAAAATGAAATAAAAACAGCTAAAAAGTTAAGATATTATTTCTTTTAATCCATCTAAATCTAAGAGAAAAGAAATATGATAGAATTTAAAGAAATAGTCAATCAATTATTTGCCATATAATTGTTTGAGAAGGATTTCACGAGCTATTGATTGGAAGGCTCTTTTAACACCTATTCCTTTTGTAGCTATAGTTTCATAAACGGGAAAACCATCTAATCCAAGGCCACTTAACATTTCAGGTCTTGTTAATGCATTAGGCACATCACGTTTATTCAAAGTAATGACAACAGGTACTTCCTTACCAAAACTATCACCAAGGAATTCCTTCAATTCATCAACAGATTCTTTATTATATTCTTGCATTTCAGGAGTAGAGTCAAGCATTAGGATTATTCCATCTACACCTCTTAATATTACCTTTCTTTGGCTCTTGTGACGTGTTTGTCCAGCAACTGTATAGGCATCTAAAATAACCCTACCAGAAGCAGAGAAAGGAGTAAAATCAAAATAAAGAGTTCTACCAGTAGGATCAGCAATGGATGTGAATCCTCCTTTTGTTAATCCTTCAACTTGATCATAGAGCCAGCGTAAGCCAGTAGTTTTACCACTAAGAGAGGGGCCGTAAAAGACGATTTTTAAGTGAATACGACCTTGACTATCCTTTCGCAATGTTTTGAACCTCATTGAATGTTATTTAATTGGAAAATCTATCAGATTATATGTTTTTCTATATCTATCTACGATTAATTGATTTTAATTTAAATTAAAACCTTTGGTTGCGACATTTTTCACTCTCTTTTAAGTAGATAATGATTTTAATAACCTACCTTCGATTTTGATTATCTCGGCGCATTTGAGAGTAAAAATTGACCAAATTATCAAGATTGGACATTTTCATACTCTCCTTTATAGCTGTTTTTAGTTCTTCTTCAAGATAGAGTACTCGTTGTTTTGCTTTATATCTGCGAGAGAAATATTCTTCAGGAGTTATGCTACCATCATTAAATGCATCAATTAATACTCTTAAAGTATCTTTGGCAGCTTTTAACCTAATTTTGATCTGTTTAATGTCTTCAGATTCTTCACTCTGTGGTATAGAAAATGGTTGAATTGTAGGACCAATAGGTTGGAAAGGAATTTGTTTCAAATCTTTAATGCGATGATCAATTTTTTCTTGTAAGGTAGAATAATTCAAAGAATTACGAAAATCATCAATCAAATAAGGATCAGTAGTGATATAGTTATCATATTCATTGAAAAGTACTTTAAAGATGAAATTTAAATAATTTATATCTTCAGTTTTGCATTTGATTTTGATTTTATTATTAGCAGGAAAGTTGATTATTAATTGGTCACCAAATAAGCTGTTTCGTTTGTTTTCAACATCCCTAATTTGAGCAATAGGTATGGCTTTAACTTTACCTCTAATTTTAACGCCCATATTTATACTTGGTAAAAAGTAGATTTTCCTATTTGTAACAAATAGGATTCCTTTCTTCTTTCTACGATAACTTGGGAGTGAGAGTTTTATATTAGGAAAGACAGCAATTTTTAATTCATGAGCTTCAGGCTCAAATTTATCTGAAGCCTCATCAAAAAGGAGGGAATACTTCTTTAATTCCTCTAATTTCTTATCAATGTCATCTAATTCTAGATTTAATTCTTCAAGATAATCTTTAATAAGATTTGAATAACTTGAGGCGTGTGTTTCAATGGTTTTACGTGTTTGAGTTATTTGTGGAAGCTGATTTACAGAGATATTAGGATTGATATTAAGCTTTTGAGAATCATCTTTAATTTGTTGAGTAACTTTATCTAAAACATCAGAAGCTCTCTGAACGATACTGAAAAAAGTATTTTGAATATGAAGAAGTGAGTTCTCAATTTTAGGATATAAACCATATCTATCTCGACGCATTTGTTTAGCAATTATAACTGAATCTGTATATCTTTCAGCTACTGCTTTAATAGCTTCTAATCCAATAGCAAGCTGAGAAACAGCATCGCCAAATTCATCGGATAATCCTCTGATTTTCTTTCTAACATCTTTTAGGCTGGATGAATTACACATAGGGCATTTTCTGATCTTTTTAATCGCAGGAAAATCATTCACTTTACCACATTTCTCACATTTAGTGCCTATGCTAATATGAGCACAATTATTGCAGTAAGTGCATTCAGTTTTTTCTGAAATCAAACAATCCTCACAAAAAGTGCCAAAACATTCCTCACAATAGTAGATAAACCCTTGGCGTTGATTGCACTTCAGACATTTTCTATCAGGATCGTATTCCAATTTTATCTCACTCTCGAATTCAAATTGATATTTCATCTTTAGATAGCAAATCAAAGGTAAACATAAGATTACCCAGTTATTATCATATTTATATCAATAAATTGCTATGTACATTGTATAATTTAGCATTAAAAGAAAATAAGGCATTGTAATATTGGGATGTTTTCTAAATTATGTCTTTTTTTAACAAAAAAATAGCATAAAGTAGTTTTCAAATGAAATTAATTATCTCAATGAGTAGTTTTTTATAAAAAAAGAGAGAAATGAGCATATATAAGCGAAAAAATAAAGAATACAAATCGCCTATAAAATAATACTGGAATATTGTCTTGGGATAAAAATTAATCATTAATCATTCTAGTATAATCTAATCTGAATTAAGGTGGAAATAAACAAATGGAAGAGAAAAAATCATCAGATTTTCTCTGGAAAATAGTACTCTGTGGAGATTCCTTTGTAGGAAAAACCACAATAAGAAAGAGAGCAATGGGAGAGCATTTTGCTGAGGAATATATCTCTACAGTGGGAGCTGATTTTTCCTCTTATAAATTAAAATTAGGAGACTTAATGATTGGCTTTCAAGTATGGGATTTAGCTGGGCAAGACAAGTATAAATACATACGTTCAAGTTTTTATGGTGGAGCAACAGGATGTTTCTTAGTATTTGACACTACAAATCCAAAATCAATGAAAAGCTTGTCAACCTGGGTTGATGAAGCTATTAGATATTCAAATGGCACCATAGAAATTTTTGTTATTTGTGCCAATAAAGTTGATTTATTGGATCAACGAGAAATTACCGAAGAAATGGGCGAAAAATACGCTCAAGCATTAAAAGAAAGCTCAGGGTTACAATGTGAGTATATTGAAACTTCAGCTTTAACTGGAGAGAATATTGATATCGCTTTTGATTTAATGGCTAAGTGTTTATTAGAACGAGAAGGTATTAGACCTATAAAACATAAAGAGGAATACATTGAACCAATAAAAACTACCGAAATTGAACAGCCAACAAAACCAATCGCTGTAGAACAACCAACACCTGATTCTATGAAAACTTTAGCTGAAGAACCAATTGAGGTTACAGAAGCAGCTGTAGCAGCAGCAAGTGCAACAATTGTTATTGAAGATGATGATAGTGAAGAGACTGAAAGATTAATAGCTGAAGTTATGGCTGTATTATCTGAAACTGATGAAGTAATTATCGGCAGAGAAATAACTGATCAGGGAGAAAAAGCTATCACTGTACCTAAAAAGAAGATTGAAAAAGAAAGGGTTATAGATGAAAAACCAAGGATAAGTTCTGAATTAGAAAACGTATTGATTCAGATTAATCAAAGACTTGATAGTTTAACTCAGAGACTAAAAGGATTAGAAGTGGAAATCTCACAAGTAAAAGTCCCTGAGGAAGAAGAAGAGGTTTTTGAAGAAGAGCTAGAGGATATTGATGAAACACTAGAGTCTATTGTTGATGTAAGAGACGAGTTAGGGGCTATTACACCATTAGCATCAGATGTCGCAACTTCAATAGAGGAAGAGGAAGAAGAATTTGATGATGAAATTGATTTAGATTCATCTATAGAAGAAGAATATGAAGAAGAACCTATCACTACAACAGAAGTTGATGAATCCTTTAATGAAACAAAAATCCTAACTGAAGAAGAACGGTTAAATAAAGATCAAGAAGTTTTAGAAAGTCTTCTAACAGAACCTGTTGAACCTTCAATTACTATTGAAGAAGAACAAAAGGATGAAAAAATATCAGTAGATGAGAAATCTATTCAAGAACCAAATATCCCACCAATAGAACAGTTAGTGGAAATACCTGGGGAAGAATTGATTGATATACCAGATGAAGAACCATTGGTTTCACTTGATAAAAGTAAAGAAATTCCCACTAAAGAAGATGATACAGGTGTAATAGGTACGGAATTATCAAGTGCAATGATATCTGAATTGAAAGATATGTCTGAAGAAGAAGAAAATGAATCGGAAGAAAAGATCCAACAATCATTAAAGCTTGATCAAGGTGAAAATAAACGTGCTTGTCCAATTTGTGGAGAAGAGGTAAAATATATTCGCCAATATAATAAATACTATTGTGTAAAATGTGGACGTTATCTAATCTAGACAGAATAGGCTAATATTAATGTAAATAAATACGTAAATATTAGCTAGGAACAACCACATAATTTTATTTTCTAATGGAAATACCACTATTTCTAACATCCACAAAAGATAAAAGAGAAATCCTCTAATGGAAATAAGGGTAAGTAATGTGAATACCGAATCATTTGGAAAAACTGAATTATTTCTCTGGGAAAGAGCAAGCCCAGAAGAAACCATTAAGCTCCTAAAAGATGCCTATGATTTCTTTGGTAAGCAAGCAGTAAAGGAATCATACAAAGTTTTTGCTTTAAAGGTTGTAGCAAAATACATTGCTAAAGCAGGCTTCCCTCGCGATCAACAAGCATTAAATGCTGCCGCATTATATGTTGCTTATCGTTTACCAGCAACACATCCAAATCATAGTTCAAGAAAAGAGTTTGCTGATAGACTAAACGTTTCAGAAACAAGTTTGGATTGGTATGTAACATCAATAATAGAGAATCTAGAATTCTTTGTTTTAAGAGATAGGAAAAATTTCCCTTACTATCTAGAAAGAGATGGAATTACTTTTGCAGTGATATCTTCAGTAGTGAAAGTCTATGTCGAGGAAGCTATTGTTCAAGGATTAGCAGAAATTAAGCCTTTTGAAGTAAAAGCAATAATAGATCAAATTTTGGATATGCTGATAACTAAATTACGAATTATCCCACCTGTTTTTCGACGAGATTTAGGAACAAAAATAGAAGCAGAGTTACATGAAGAATTTTCCAATGCTATGCTCTAAGAGTAACTTTCAAATGAGTAATAGGTTGGTGAAAATATGAAGAGATATGCAGTGAAAATAGCTTATTTAGGTGCTGCATATCAAGGTTTTCAAAGACAAATTGATGATATTAAAACAATTGAGAGAGAAATCATCACCACATTACAGAATTTAGGGATTATCGATGATGCATCAACAGCAAGATATTCAGCCGCTGGAAGAACAGATAGGGGTGTAAATGCTTTAGGTCAGGTTATAGCATTTGATGCGAAAAGAGAAATTCATTTAGAAGAATTAAATCAAAATTTACCGCGAGATATTTTTCCTTGGGCGATAGCTGAAGTAGAAGAGTCATTCAACGCAAGAAGGGATGCTCTTATGAGAACATACAAGATGTACTATCCTTATAGTGGAGAATCTTTAAAGCAAATGAAAAAGGCATTAATGAAAATAGAAGGAACGCATGATTTTACTAAATTATGTAAAAAACCAGATATTTTACCAAATGGAGAAAAAAAATCTACTGTACTAACAATTGAAAATGCAACAGTGAAATATCACAAAAAAAACAATTTATTAGAATTTACCTTTAGCTCAAGAAGTTTTTTATGGAATCAAATACGGAAGATGGTTTCTTTAATAATTGATATTGGATCTGGTAAATATGATTTAACAATAATCGATGAAGTTTTTAATATACAATCTGTATTACCAAAAGGGGGGATAAAACCAGTTCCACCAGATGGTCTGATTTTATATGATATACAATACCCAAAAGCAATTCATTTTCAAAAAATTGAGAAAAAACAAATCATTCATTCAAAATTAATACGATTTTTAAATAAATATAATTCATTAACTTTAGCACTCAATTTAATGAAAAAAGAAATACTGTGAAAGTCATTAATGCAAATAATAAATCATTAAATGGTATAATGTGCTAGCCACATATCAGTATCGGATAAAACATTAGTTATAAAACCAGAGACATAAATACCCGAGCTGTTATCATAAATAATACCAAAACCACCATCACATAAGTTATCAGTACCTGAAATAATTAGTTTAGTAATGAGCTTAAGTTCAAGATTGAATTTTGCTAATATAATATTCTGATTACCTTCAGGCTCAGTATAAACGCCATTGATGTAAAGAAAATTATTGATTCTAATTATAGAGTAAGCAACATCCTCACCATTACCAGGACCATTCAAAATATAATTATTAAGTATATCAAGATTAGAATCTAATTCAGCAAGCCAAATATTATAACCTTCTCCAACTTCACTTATAGTGCCTGATACAAAGAGTCTATTAGTTTCATCAAATAAGATACCATAACCTTTGTCTTCTTCTGTAGTTAAACCAGCAATAATTGAATAATCAAGATAATTAAGAGAATTACTGAATTTTCCAAGCCAAATATCATAACCTGTTGTTAAAGTAGTCATTGAACCACTCGCATAAATATCACCATTAGTGCTTTCAGTTAGAAAACGAGCTTTATCAGTGCTATTCGCGGGTCCGTTAATGATCATTTCAGATATAGGATTAAGATTAGTATCAAATTTTCCAATATAACAATCATTACCAGTCTCCAAACATGTTACAGTTCCTGCGATTAAAAGATAATGATCGCTTGTATAAAGAATGCCATAACCATCATCTGTAGAGCTAGCATTACCATTTATAGTAATATAATCCTGAAGAACAAGGTTGAAGTCATATTTCGCTAACCAAATATTATGGTCTTCAGCAATTTCAGATATATAACCTACAACAAAAAGGTAGCTACCATCTGAAGCAAGAGTGTATCCCATATCATCGCTATTTGCGGGTCCGTTAAATGTGTTTTCAGTTTGAAGGTTTAATTCACTATCGAATTTGCCCAACCAAATATTTGTCCCCTCTCCAGGTACAGAAACATATCCAGTAGTAAATAAAAAATTACTGAATTCATTATAATATAATCCAACAGCTAAATCTGCACCATTATTTCCACCATCCATAATAATAGATTTCTCAAGGGAGAAATGGTATTCAGGAATTCTTGGACGAAAATAAAAGATATAGAGAAGAGGTGCGAGAATAAGAATTAATGAGATGATTATAACAGAAACAATTAATGATATACGCTTTACTTTTGCATTAACATTATAGAATAATCTTCTAAGCAAAAATGATCCCCCAAATGATATCATCTATTATAATAATGATTAAAGAACAGTTTATAATATTTTTTCAATTTTCACTATTTATGTATTCAGAATTAATATCCACGAAAAAGAGAATTATAAATCTAATAAAGATAAATTCATTTGCCTGCAAAAGTATTGCATTAAGGAATAATCGAAAAATCATTAGATAAGAAAAAATTAGAATTTTAAAAAAGTTTAATTTTTATACTAAAGGATATAAAACATTGGTTATCCTAATTTTTTCAGTAAAATTTATGTTTCTCAATTTTGCAAATATCTGCATAAATACAATTTTGGTTATAGCAATCAAAATCAAATTTCTCTTTAGAAATATTTTCAAAAATTATTTTCAATTCATCACTAAAATTAACCAATTCTTGCTCAGTTATTTTACAAATTATATCATAACCTAATTCATAGTAATAACACCCAATTTCAATAATGTCATAAACAAATGCATCATTCTCTTCATTTTCAAGTCTATAATCATTGAATAAATTTGCATAGAAAATTAATTCTAATCGATCATTTGTATGTGGTTTCGCTTTATAATCAATAAGTCTTATACCTTCACCATTTACACACATCTCAAGACAATCAATAGAACCTCTTTGTCGTTTTGTCATCAATCGCAATTCATTGCAAAAAGGCATCCAATAATCGGGGTCGGTTTCAAATCTCTTTTGTTGGTGCAACCAAAATAGTAATTTAATTTCATTTGAGGTAATCTCATCTGGTGGTTCTGGTTCAGTTATTCGTTGCCAATATTCTCGATGAAAAGTTTCAAAGAATGTATGATCTATTATTCCTTGAAGATTTTTATCACCAAAATCACGTATAAAGTAGCTGGTTCTGCTTCTTCTCTTTTTCATAAAAGCTGCTTTACTTGGTAGCGGATTGAGAATGCGATGTATACGGAATTTTTGCGAGCAG
>JAEORJ010000029.1 GCA_016840945.1 Candidatus Gerdarchaeota archaeon
ACCCCATCTCTCAAGGATTTCAGCAAGATTACCCATTCCTGGCTTAAGATTTGTACGAACAACTTTCACTCCGCGAGCTTTCAATTCACCTAACGTTTTCTCCATTAATTTGTCCTCAAGATGTTCGTAGCCTTTACGAACAAAAGGTCTATGAATAGAACCATGTTGAACGCCTTTATCGTCAACTTCTTCTACTGCACTGCTGAGAAAAGCAACTAATTTGTCGCCATCATACAAATAGTGACGAGTCTCTGGGGTGAAACCTTCTCGAGAATAAGCTACTCTTAGCTGTTCTTTTGTTGGATACCAAGAAATCCATTCCCAATCTTTTATTACATCATTTACTAGTTCAATGTGATCATCCAATCTTGATTCATCATAAATTTTGAATTGCATAATAATACTACTCCAAACATAACTTGGATAATTTGGTACTTTAAGCAACTAATTATAATAGAATTGTTTCAATTCTCACAAAGCTAAAAAATCATTGATTCACATAGTTCTCAAAATCACTTATAATTTGGTTATTATTTGATAATAAAAGTCTGGCACTCCTATCATGCTTTAAAATTTTGATTAGTTAAAAGTTATTTGGAAATTTTACCAACCTAATTTATCTTTTTCAATCATAAGTAAATTGATAGTTTTAGATGTTATAGAAAAAATATACTATTGACTATATATTCTATTATTCATGCTTCTAGTTATGAAAGAAAATTAAGAAGTAATATTATTAGCTTCTAATCAATATGTAAGATATTATGAAGAGAAGTAGAAAAATGGCATTAATAACTATTCCAGTTGTTTTAGTAGTTGGTCTTTTAGTTGGTAGTTTAATTTTCTTAAGCCAATCTTACAAACCAATGACTGAAGCAATACTAGCTATGGAATCTGATTCGGTAGTCACTGTTGAATCCACTAATGATTGGATCACCTTTATACCAATTAATTTTACTTCGGAAAAAGGATTTATATTTTATCCTGGGGGTAATGTTGAACCTGAATCATATGCGATAATTGCTCGAGGAATAGCTGAAGAAGGATTCTTTGTTAGTATAATCAAAATGCCTTTTGATTTAGCTGTGTTCGCTCCAAACAAAGCAGCTAAAATTATTGCTAATTATGAGAACATTACTACTTGGATAATAGGGGGACATTCTTTAGGCGGATCAATGGCTGTTCAATTTGTTTATAATAATCCAGATACTTTAGCTGGATTAGTACTTCTTGCAGCTTATCCTGCAAATACCAATAATATTTCAAGTTATACTCTTCCTGTCCTCTCAATATATGGTTCATTAGATGGTGTACTATCAACTCCAATCAACGACACCAAATCTCTTTTACCAGCTTCTACAGTTTATATAGAAATAGTTGGCGGGAATCATGCTAATTTTGGCTCCTATGGAGATCAAAAAGGAGATAATCAAGCAAGTATTTCGAGAAGTGAACAACAACAAATAACGATAAATGAAATTTTATCTCTAATTTTAAGTTTGTAATCTGAGTGTTATATGCATATCCACTTGTATAGTATTAGTTTAGTATAGGTCCGAACTAGTAATAATTATAATTAAAAAAAACTTTGAAGATAATAGCATTCACTTCTTCAAACAATCTACAAATCTATACTTAGCTATAGAAGCAAAATACAGCTTTAAAATTCAAAAAAAAAAACTGATTTCCTAGAAAAAAGAATGTTAATTAGAAAAAAGTGTAGAATAGCTACACGCAATTCATTAGCAGAAGTCATAATGATATATTGATTGTTATTTGATTAACGCATCAATGCTTTCCATTAGTATTTTCCATTCTTTCATCTTTCTCAAATCTTGGAAGAGCTCTTGCGTTTCTAAGGTATTTTTAAAATTAACCGGGTCCGCAGGACCAAGTTCTACTATTTTCATTAAAGTGTCTATTGCCTCACTAAATCTATTCAGTTTTATTAACAGTTGTACATAAACATAATAAGCCCGCCTATCCATTCCGATTTCCATTAGCTTTTTGATATAACTAATTCCTACTTCTGGTTTTTCTAAAACTATTCCTTTGTGCCACGCATTATAAACAAGATTATCTTTTTCGTTATAGAATCCAGTTGCTGCAATATAGCTTTTCTTCCTAACAAAACCTACTTTTTCGGCTGTGCGCCATGACCCTTCATTTTCTTGATAGCAATGCCAACCTATTTGATAACCTTTCTTGTAGTAATATTCCACATGTGCTGCAACGCATAAAGTAGCAAAACCTCTCCTTCGATAGTCATTTGCAGTTGCAATACTAATCTCAATTCTGTTTCCAACACGCCAGTCTGAGACACACCAGCAGGCTATTTTTTCTTCATTTTCTACTAAACAAAATCCACTGCCTAATTCAAAGAATTTTCCCTCATTACCATAATGAGGAATAATCCATTCCTTTACATCATCTAAATTCTCAAGCTTTTTCTGTTTTAGAAGAGACTCATCTATTTTTCTCATTACGAATCCTTCTGGAATTTTAGCACGCCAATCAGGAACAAGTAATTTCTCAAATAAATAATGGTATCTTCTTATTGGAACTGGATCTTTAATTCCAAATTCGTTTACTATCTTTTCCAACCAATCTTGATGTTCAAAGTAGAATATCCACTCACCGTATGTTATTTTTTCTTGATTTTTTGCAATTGGGAAAATTTCATCCTTCAATAGCTTTCCAATTGAAGCATTAAATTCACTATTATTTGGATTTCCTGCTAGAAAGAGGGACCAAACATTGTCAACCAAAAATCCACTTGTTGGCTTCTCTTTTGAGTCAACCCATATCCTACCTGGGTTAATCCCAGCTATTACTGCCA
>JAEORJ010000030.1 GCA_016840945.1 Candidatus Gerdarchaeota archaeon
GAATTTTACTTTAATCCTATAGCTATTAGAGAAACAGATTTATTCAAAAAGAGTTTAATACGAGCCATTAGAAAACTAAGACCACTTAACAAAGTAGTTGAAGAATTGACTTCTTTTCTTATTGTAAGGTTAGAATTCAATGCTTCTAAACTAAGTAAAATTATGGGTTTAGAAGAACTCTCAAATAATGATTTATCAATAAAATTATCACAAGAATTGAAAAATAAATTTTCTATCATTTATGATAAATATTTATTGAATGTAAAAAATCGGTTTTTAAAAACCACCAGAAATAATCGAGAGTTACTTGAATCATATAGTATTTTAGTAAAGAATTTAGCTTTAACTGAAGAGGAAAGAGAAACTTTCAATTTGGAGTTATTTGACTATATAGAAAAGAAGTCAGAATTTTATTTTGAGGTTATCAAAAATGCCACTCTATCAATAGCTACATTACCAGAAGAGCATCATTCCTATTTTGATTTAGGAGCTGAGCAATTAGAAGTAAAATCTAAAAAATCAGTTTTACAATTAATTGATGAGCTAATTCTATTTAATTTCTCAACAAAATATACTGAAAAGACAAATGAGATTCTAGAGCAATTTCTTAGTTGCCTTGAGAAAATGAATAGTTCATTAAAAGAAATAAAGATAAAATCAAATGAGTTAAACATAATTATTGATTTACTAAAAGGAAAATCCTTTGAGGTTTTTGATAATATCTTTGATATAAGAAGACAGATAGCTAGACAGAATCGAGCTGATAGCGATTTAATTAAAGAAATTAGTGAATTGAAAAATAAAAAGCTAATAACATTTATAGAAACACACTCATCAAAAAACAACATAAAGGAAATAGTAACCCAAACAGATAAAGCTATTAGCCTTTTAGAAGAATGGTTTGAACTGATTAGATTATTTGAATTTTTAGAAGATGAAAATCAATTAATGAGTATAACATTAGAGCAAAGTAATTGTATAAAACAAATATTCATACAAATGGAATTATTAAGAATCTGGAGTGAATTTTTTTATGATATTTCATATTATACTGTTAGAAAAGGCAGAGTTCTAGATTCACCAGACATCGAAATTAAAGAGGAAATAAAAACTAGTGCAGTATTGGTTGTTGAAGACGTCTATAAAACATATGTTTTACCACAATCAAGAGTGTATGCTTTAAGGGGTGTAAGTTTTGAAATACAAAAAGGGGAATTTCTAGCTATAATGGGTCCATCAGGAGCTGGAAAAACAACACTTGTTAATATCTTAACAGGTTTAGATAGCCCTGACAAAGGAGCAGTATACCTTAACGGAAAAAACATAGCATTAATGGATGATCTAGAATTAACTGAATTCAGAAGGGACGAAATAGGATTAATTTTCCAATTTTATCAATTGTTCCCTGAATTAACCGCATTAGAGAATGTTTCAATGCCTGCTGAAATGGCGAACATTCCAGTTAAAAAAGCAAGAGCAAAAGCACAAGAGATACTCGAGATAGTTGATTTAGGATCCTTTGCTAATCAATATCCAGATAAACTCTCAGGAGGGCAACAACAAAGGGTAGCCATTGCTCGTGCATTAGTAAATGATCCAAGTATTGTAGTTGCAGATCAACTAACAGGAGATTTGGATTCTGTAACAGGGATGCAAATTATAGGCTATTTAAGGAAAATAAATAGGGAAAGAGGTACGACAGTACTTTTGGTCACTCATAACAAAACGGTCGCAACACAAGCAGATAGAATTATTACAATAGAAGATGGGGAATTAATAGAAGAAATAGATATGAAAGCCATTAGAAGCACTGAAATCATGGAAGAAGAGGAATAAAATACGCCAAATTGATGGAATATTACGTTAATTTTTAATAAGAGGATGTTCTAAACAAATTAGTAATCAAACCGATTTTTTACTAACACAAATGAAGGGAAATCCCTAAATGAGCTGTGAAATGTGTGGTAACTTCGCTGGACCGGATTTAGTTGAAACTGAAATTGATGGCGTGAGAATGTTTGTGTGTCCTAAATGTGCAAAATTTGGGACAAGAGTATCGGACAAACCAAGTTATGATGATACAAGCGAATCTGAGTATGCTTTTGTGCGAGATAAGCCAGGTGGGCAAGGCACAAGTGTTTCTCGAGTAAAAGTTCAAACAGGTACACAAAGATCAACCGCATCAAGGCCAAGACCAAGAAGAGATGGATTATATACTGATGAAGTTTTGGTTGAGGATTATGGTGAGGTAATAAAAAATGCTAGAATGGCTAGAGGTTTATCATTAGAGGATTTTGCTCAAATGATAAATGAAAAAGCATCAATGTTAAGAAAAATCGAGAAAAGTGAATTTACTCCTCCTGAAAGTGTCGTTGTAAAAATTGAAAGAAGATTGGAAATATCATTAAAGGAGGAAGCTGCTGCACCAATCTATTCTGGAACAAGTTCTCAAAAAGAGACTACTCTAGGAGATGTTGTGAAACTAAAAAAGAAAAAGAAATGATCAATTTGTCTAATTCATCTTTGCATGGCAACAAATGATAAAAATTTGCGTCAAATAACTAACTTTAATTAATACAAAGACCATATTAATGGTGAAAAAGCTATAAAAGGTTGAAAAAATGGCTGCTGAAGCACAATGGCTATTCATAACAGACAAGTATTCGTTGGTGGAATTTATAGATAGCGCTATTGTGGTTGCTAGATTTAATCAAAACGAATTAATGAGAGAACTTATAGCAATTAGGTGTAAACTTCTTGAGTCAAAGAATTATGACGATTTTGCAAAGATCTGTGATCTGTTAACATTATTAAGTGAAAAAATAACTGATGATAGATTAAATGATGTTGTTAGCAAATTAATTGATCAAATTGCCATTACTAAAAATGATAAAATTAAATTTGAAGAGAAACCAAATGAAATTGAATCGAGAGCAATTGATTAGAGGTTAGTCATCAACCATTTTCTTTTTAATAAAATCCCAATCTTTTTCCATTAAAGTACGTTTATTTTGTAATTCAGTAATCTCTAAAGCCCAGGAACAGAATTTGTCTATATCTTTTTTCAGCTGTTCTTCAAAGAAATCAATGATTTGATCTTTAATTTCATTTGTAATATTGAGTTTATCAGTTTGTTTTTTAATATACTCAAAAATTGGTCCCTTTGACACTAATTTAAGCTCTTCCAATATTGAACACCATACATTAAACCTAGTATTAATAAGTATAAACATTTTCCAATAAAAGAAAAAGGGAGCTCAAAAAGAGCTCTTAACTAAAATAAATTAATTAATTATTTTCAAGGACTTCTTCATCTTTTGCATCCTGAAGTAGGAATCGTTTAGGTTTAACAAAACCAATGATAAGAATTCCTACACCCATTACAATTCCCATAACTAATATTTCGATAGCATAGGTCTTATAACCTATGGTAGCGTAAAGGAAGAACACTGCAGCCCAAATAAGTTCGCCAATAACAGAAGAAACTTTGCCACTGAGTTTTGAAAATCCAAAATACTCACCATATTTCTCTTTTGGAGCTAATTCAGTTACCATAGCTCGTTGAGCTACCCAAGTACCGCCTAATGCTGGTCCTGAAAGAATACCCATTAAAAGTACAACAATGAAAGGAAAGTTAAATCCTAGGGTTATTGGATCAGTAGTACTAGCCCAAAGGAAAATAGCTATAACACCAAGTATGATAGCTCCAGCCCAAAGACCCCCAACCAAAAAGAAAGTCTTCTTTGCACCAAATTTGTCTGCAAACATACCTATAAAGTACGTAAAGAGGACAGCTGAAACAGTAGAAATAATAATGAAATAAATACCAAAGCTAGAATCCATTAATAATCCATCTGTAATTAATACATACATATAAGCTACAATGGTATTAGCGACATCAACAACCAGGAAATAACCTAAAACAAATTTAAACATCTCTTTATGTTGTCGGATATCTCTAAATGTGCTACCAATCTGTCTAAATGAGTTTCCAATTAAAATGTTAAGTGGGGGGCGAGTTCCTCTCTTCTGCCTTTCTCTAACAAAAATAAATGGAATAGCAAACACTAGGAACATACCCATTGCTATAACATATGTAAACCACTCACCAAAATAACCATATGATACTGGTATAGTCTCCATAGCCTCGTTTACATATTCCTGACTAACAGGTGAACCAAAATTATTCTCTAAAATAAGCATAACAGGTAGTGATACAATAGTACCTAAATAACCAAATGCTACACCAAAACCACCAACCTTGCCAGCATCCTTAGGGGCTGCTATAAAGGGAAGCATTGAATCATAAAATGCCAAGCTCCATTGATAGGCGACATTTGCTAAAACAAATAATACTATTGCAAATGTAAGATTCTTAAATAATCCTAACATACTAGCAGAAATAAGAATTACACCAGTTAAAGTTAGAACAAAAGGTTTACGTCGGCCAACATTGTCACTGAGGGATCCCATAATAGGCATACCAATTGCCACAACAATTTGCATTACTGTAAAAATGACAGAAACAATTTGGACAGAAGATTGATAGCTTAAACCAGCTTCTTCCTGAGCAACAATATAAAGATATTTCTTAATAATTAGGGAAACGATAATCATAGAATAGATTGTGTTAGCTAAATCATACATAGACCAATTAAAAACGTTAAGCTTGGAAGTTTTTGTTTCAACCTCAATTTCTCTGCTATCTATGGAGTCCTTGATACGTGGACTCGCATCTTTAAAAGGTTCTTCATTGGATGACATGACAAAAGAAATTCTTTTTTTAATTTAAAACTATTTCTCTAAAAAATATATTAGCTACTTAATCTGAAATAATCAATCCATCTTTCATTTTGATAATACGGTCACAAAGGGAGCCAATTAGCTCAGAATGGGTTACCAAAACAAAGGTCTGTCCAAGATCTTCATTTAACCTTCTGAAAAGTTTCATAATATCACGGGCAATAATACTCGAGAGATCACCAGTAGGTTCATCAGCAAGGATAATTTTAGGGTTAGTAATAAGTGAACGAGCGATAGCTACTCTTTGACGTTGACCACCAGACATCTCATTAGGACGATTATATAATCTACTACCTAAACCGACTTCACGAAGGAGTACTTTAGCTTTTTCTTGAGCGATCTTAGTTTGTTCACCCATCAACAGTAAGGGTAAAGAGACATTTTCAACAGCTGTTAGAACATCAAAGAGGTTAAAAAATTGAAAAATAAAACTAAGGTTCCGTTTACGAAACTCTGTGATTTCATTATCTCTAAAATTAGTGATTTCTTGACCATCAATAAAGACTTTGCCAGAGGTAGGTTTATCAAGACCCCCAATCATATTGAGTAAAGTTGTTTTTCCACAGCCAGAGGGTCCCATAATGGCTACCATCTCACCTTGAGCAATCTTAAGATTAACACCTTGTAATGCGTGGACTTCAAGTGGGGTATCTTGAGCAAAAATTTTGATTAGATTTTCAGTTTTAAGGATAGTATTAGCCAAGGATAGAAAACCGCCGTGTTTTAAACAACAATAATAATGAATGATTCACTAATAAATTATTAGAAGGTTGTTATTTGGGAATTCATTTGGTGCGGGGGGTGCGATTTGAACGCACGAACTCCTTCGAGACTAGATCCTAAGTCTAGCGCCTGTAGTCAATCTTTCATATAATATAAGATTTTTGACCTAGCTTGGCAACCCCCGCAAAAGAGCGATTGCTACACTTTCAGATTTTTTTCTGTTTAATAATTTTTCTTACTGGTAGCTATTTAGAATTATTTTGTATAATTTTCCTTTTTGTAATCTTACATTTCTTTTTTCACTAGCAGTAAAACCTTCTTAATATTTTACTTAGCTTTAAATCTACGATTGGTTATAATCCATGTAAGGAGTTATTTAGTTGAAACAGCTCGTTTATTACTCTCCCAAAGTGCTTGAAGAAGTTGTCACCATTACAAGGGATTATTTTACCAATAACATTGATGGATGTTCATTTGCTGCAGACGTTTATCATGCAAACAATCCTTCTCCTGTTATGCGAATTTCTCGTAATAGTCAGTCTTTTATGACTGTTGGTGAAAATTATCAATTTGAATTTGAGCACATGTCTACTTCTGAAATACAAACTCGTATTGTTGTTACTATTAGCTTAAAATTTGGCACAACACCTCAATATAGAGAGCCTTCTAAAATCCTTTTTAGATGGGCTGAACTGGTGGGTGCTGAACCAATTAATTTTGGTCGTAAAATGTCAATTGGTTTTTGGACAGTTTTAATTATTTTTTGTGTTCTAATTACTTTACCACTTATTATTTTCCTGGTAATAATGTTTAGCTAATTCTTTTTCACTTTCTTTTTCTATCTACGAAACATTATTATTAATAATTGATTTTTCTAAATCAGTATTGGATTTTATCTTATAGTGGGGTTATTTATTATGAAACAAATCGTTTATTATTCACCTAAAGTTTTAGAGGAAGTTGCTACTATTACTGGTGAATATTTTACCATTGTAATTAGTGGATGTTCTTTTATTGAAGACGCCTATTACGAGAATAATCGAGTGCGTGTGATGCAAGTTTCTCATACGATGACTTTAATGTCTTATGGTGAGAATTATCATTTTGTTTTCGAGCGTTTACCTGATCCAAAAATGCAGACTCGTATCACTGTCTCTGTTAGTTTGAAATTTGGTTATGGTGCTCAATGGAAAAAACCATCTGATATCCTTATAAAATGGGCTGAATTAATTGGCTCTGAACCAATAGATTTTGGCCGAAAGCCATTCATAATTACTTGGGTTGTGATTGTTGTTCTTCTAGCTACAGTCTTTCTTGTACCAATCATTTTTATCTGGATTCTCTAGTTTAGGTAAAATTAATAATATAACTCAAAATAATCTCCCATAAACACAACATGAGGAGATGCCTTTTTTTTTTTAATTAAAAAATCATTTTTCTGCTGTTAATTAAACTTCTTAGATATTGGTATCATTATAAAATTCTTTAAATTTTAGCAATAACATTTTAACTCAATGATAGATATTGAACATTTTAAGATACCAAAGGAGCTATTCACTATATTAATTGAACATGCTAAAGCAACTGCCCCTTATGAATCTGTTTCAATAATTGCTGGTGAGATTAAAGACAAAACAGCTTTTGCTAAAAAAATCTTCACTCCCGAAAATATTGATCGCTCAACAGTTTCATTCACTGTTGATCCATTAAAATTGTTTGATGTTTATTCTGAGGTTGAAAAACTAAACTTAGAAATCATTGGTATTTATCATACCCATCCTGCAGCCCCTAAACCTTCACTTACAGATTTAAATTATATGGAAGTCAATCAATGTGTTTGGTTAATTAGTGCAATGCACGAACCTGAAAAACCCAATGGCTTCCTACTACAAGAAGATGGTTCATTAACGCTTGTAAAAATAGATATTATAGACGACTAAAAATAAGAGAGAAAACAATACAATTCAGGCAACAGAAAAATTGTTGGTTTATGCCTGAACTGCTTTGTAAACTTTAGTATAAGCTGTACGTTCATGGAGTTTGATTTTTCCAGCAGCTTCTAATTCTTTTATCAATTGTTTTGCGACATGCATTCGCACTTGATATTTTTGGCAAATTGATGTTGGAGTAATAATTCTTTGTCTGGGGATTTCTTTCAACATTTTCTCCCTAGCATCGGATTCAATAATAAGAGCTCGTTCAATAGATTCAAACTCTTTTACTCGGCCCCATTTGCCTTTACGTTTATTCACACTCTGTCTTAGAGCCATGTTAATACACCACTATTTCGTTCGTTAGCTATCTTATATTTAAATGCTTGGAAAGATAGCAAAACTCATTTTTTAATCTAGGTTTTAGATTAATTTAAGTTGTTTTTAATTTAAAAACCTTCAAATTTATGAACGTATAAAAAGATAATGAAGCTAAATAATTATTAATTCTATACTGTTAATAAGGTGAAAAAGAATGTCTGAAACTCAATATTTATTTGAAAGAGCAAAAAGAGCTGCTACAAAAGCTATTCAAGCAGAAAGATCTGGTGACCTTAACACTGCTTTTGAACAATTTCTTAAAGCAGCTGAGATTTTGCAACAATTAATGGAATTAGAAAAAACTCCTAAAATCCGTGATAGTTATTATGATAAAGCTAAATTATATATCAGTCGTGCTAAAGAAATTAAAGCATTACAACACAAACCAAAAATTAGTTCTGTAGATGATGATTTACCAAGCGTCCCTGATGATGATGATGAATTTCCTTCACCACCGAAACCTAAACCTAAGACTTTGCCACCATCCCCGCCACCTCGAGATACTCCTCCTTCTCCTCCTCCCCCTAAGGATATCACAGGTAAAATGATGAGAGGGGAAGATGATGAGGATGAAAAAGATGATTCACCAAAAGATACTTTGCCCATACCTCCTCCCCCTCAAGATAAGCCAAAATCTACAAACTTGCCTCCTCCACCAAAACCTAAAGAAACACCTCCCCCCCCTCCTAAAAAAGAGATTAACCTTCCATCAAAAACAACTTTTGAATTACTTTTTGATGAAGGGAAATATCGTGATTGTGTCGATGAATGTGCAAAAAGTGTAGAAGCAGAATTACGTGTTCGATTAGGATTATTTGATGAACAATTAACATTAGGGATGATTATTGAGCAAGGCTTGAAAAAAGGGATGGATGTTTTGCGGGAGTTCAAGTATGTGAACATTCTGATGAATCGAATCGAACATGAGAATTATCGTCCAAATAAAATGGAAGCTCAAAAAGCAGTAGATATAACAAATAAGATATTATTGAGCTAGAAAAAAGGGAAAATCATAACTATGATTTTCTCATTATTTTTTATCAAAAAAAGAGAGAAGAGGAATAGGTGGAAGACTGTAAGTGATTGGGGGTAAATCAACCTAAAGTCAATTTGTTCCACCTATTCAATAGGGTCTTTCAATTTTCTGCTCTTGTTGTGTTTTGAGAAGTTGTGATTCATTTGGTAAAATCTTGGTTCGAGCTGATGTGTCGGATTCTGCCTTAACATAGAAGCCAATAAGCATGAGCATTGGTCCCATCACCCAAGTAATGAGGGCTAATGTTGGGAACAAATAAGGTGTTATCTCAAGAAAGGCATCTATTAAGAACATAAACAATCCAATAATAATTGTTGAATAGCCAACAACGAAATAGCCAACACGCCTTTTCGCTTGTTTATTCTTAGATGATCTATAAGTTAGCATTAGCAGAATATTTGCTGTAATAACAAAAACAGCAGTGATTATTTGAATGCAAATTTTGCCATAAATATTGTCTGTTGTTTTGAAACCCCCAAATTCATCTGTTGTTACCCAATCATTTGCAGCACCAAAACCAGATAGTAACCCTGCGATAGCTATTAAGATAACATAGAGTATCCAATTTAATTTTTCAGCACCAAAATAAATGCCATAAGCAGCTGCAAATAATATGAAAGCGCTTAAAATGCCAAAGATAACACCGAGATCTCTGAAAATGTCCGCTATAAAGATTGAACGATAAGCTACAGCGAATACTATCCCATTGAAAATCATTGAAAGTGACCAGCTAATGAAACCAGCAGAAAATAATTGATTCAAGCGTCTTTTCGGATTTTTGCTAAGAAATAGAGTACTCAAAATAGCAGAAACAAACCCTGTGATTATCCAAGAAATGGATGTAAAGAGATTAAATGTTGTTGCCAATTAAATCCACTCAAGAAATGATTCCAAGATGAGTATATAAAAACCCAAATAAACAAAATATTAGCAGAAAAAAGCTTAATTGAAGTAAATAACTAACTTAAAATGAATGATTAACCTTATGTCCTATTGTTGTATATAGTTTAGATGATTAGGTATGAGATATTATAAAAAAGTAAAAGCATTTGCAATAATGATAATCATACTTGGTAGTTTTTTCTCACAAACACAATTGATTTTGCAATCACATGTTAATGGACAAATTCAGGATGAATCAATTTCTACTGCTCAAAATGATTTTGTTCCAATTAACTTCAATTTAAAGGAAATAGCTCAATATGGATTTGGTCAAGACATTGTTGATGTAGCTATTAAAGATAATTTTCTTTTCGTTGCTGATCAAGCATTAGGTTTGCTTATTGTTAATATCTCTACTATAATTAATCCAATTTTAGCTGATACCTACAAATCAAATGATGGTAGCGTTTATAATATTATTATAGATGGAAATCGAGCGTTTGTGGCTCACGGGAGAGAAGGATTGAAAATATTAGATATTTCTGATCCGTATAATGTTGAAGAAATTAGCAGCTATTATGATGGTGGAATCATCTGGAAGATATTTCTTGCTAATAATTATTTGTATCTTGTAAACCGTCTATTAGGCTTAGAGATAATCGATATTTCAGATATAGAGAATCCATATAAAATTGGATTATATGCTGGGCAACCATATGATGTCACAGTGGATGAAAAATATGCTTTCATTGCAGCAGGACCCAATCAGGGATTAGAGGTGGTTGATATCTCTGATCCTATAGAGCCAAAGAAAATTGGCGAGTTAAAAACAGAATTTGAGGATACTGTAGGAATAGAACGATATGGTGATTATGTTTTATTAGCTAATAAAGAAGATGGATTGAAAATTGTCAAAATCACCCGACCTAGAAATCCAAAACTAATGACAGTATTTTCTGATATTGATGATGGAAGCATATGGGATATTCATATTAATGGCAGTTTTGCTTATGCATCTGGTGAAGATGGTGGTTTATTTGTTATTGATATTACAATACCAGATAATCCACGACTAGTTGCGAGATATAAAGACAGCTTAAATGGTAAAACTTTCAATGTAAGAACTTTTGGTAAATATATTTTTGTTGCTGATTACACTGATGGAGTTGAGGTCCTACTATGGAAAACAAAACAACCAGTGCCTATGGAAGGGCAATATATAGAGATTGATTCAAAACAATTAAATTTCAATCATTCTGTTGGCCCTTTTGCGATAAGTGCTTTTCTAGGAAATGAAACACTAGGGTTAAATTTGAGTTTGTATCTTGATGTGGGATTAATGTCTCTTATCGATGTTACAGTGGAAGCTCCAGAACAAATAAATCCGGGTGAATATATTAATTTGAAAATAGGTATGAGAGCAAATGAGAGTATTTTTTGGGGAAGATTTGAAGGCACAATAGAATTATTAACGCCTTGGGGGTCATCAGAGGTATTCTCATTAGAGGATGTTGGTGTACCAGAATATATTGGTCTCTCAGCTTTCAAGACATTTATAGGTGAAAATATCGTTGAAGATACATCCCTTAACAGGGTGACATTATGGGAAGATGATATTCTTAATTATTCTTTATCTTTAATAATGACCCCATATTTTAACGTCACTGGGTCAGCTATCATATATTCAGAAATAAATGCTACTGATGAATATTTTAAGATAGAATGGACCAATGATGGCGAAGAAGTTATTGTACCAATCAGAATACCTAAAGAAATAGATGATTTCTATGGGTTACCTTTAGAGGATTTAAAATTCATAATAAATGATCTTTTGTTAGATTTTGATAAATTAAGATTTGATTTATACCTATATGATATCATATCAATTTACAGTTGGGAGCTTAATTTCTCAAGTGTGAGTTTCCTAACACCAGATTTATTTGAAGGCTTAAATTACAAATTACTTTACCCTAATCAACCTAATAATCAAACCTTATTGTTTTTGGATGGAAACTATACTTTAACTCCCTTCATAATCTATCTCTATATGACTGGCAGTATAGAAATGCCTACCTGGGCTCTTTTCTTAACAATAATTGGGATAATAGCTGTTCTGATTCTACCATGGGTATTAATCTTAATATCATCAAGAAGAAGGAATAGACCACAGAATAATTGAAGTAACTTTACCTATAATTATTCCGAAAGAATAAAACTTCTAATAGTTGGGTCATTTAGATATTCAATGATTTCTTCATCAAAATCTATACCAGTAAGCATTGAAGCAATACGGGTTTTTTCAGCAATGGATTTTTTAGAATTCAATATCCAACGAACCATATCTTGTCTCTCATGTTGTATTTGGGTTATACGGCAAATAAGGCAATCTTTATTATTTTTAGCCTGAACAAAAGGTAATTTATTTTTGAGTGCTAAGTCGTTGTTATTTGTATTATTAAACGAAGACAAGAGTTTATTCTCCTTTATCTTAAAGATAGATTGAAGCTTTTTAAACCACTAAACCACTAACAAATAAGCACTAATACGCACAAGTATCTTAAAGAAGTAAATATTATCTAAGTAATACTCACATGACAATACTAGAAAAAGGCTTGAATAATGTATTTTTTATCACACACATACACCTTGTTGAAAGCTTTACCAAAAAACATACCAAAAGAAATGATTGCCCCAATGATAATTGGATCTTGGGCACCTGATGCAGGATATTTCCCCCTATTCTCCTGGCAACTAAGGCAATTTAAGCATAGTGAAAAACCAACTATAGCACTTTATAGAAGAAATTCACTAGAAGATTATGCTTATACTATTGGTTGGAAAGCTCATATCCTTAGTGATAAAATCATACATGCAAGACCATTCTTTGATGATAATACCCCATTATGTCCAGTAATACCTAGAAATAAAGGAACAAAGGTTTTACTTCTATCTGCAAAAAAACATTTGGGTAGGGAGGTAGGACTTGACTTATTTATTTGTGAACATCTATTATCTAAAGATGATATAATAACAAAAACATTGTTTAAAAAAGAAACATACTTGACAGAGAATATTACTAATTCAGGATTTACATTATTACAGAAATACATCTATGCTTATGTAACAAAATTTCTAGGTTTATTGAAGATAAGAACTATTACAAGTAAAAAAATTCTAAAATTCATTGATTATGAATTTTTTTTTGATGAAAAAACACAACAACAAACAATAAATCTATTGGAAAAGATAATAGATGAAAATAAAAAATTAATAAGCGAAAATATAACAAATCAATAAAGAAGAAAAGCTTTATAATAAAATAGAAGGCAGAAGAAACAAATTACTGTGGCCGGGTGGTCTAGATTGGTATGATTCTACCTTGGGGACAAGGTTGGATTTTTTCCAGCACTGCCAAATTGGTAGTGATCCGGGGTTCGAATCCCCGCTCGGTCACCACTTAGTTTTCAAGCCTTTTTTTGAAGTTTTATTTTATTAAAAAAAGTAGGTGGTAGAATATTTTAAGGAAAAATTATTCACCCACTTCATTAAGAATTGCTGGTATTAATTGTCGAAAGTTAGCATTTTCAGGAATGCCATCGTTTGGATCAATTTCTTTAACAATATTCAATATCGCTACATCAGCACCATTGAAATATGCCTTTCGTACACTATCAGCTAATAATCCTCCCGCAACAGAAATAAAAGTGTCGTATTTTGATCTCACTTTAGAGATATCTTTATACCGAATAATGCTACGAGCATTTGTTTCCTCATCCCGACCTTTATGAATAATAACGAAATCTGGTCTATGACGCAAAGGCAGTAATTTCTTAAGGGGATTTTTCACTCCAAGCATATCTATCATTGAGTAGATTCCAAGCTTTTTGCAATAATCATTGAAGAAATCTAATGTTTCAACAGGAGCTGATCCCATAACTGTAACAGCATTTGCACCAGCATTGGATGCAAAACGCACTTCAGCAATTGCGCCATCTGTTACTTTCAGATCAGCTACAACGAGCCCTCGCCACATACTCCTAATTAACGAGACGCCTTGCATCCCATATTGTTTGATATAAGGTGTTCCAGCTTCAATGAGTATTCGTTCATCGTATGGTATAAGAGGAAGAATGGTTCTAACCTGATTGGTTGAACCATTAAAAGCAATTTGGATATATCGTCTATTAGATTTTATTGACAATAAAATATCCCCTATTACTTCTTAATTCGCTTAATGATGTCTTTCGCTTCATCTGGTAAACCTGTAGGCATAAAAATAACTATTTTTTCGCTTGGGTCTTGAGCAATATCACGTATAGTTTGTAAAGTCCTTAATTGAATACCACCGGGTGAGCTCGCAAGCTCCATAGCAGCTTCAGCGAATTTCTTAGCAGCTATCTTTTCACCCTCAGATTTAATGATTATAGCTCTTTTCTCACGTTCCGCTTCAGCTTGCATAGCAAAAGCACGTTTCATTTCTGCTGGTAATTCAATCTCTTGAATTTTAATCCCTTTGATATCAATACCCCATTCATTAGTTTCCTTGTCAACAATCTCTCGTATATCTAATGCAATTTGATCACGTTCAGTAAGCACTTGATCAAGCTCCATTGTACCAATAGTATCTCGTAATGCTGCTTGTGTATATTGACGAACAGCGTAGACATAATTTTCAATTTTAATTACGGCATCTGCCGGGCGTTCAACCTTAAAGTAAACAACAGTATTAGCTAAGACTGGGATATTATCTCTAGTCATGACTTCTTGTCTAGGAATATCTTGGGTTATGATTCTTAGATCCACCTTCTTAAACGACTCAAGAATTGGCATAACATAAACCAATCCAGGCCCTATTGTGCGTTTGTATTTTCCTAACCTGAAAATTACTAATCGTTCATATTCTAAAACAACTTTAATACCAGCTAAAAGCATGATAGCAATTATACCAAGTATAACACCAAGAACAACTAGTGTCCAAGTTAACCATATAGGCATCATATCATATCTCCTTAAAAAGAAAATTCAGTTTTCCTCTTTGATTCCTAAGGTTAATAGGAGAAACCTTCTATTTAAAGGAAACTATTTTTAGTTGTTCAACAAAGACCAAGTAATCTTTTTAATAATGAACAAATAGTGGTTATTATTGGTATATAGATTAGGAGTTAGTAATTTGACCAAAAAAGAAATAATAAAAACTGATAAGGCTCCCGCAGTCATAGGACCTTACTCGCAAGGAGTCAAAGCTGGTGATGTGATTTTCGTGTCCGGACAAATTCCATTTGATCCTATTGCGAACAAAATGATTGAGGGATCAATTAGAGATCAAAC
>JAEORJ010000285.1 GCA_016840945.1 Candidatus Gerdarchaeota archaeon
GATATCAATGAAAATCGAAATGATAATGAAATTACAATTTATAGAGCACCAATAGATCAACATGGTCCTTGTCAAAATGGTGGTTGGCCAGTATTATGGAAAACTTTTTCAAAACGATTGAATGTTAAAAATGTAATGTATTTTGTAGGACCTAATTATCGAAATAACTATTTAGGTCTTCCAAAGGATTTACTAGCCGTAGAAAATCAATATTTATTAATTGGCACTTATCTGATTGAAGCAAGAAATGCATTACAGTGCATTGCCGAAGATAAGGTATCTGCCCTTGCTCAATTTGAAAAAATAACAGATAAATTTATTGAGACTATAAAAAATGGATCCCAGGCCATGCGCCCTGCGTTATTAAATTGGGCGAAAGAAGTAGGTAAAATCCCGCGAAAAATGGATGTTAGCGAAGTACCAAAAGTATTGGTAATTGGTGGACTAAATCTAATGTTCGATTATTATCCTATTGAAGAGTTCTTTCTTGAAAGAGAGATTTTACCTAAAATCGTTGATTTCTCTGAATCAGTGCTTTTAATACTATCAGAACCTAGCATACGATTTGGATTTAAGAGAGGCTTGATAAATCCAGAAGAACAGTTAGATTTAACTAATTTTGATGAATCAGAACTTAATTCGAATGAATTAAAAGAACTTAAAAAAGCAAAACGAAGTAGAATGAAAATTGAACTTTTAGAATCACAATGCAAATCTTTCAGGAAGGTAATGAGACGCTCTAAATTGTTATTTGATTCAGGATCAGATATTACGACATACTTGATAAAAGGACATCCATATAGTTCTTTAAATAGTTGTACTGAAACAACTTCTATCATAGGCCGTTATTTAGATTCAATTGAAAAAAGTACATATGATGGATTAATAAATCTTGGGACGTTCAATTGTCAACCAGCAATGAATTCCCAAGCAATAATCAGACCTTTAGCAAATAAATCCGAGATACCATATGCCGCAGTTGATTGTGAAGGACCATGGCTTTCTTCTAATCAACAAAGACTTCTTGAAACTATTGCCATACAAGCTAGAAGATTGCGTGATGAAAAAAATAGGCAAATTGGTTAAAAAGAAATTAGGAAATCACTAAGTTAATATAGCAGTTTTACGATGGAACAATAGTATACCAATTGTTATAACTACAATTGTAAATATTGCTAAATAGGTCAAATCATATCCAATAATCTCCCATGCTGTTATATCATATAACATTACCAATCTTAATGCATGTAATGCCCAATAAGTGGGAAATATATGGCTATACTCAAATTCATTACCATAAGTAAATAAACCTCCTAAAAATTGAAGGGGAAGAATCACAAACCATACAAATATGCCTGCTTGATTGTAAGATTTTAAAAAAGACGCAAGCAGCAAACCTAAACCTAATGCACTTGAGGTAACTAAGATCAATATCAAATATAATAAGAACCAATTAGCATTAGGATGAATAAATGCTCCAAGTATCATCCCTAATGTTATCATGAGAGTAATTTGAAAAGTGGTAATTATGAATTGAGCAAGAGCACCAGAGATTAAAATTTGATATCGTGAAACGCTTGTAGTACTTAACCTTCTTAGTGTTCCACTTTCTTTTTCGGCAGCAAAATGAGTTGCTACTTGAGAAATACACATCAATATTGAAGCAATAAGGATTGCTGGTAGAAATAAATCAAAATATGTTAATCTTCCAAAATATGAATCATCTTGTAATATTAACTCAGGAGGCTCACCACCATTTATGTTTATGGATATTACATTAACCAATTGATGAGTTGTTTCAGTAAGTAATTTTAAAACAAGTTCATCCTTAATTGTTATTATTTGGACTTCAGGATTACCAAGTATAAAAGTATCCATGTAAAAAATTTTTTCTGAAAAATTAGGTTCTATCACGAGTAATCCATGATATTCTTCATTTTCTAAACGTTGAATTGCTTCTTCATATGGAATATCGTTTATAACTTTAATAGAAAAAATATTTTGAAATTGTTCATCTTTAAAAAGTTCTATTAATGCAAAAGATGCACTAATATTATAGGGATATTTAAATTCATCTGGATCATCTTCAAATCCTGCAATATCGTTATTTATTATGTATATATCATAAGTAACACTTGATATTGAGTCTGCTTGTAGTGAGAATAAAAAAATGAAAATAATTGGAAATCCAATGACAAACATCAGCTGTATTCTATCTCGCAACAAATTTTTAAGGTGATTACTTGTAAGGTGAATAATTCGAGGTTTACGGAAAGTTGAAACGTGTTTCGTATTTTTGTAAATAAAAGTATCGTCTTCGTCTTTATTATAGATTAAATCCCGTTCAAATTGATCATAATCCTTCATTAATCTCTTAAACTCCTTCCAGTTTGACTAATAAATACATCTTCTAAACTATTTTGACGTATGGATATATCCTCCATTTTTATATGAACACTATCAATAATCTCTGATATACGCCTTAATCCATCCATTGCATGTAATTCTATTGTTTTATCGTCTATCACTTTGACATTTTCCACGAATTCTAGCCGTTCTATTCTGGGAATGATATCTTCACTATGCATGAAACTGTTTATCTTGAAAGTGATGATATCTCCCTTTCCTAATGTTCCCTTAAGCTCTTCGGATGTTCCGGAAGCAATAGTTCTACCACGATCTATAATCACTAAATAATCCGAAAGATCATCAGCTTCCTCCATGTTATGCGTAGTAAGGATAATTGTTCTTGATTTGTGTTGAAATTCTTTAATAAAATCCCAGACAACTCTTCTTGATTGAGGATCTAAACTCGTGCTAGGTTCATCAAAGAAAATTATCTGTGGATCATGAACAACAGCCATTAATATATTGACACGCCGTTTCATACCAAATGAATATTTTCGAACTTTATCATCCGCACGATCCGTAAGTCCCATCTTGCCTAAAAGCTCGTCTGTTCTTTCTTTATAATCTTGTTTTTTCATCTTATGCATCTTTGCAATAAGATAAATATTTTCTCTTGCAGTTAAATTTCCATAAAGACTTAATTCTTGAGGACAAACCCCAATTATTTGCCTAATTTTTTTTGTATGACTCCTTATATCAAAACCGGATATAATCGCTGTCCCACTTGTGGGAGGTAAAATTGTTGTTAACATTGAAATTATTGTACTTTTACCTGCTCCATTAGGACCTAAAAGTGTAAAAAGAGTACCTTTTTGAATCTTTAAGTTAACTCCATCAACAGCTTTTATATTTTTACCGTAATATTTCTTTAGTTGATGTGTTTCAATTATATATTTAATAGTACTTCACATTTCAATTGTTATTAGATTTATATTATTATTGTTTTAATTTAAAAGTATTATTTTATTCATTCATTACGTATTCCTCATGGCGTATTTTCGATTGAATAAAATAAAA
>JAEORJ010000286.1 GCA_016840945.1 Candidatus Gerdarchaeota archaeon
ATCAAAAGATACTATACTTGATGAAAATGGATCAAAAAATTACGGTTTAGTTGCACTACCTGAAGGTAATGGTTGGGGAAAAATAATTCCTAACATCTATATTTCTTCTGTTAGCCAAGAGCATGGAATTGTTAAAGCAAACGAAGATTTGATGAGAAAGGTAACAATAGGCGATATACTCTTTATAATACCTATCCATTCATGTTTAACTGCTAATTTATTGAAAAAATACTATACTTTGGAAGGTAAAGAATTAACGTTCAATAATAAATAATTCAAATCTATTTTCTAGCAAATTCTAAGGAAAAAAGCTTTTTTTATTGTTCTAATAGTCCAAAACAGTTCTGAAACTATTACTACAGATAACTTAAATCAAATTATAGTATATATTACATATCCAAAAATGATTATCGGTTGGAATTAGTAATCATAAAAACTTGGGTGTTGAAAAAAATGCAAAAAAGATCCTTTGTCAGTCTCATGATTTGTATTGGCTTTTTAATCAGTTTATTTATTAATATTAATTCAAATCAAGCATTAACAGAAACCCCGCAGACTTTTCCTGAACCGAAAACAAAAAACGATCTTCAAATCAATTTTGAAGTTAATCAAACTATCATAGGGAAAGCACAAGGGGCGTTAGGCAATTTGACATTAGAAAATATCGGTATTGATCCTGTCGGTAATATAAGTATAGATTTTGGTCTAAGTGGTGAATATGCAGAATTTTCTAGTACTTATCCAGAACATCAAGCAACGGCTTTATTAAATCCTGGATTTTCTACGAGCTACAACATTGAAGTAGTACTGAATGAATCACTTGGAGGGGATGGTATAGAAAACCAAGCAGCAGATGTTTGTTTAATGTTTGATGCTAGTGGTTCAATGGGTGATGAAATAGATTCTGTAAAAACAGAATTTCTTAATATCATGGAATATTTAATTCAAAAGATTCCTTCATTGCGAATAGGCGTTATTATTTATGGATGCGATGAGTATTCAGAATACCCACAAGAACATCCAGAAAACTATCGTGTTTTCACAGATGATTTTATCGCAATAAACAATTTTATTAATGGTATTATTGTTTCAGGAAGAGTGGAACCTTGGGGAGATGCACTCTATCTAGCAAATAGTTGGAACTGGCGAGAGGACGCTGCGAAAATGATTATAATGGTAGGCGATGAGGACTGCGATCCAGGACACATAGTGGGGGTAGGTTCTACTGCTGATTATTATAATGGAACACAATTATTGAATGTTGTAACCAACCTGAAAGAAAAAGGAGTAATAATTAACACTGTTAATTCAGGAACAGATACAATGTTAGAAAATCAATTCAATTGGATTTCCGCTTATACTAATGGTGAAAGCGTTAACCTTCTGGAATTACAAGCACTACCAGAACCTATTGATTTACCAGAATTAATTGAGATGTGGACATCTGAATTATCTCGAGAATATTTTGTTAATCTCTATGCAAATATTTCTTGGACTGAATATACTATTGGTGGAGATTATGATTATGAAACACAGGAATCACTCTATATAATGATCGATTTGGCTCCTCCAGCAATAACCGTTACAAAATTAATTCTTCAACAACCTGATTATTCTTATAATATGCAAATTTATGCAGAGATAGAGGATTTATCAGGAGTAGAAGTAGCAAGTCTTTATTATACTTTAGATGATATAGAAGGGCCGGTAGAACCAACTTGGAATTTTCTACCTTTAACCGAATCAGTAAATGATACTTATTATAAAGAATTGACGGATCTAGATGAAGGTCAAAAAATATCTTTCTATATTGTTGCAATGGATATTATGGGAAATAGTGGTCAAACAGTTATCTATAATGAAACAATAGCGATCACTCCAAATATATTAGGATCGACAACACTGCTAATCTTATTCAAAGATGACTCATCTGTAATGATTTTTTATGATTTATCAGATAAAGACATTGGGTATTTGTGGTTAAAATATGCTGAAGATTATGAAATTACGTTGGGTTCAGAAATAGATTTTGATATAACACTGCTATATCAAGGTGCTGAAAATCAGATTTACAAGATAGAAAAACTTGGCACAGAAACTATAGTTCCAGTAATTATAAGTGGGAACATTACAACAACACCCATTAAAATTTATTGGAACTATGCGATGGCTGTTTATTCAGATAATTATATGAATAGTTATTGGGAAATTTCTGATACTATCTCAAATTATTTGATCCAAACAACATTTGAAGTGGATAATTATTTGGGTATTCTTCCACAATCAACAGAATTAGTTGCCAATATTTATCTTTATGATGATAGTTGGAATTTAGTTGATATAATAATACCTGGTTCACCTATATTTATTCAAAAAGGAACTTATTACCTTTGGATTGTTCAAAGTTACCGATTTGGTTACTTTAGTTTATATTTCGGTAATAACCCATCTTATACATCAAATCCCTATTATCCCCCTGGATCATCTGGTTCACCATTTATTATTACTATAATTATCATAGGGAATGTGCTTTTAGGTGCATTATTCATTTCAAAGAAAAAAAGGGCAAAAGGAAGACAAATGAATTAACTTCCTTTTTTTATTAAGATAAGGAGTTTAGTAAAATGAAAAAAGAGTTTCGAGCTTTCATAATTATTTCAACAATAATCCTTGCTTCAATATTAGCTTCAGCAATATCAATAAATGCTGCTCGAAAAGGAGAAACATTAACCGAAACTACATTAGAAACAGGTCTATCATATACATTAATTGATAATAGTCAATATGATTTTACTAGCTCTAATTTCGGCACAGTAAATTATAATTCCTCAATTAATATAAAAGATACCTTGTCAATTGAAGGAGAAACCGGAATAGAAGATGCAATTGCTATTATTGGATCTGTAAAAAATGCTACAGATGATTCTCATGGCTTTATTGAACTTTATACTTTTGAACAAATAAGTGATACTATTCAAACAACAATATTTGATACCTATATTGATCCATTAGTGCTATCAGAAAGTGAATATCTATCAGCTCAATTAGTTACAAAAAGCCTTGATGGTTTGGGTAATCAACAATTAATTATTCTACTTAAAACAATTGGCACTACAAATTTTACTCTTGATTTCTTAGAATACTCTATTAATGGATTATTATTAAATTATACATTTGCTGTATCATCGTCTTTATTTGATACTATAAATGATTTTGAAATTCTAGATGTCGATGGAGATAATATTGCTGAATTATATTTGTTAGGAACAAATAACTCTGCTACAAATATGGTTTTAGCTGAATTTATTTACAATCCATTTCTAGAAAATTTTACTTTAGCGAATACTTTTACTTGGTCAAATATTAATAATCAATTCATAGAATTGTTACAGTTCTCAGAGAATGGATTGGTTAATTTTATTATTGCAGGACTAAAAACAAGTCCATCATTGAAATCTTATGCTTTAGCTATTGGTTTAGAAAAAGATTCAGTTAGAGATTTTTCACTTCTCAGTAATTCAACATTTTCTTATGGTGTTGATATTTTCAGAATTTATAGTATGAAACCTTATACCATAGGAGCTGAATCAGTTAATAAAGTAGCATTATTTGGTACGTTTATAGACAACGGTGTTGATAATTATCCATTTTGTGTGATTCTATCATATAATAATGGACTCGTTGCGGGACAATTAGGTATTAGGGTAGAAGAAACTCCAAATTGGAGTCGGGATGGTTTAATAGTAGATTTAAATTTCGACAATAAAAGCGAGATAATTATAACAACATATGATTTTACAGCATTAAGTATTAGCGAATACGAAATCTATTCGAACTCAGGTTTCACTAAAATTGATTTTGGCGAAACTCCATTGAGACGAATCAGGTTAAGTAGTTCACTTACAACAGCAACAATGCAAATAGGAATGTTTGTTGGGAAAAATGTTCAAAATAGAGATGCAATTACTTTCTATAAGATTCAACATCTACCATTCAAATTGAAAGGCAATTCAGAAGTATTACATGAAAATGCACAGAATTATTTCAGATTAGAAACGTATGAATACGATGGTGAAATAGTAACTAGAACAGATTTAACAACAAATCTTAGTATAGTAGGGGATCCAACTTCAGCGAAAACATACAATCAATTCCCACAGAATTTCTCATACTTTTTTGAACCATTAGCTACAGATGTAGCTGAAGAAAAAATCTTTTCAATAGAAATTAATTATGGTTCAAATGTATTATATGTAGCTGAAACTAACCTTTATGTTGATAGATTACCAACATTTAGTGTTACAACACCAACTACGATAATCATACTACGGAATACAAATGAAATAAATGGAACATTTGAATTACTAATAAAAAATAATTTACAAGATACACTAGTGGTAAATGCTTCAGTCATTCCATTAGCAGCTTATAAAACAGTCAATACACAATTCACTATTGCACCAAATACTAAAGCAACACAAAGTGTTGAATTTACCTTTGAAGGAACTACACCAGCATCAAAATATATTGAATTCTTCACAGTCCGTTTTGAATCAATAATGGGAACATTTGAGATATTTGCTGAAATAACTGTTACCAATAAATTAGCAATTACTTTTAATGATATGTTAATGGTCTTTTGGATTGCAATCATTGTTGTTCTAATTATTTATGTCGGATTCGGGTTAGCAATAAATAGGTTAACTATTCAACAAATGGATCGCCATTTTTCAACTAAAAATGAATTAGAGTTAGAATATAAGGCTTTTAAGAAACAAGCAATAAATTCACTCTTGAGAAGGTATACTAAAGATGGGGATTGGAAAGCGGGGTTAGAATTAGCAGAGGAATATATGCCTTCATTTATACCTCACTTTCATAAATATCGTGCGAGAGATAAATTGGATATTGGTCAAAATCTACTCGAGCATGGGAGTTTTGAGGATGGTTTAGTCTATTGGGCAGAAGCATACGAATCACTTGAAAAAGTGGGAGAACATCAATACATCGATACTTTAGAGTGGTTAATGACACCTTTGGGGAGAATAGTAGAGGCTTTGAAAATGAAAAAGGGTTCAGAGAAGATCAATATTTTGCAAAAGGAGTTCCAAAATCTAAACACAATGAGAGATCAAACAAAAATCATTTATGGGATAACTCTAGATGTTCCGCTATTTCTTGTAGCGGAACAATTAGGGTTAGCTTTAAAGGATAATGAAGAATTACAATCCTCTTTGAATTATTTACAAATAGCTTACCAAGATGCTCCAAATGATCAGAAGAATCGTATAGTTTCAGAAATAACCAGTTTGATTAGTTTAGGTGTTGTACCTGTTGAAATGTCTTTACCTGCGGATTATGAAGCAATAAACGAACGGATTAAGAATAGAACTATCAAATGTTTCTCATGTGGGGAAGAACGAACGAATATAAATGAGCCTTGTTCAAATTGTGGTATTGAAACAGTTTATTGTTCAGTCTGTAAATTACCAATATCCTTCGGTTCAGAATACCTTGAATGTAATCACTGTAACAACATAGCTCATAAGGAACATTTACTCGAATGGATAAAAGTCAAAGGATCCTGTCCTGTATGTCAGCAAAAAATCGATTTCGAGAAAAAGAAAGTCGTCAAGGGAAAGAAGTAGTTTAATTAGGGTGAGAGTTGAGAGCTATCCCTCCAATTTTGGGGGGATAGTTTCTTTGTTTTTATGATTCTATCTTATCTTGTATTTCTCTTATGGTACATCTTGATTATAATTGCCATTCTACTATTGTCAATCATTCTTTGGTAATCTCTTGTTTAAGTTGCAATAATAAATCACTATAGGAGAGACTTTGAATATCTTTAGGTTGAATATTAAATAGCTGAATATAGGACTCAACTAATTTGTGAAGTGCATCTATTTCTTGATGATTTTCTGTCATCGCTTCGATTTCAATAAAGCTACCTAATCCTTTCACTACGTCAAGATTGAATTTAACATTGTTTATGAAATACATTTCTCTAGTTTTTTCTACTTCAATAAGAATACCAATAGACTCACGAAGAATTTTCTCGAGTATTAGAGGATTAGTTGATTTATATAAATGGAATTCACTTGGCTTAATACCTTGAATGTTTTCACGAGAATAAAAAACTAATGCATTTTCTATTTGGCCTTTACGTAATTTTAAACGACCGAAATTCGAGTTAAAATAAACATCTGTTTGTTTATCTATACCACCAAATTGTGCATTTCTTGACTTCAGCATTTCTCTAATGTTTTCATGATTTGAACATCTTGCTTTAATTTCAACATCGATCATAATGAATTCTAATATAAATTAGAATATCAATTTTATCAAAGTTTTATCTATGAGTTTTGTTTGCTTTTTCTTGCTAAATATAGTACGACGCTAACATTAACAATTGCAATTACAGCAATAGGCAAACCAATAATTAATGTAGGTAGACTATATTGTTTCCATTGTCTTATATTAAGCAAAATATAATCGTATGAATTACTAATAAAATGATATTGGGTTAAATTATTTGGACTATTAAAATCAAAATTAATTTCTATAAACAAATCTAGTGTATTATGTAACAGAAGATTCGGATCATTACCTAGAAGATCAGAGGAATTAAAAGGTAAAGAAAACTCGATTCCCCAATAATCAGTATTATTTCTATACGCAACAGAAAAATCAATTGTAGTATCATTAACAATTTTTGATATATTATTTGTAACAATTGTGTGACAATCATAAAGGGTTGATATATTTTGAGTTAATCGTAATTGTTTAACATCGTGACCTGAACCTAATATTGATTTATCTCTCCACAGAGGTTCAGAGTAATTAGTGCGGAAAATCAAAGTAAAAGTTAGATTATTGATAATAGGCATTGGAACATTGAATCCTAAATAAAGCATCTGATTTGGTGTATGTATTGATAATACAGTTAATGCTAATCCTGTTGATTGATTAGCATAAAATAAATCTATTTTTTCTGAACTACTTTCACGCCAAGGCTTCTCTTCTAAATCACCATCTAAAATAGGTTCATTAGCTTTCCAAGTTTGAAGCTTTATTTCTGTTGTAGAAACAGAACCAGTAATAGGTAATAAACCAATCAAACTGATCAATAAAAGTGTAGAAAGAGGTATTCCAAATTTATACTTTCTAGGCATGTTTGTTACTCCTAAGCTTCACACTAAATTATCTTGGAAATAATTAATTTAATCGTATTAAAATTTACGTTTTAAGGTATTCGAAAACAAAAACGCGGGAACTTTCCGAGTAGAAAAGTCCCGCGTCGAAACAGGAGATAGTCAATATTCAAAATGGCGTGCCAAATGGCATTATGCACGCTAATATAACATAGTCCTTTTTTAAATATAAACATATTCTTGTAACTGTTAATTCTTCTTTCAAACTTTTGTTTGTCCTTTTAAGAATAAGCTTGATATTTGTCGGGTATGATTTGAGTATAAACAGCTTAGATTTTTTAAAAAAATGATTAAATAAATAAAATAATCCTTTTATTAAAAAATAAAAAAGGCTATAGGAGACTATTTGGTAATATTAGGTAAATCATCTGCAGCTCGTAACCAAAAGTACATTGCTACCACAACTACAATAAGAATTGCGACAGCTAAAAATATTCGAAAAAAAGAACCTCCTCGAGTAAATATTGTTCCTGCAATAGCTATGGCTACAATAATACCAATAGTTGTAAAAATAGATTTCTTTGATTTTACTCGAGCACTTTTATCTTTAAAATTAGTTATTAAAGATTTCATAAATTACTTCACCTGAAATATACCATATATTATTAGTAACTGTTATTAAAGAATTATTGTTGATAAATAAGGATTTTAATTAAGAATCAATTAATAAATAAGTTAATTTCAATAGCTTTTTAATAGTTGGATAAGCATTTCTAAAGTAAAGATATCATAGATGTTGAAGTTAATGAGTGATGATAAACTTAAAGCATTACAAAATCTGATTGTTACGCCTAAAGATTTAAGCAAATTACTAACATATGAACGAAAATTACAGGAAGCAACAATACTATTACTTTTTGATGGTCGCAAAATTGTGTTAAATGCCCAAGAATCTAGTAAGTTTGTTCAAGAAGCAAAACAATTTGTCCTTCAAATTAAAACTAGAATAGATACACTCATTAATAGAGCAAGAAATGATATATTGCGTTTTCAACCGGGAACTTCTGATAAAGATCGAAAAATGATTGCTGATAATTGCATATTGTATGATTTTATCATTTTTAGTAGGGTATGGGATCTTAAAGATGATTTGAAAAAAATTGATTCTTTAATTGTCTTTAAGGATCTTGAAAAATTAACTTCTTTAGTACGCATAGTAATTGAAAATATTCAAGTTATTGATGAATTAATTTCTAGTAAAACCAATATCAAAACTACTATTCAATCCTCTGAAGAAACAGCCTCAGCTTTATTAACTAGATTTAACAAAGAACTTGAATTGGCTGAAAGTGCTGGAGCATTAAAAGGAATAATAACCCTACAGAAACCTAAATTCATTGGAAAAGGTAAATATTACGAACAATTAGGTAATATTATCTTGAAGATTGTTTTTTCATTTGGATTAGAACATTCAAGTGAACCAATATCCTTACGGGCAATAGCTACTCGTTTGAATGATGACTATCCACGAGTTATTACTGAATTTGCTGATATAATAAAAGCTGTTGAAATGTTATCTATGAATGGCTTTCTAATCTTAAATCAAGACAGAGAAGGACTTTATTGGGTAAATTTGAAACCTTCTGAAAGTGAAGCTAATGTTATACTAGCTTTAGCAGAACCTCAAGGATTTTTAACTATCGAAGGATTGATGATAGAAACTGGGTGGTCATTGGAAAAAGCAAATGAAGAATTAGAAAAATTCATAAAAGCTGGTTGTGCGATAAAAGATGTTGATTACTCGACTGGAACAAAGTACTACTTCCCAGGTTTAACTGAGAAGAGTACTTAGTTAATATTAATATTTTACTTGAATGTCCATTGGGAATTGAGGTATTTTATTAATTATAAGATATTCTTTCTTTTCATCATTCAATATCCAATAGAGATTTTCACTTTCCATATCCTTTTGAGCGATATTGTCATTAACTATAATTTCGTTTGGTACTTTTTCTGTATGAACTTTAATGTATAGTATCTCATTGGTTGTTGGCAAATCAGTTATTTTTCCAGATTGTAAAATATCAATTGACATTTTCTTTGATGTATCATTACCTCTAATAGTTAAGAGGTTATAGAAACCGTTTTCAAATTCCTTGGTTAAACCATCATCAAAATATACCAGCCCTTGAATCTCATCATCTGGATAAAATTCTAAAGTAATAGGGTGATTAGAGGTTTTTTCAACATTAGGAACTATTGGACCCATTGGAATTACTGATCCAGCTTTAACAAAAATCGGTAGTTGATCTATTTTAACTTCTCGAGAGATTATCGAACCACCAGCAAAAAGTTCTTTCGTCCAGTAATCAAACCATTTCCCTTCAGGTAAATAGATTTTCATTTTAATTGTTTTTTCACTTTTTCCTAGTTTGTTAAGAGCTGGTGCAATTAATAATTTATCACCAACCATAAATTGGGTATTATGCCATTTTTCGTTGTATGACTCTTTATCTTTTGGAAATTCCATAAAGAGAGGACGCATCATTGGTAATCCATCCTTTGCTGCTTCCCAGACTAAGGTATATAAATATGGTAAAAGTTTATAGCGAAATTCAATGGTTTCTTTGATTATTTTTTCAGTTTCTTCACCAAATACCCAAGGTTCTTGTGGGTGAGTGGCATTAGCAGAATGATTGCGGCAGAAAGGATAGAAAATTCCTGTTTGATACCATCTTGTTAGAAGTTCAGCATTGCAATTGAAAGAGAAACCACCAATATCTACAGCAACAAAAGGTTGACCAGAAAGGCCCATGCTCAACACCATTGGTATTGACTGACGAAGATGTTTCCAAGTACTATAATTATCACCTGTCCATGTACTAGCATATCTTTGAATACCAGAATAAGCACTTCGACCAAATAGGAACGTTCTTCTATTCTCATTGAGGACATCAAGTCCTTCTCGAGTAGCCATAGCAAAAGCATTACCATAGATATTATGAGCATATTGATGAGTTTCAGGTTGACCATCCATATTATGGAGAACATTAAAAGGTGCTGTACGACGAAGATCGAAAACTGATGGTTCAGCCATATCGATCCAAAAACCTTCAATGCCTAAATCTAGGTAATCTTTGTAAAGTTTACCCCACCAAACTCTTACATCAGGATTAGTAAAATCTGGGAAAATACATTTACCAGGCCAAACTTTTCCATGATAAGGATCACCATTTTCTAATTTACAATGAAACTCTTTAGCAATGCACTCTTGATAAATAGGCCAATCAGGATCTACTTTTAATCCTGGGTCTGTCATAATTATTAGTTTAAATCCATCATTTTTTAGGTCAGTAGCCATTTTTTTAGGATCAGAAAATCTTTCATTGTTCCAAGTAAAACATCTGAAACCATCCATATAATCAATATCTAAATGAATACTATCACAAGGAATAGCTTTTACTCTAAAATTACTTGCAATTTCTCTTACTTTTTCTTCGGGATAATAACTCCAACGACATTGGTGATGACCAAGAACCCATCTTGGTGGTAAAGGTATCTTGCCATTTAATTCACCAATTTGTTTTGAGACATCCTTCAATGTTGGTCCTGCAAAAACATAATAACAGAGGGGTCCTTTTTCAGTAAAATAGCTTACTTTACTTGTGGCAGTTTTCCCTAATTTCATTACTGTATATCTATAATTATCGTAAAAAATACCAAATGCTGTACCATCATCTCTTAAAGAGATTTGTAGTGGTTCACTTTGATAAAGTGGATCATCTCTAATTGTATAAGCTGATTGGTCAGTATTCCAGAAAATTAATTTTCTGCCATTCTTAACTAGTTTACCAGTTTTTTCACCAAAACCAACATGATATTCCTTTTTTGGACTCATTTTTTTCGTTTTAATCCAGGATCCTCTTTTACTGAAGGCAATAGGATCAGTATCCTTATGTAAAATGTCACCATTGATACGTTCAAAAGTAATAGTTGAATCTACTTCACTTACTTTAATAATTAAATCGTTTTTACTAGAGACATTTTTATCTTCTTTAATTGTGAGACTACCATATTCTTGAACGGTTTTAATTTGCAAGTCAAGATCAGGTTCACGACTCGCCCAAGATTTATGGTCTTTTGGTAATGAATCATTTGACGCTCGAATCCTCCAAATTGTTGGAGAAACAATTTTTACTTCGATAAAACCATTCTCACACTGAATAATAACACTATCTTTTAATTTCTTGTGAGTAACAATACCACCAATAGCTTGCCATCGAAATGGTATAATTCTATGATTTAAAAGTGGTACTGTAGTATTTAGTACACCTTTCAATAAACCTTGTACAAATATATTACTAAAATTTGTTTTATCTTTTGACATAAAATCTACAATTGATAAATTGTCTTAAAATTGTTTTTACATGTAACAAAGTAACTTAAAGGTGTTTGTTATCATTAGAAACCTTTTTTTGATTATGAAAACAGAATAAAAACCAAGAAATCAAATTGGAGTAGGAATTCTTTGGAAGAATTTTATTATTTACGGGATCTAACTTTAGACGATTGGTCAAAATTCAATGAGATGGATAAGGTAATTTTTAAGGATGATCCAATTACTGAAGAAACTTTTAGATCAAACATAGCTAGCATGAATTCATTAATCATCATAGCAATAGATAAAGAAACGAAAAAATTCATTGGGTACCTCCTAATTCGAATTCAAGGAAATGAAGGACACATCGCTCGTATAGGTGTACATCCTGATTTTCAAAGAAAAGGATTAGGATCCGTTTTACTCGAGAGAAGTATTCATCATTTGAAAAAAGGTAATTGTACCAGTTATTTCCTTTATGTTTTAGAAGACAATATTCCAGCAATTAATCTATACAAGAAATTTGGTTTTTATGTAGAAGTAAATACCTATCAATTTAAGGTTCCTTTCAAAATATTGCCTGAAAAACCAAGAGGAAAATGTAGACATGTAGAATGGGGTGAGATTCAACTTATCTCTTTAAGATTTAATCAAAATCCATTTAGAATACAACAATATTTTGGCAATGAAAATCAACATGTATTAACATTTGAAATAATGGGGCAACAAATTGGCTTTTGCAGGTTTAATCCTAATTTCCCAGGAGCAATGCCTTTCATATTAAAAGATCCTAATTATTTATTTGATTTTATTGCTCATTTGAAAGAACAAAAGGTCACTGATGAATCGGATTATATTCGAATAACACACGAAGGGCAAGAAAAGCTCAAGGATAAAATGATGGAAGAAAAAATTCCCTTAAATTATAAACTATTAAAAATGAGAAAAGATGATGAAGAATAAGCTTCATCAAGTGAATTCTCCTTTTTATCTCCTTCTCATGGCTCCTTTACCAAAAATGATAAATATCCAAAAAAGCACCCTCAAGAATATCCAAAATCCCCAACAAATATAGTACATCCATGTAGCAGGATTTCGATTTGAATATTTAGATGGTGGTGGTTTATACCATGGACGGCTTCCACTATCTTGTGTTGTAGAGCTAGCACCATAATTATATGTTGATTGAGTTGAAGAGTAGCTAGTAGCGTCAGCAAAACCTGAAGAGGTTGGAGTAGAACCAACATATGGACCAGAAGATAATCCCGCTCCACAATTTCCACAATATTGAGTATTTTGAGGATTAAGTGAACCACAGCTTGCACAAGTAACAGAACCAGAAGCAGATGATGGAGTGGAACCTAAACTTGGTGAAGCTTTTGTATCAGCTCCACAATAAGGACAAAAAACATCAGTTGATAGCAAACTTTCGCCACAATTAGGGCATTTTTGAGACATTAAGTAACAATCTCCTATTGGATTTTTTTATTAACTCAAATAATAATAGGTATAAGTAAAATAAAAATCCTTA
>JAEORJ010000287.1 GCA_016840945.1 Candidatus Gerdarchaeota archaeon
AAAAAGGAATTTATTATTAATAGGTCCACCTGGAATAGGTAAATCAATGATAGCCCAGGCACTATCTTTTCATTTAGGGCATCCAAGTGAAGAGATTTGGATTGTCCATAATCCAGAAAATCCTGAGCGACCGTTTTGTGAAGTAAAACAATTACATGAATTAAAAAATCGCCACAGACAACAAACAGATGGTGGGGAATATGGTAAACTAATTCACCCTTCGAAAGCTCCTTTTGATGTAGCGGTAAAATTAGGTTTTGCTTGTGAACATTGTAAGAAATTCTCAATACCAGAAGCAAGAATTTGTCCCCATTGTAATCAATCCAAGAAAAAGAAATCAGCTTCAAGATTTGGTGATTTATTATCACTATCATCTTATACTGCTAGTACAACGGATGGTTCCAAAGTATCCAAAGCTATTCAATTACCAGATGGTAGAGAAGAAATACTACTTTTTGAAGAAGCTGGAAATCATATACGAGTTTTTGATCAAGAAGCAATAGAATTATCAAAAGCAAAGAAGGGCCCAAGGCCTATGAAAGTTCTTGTACCCATTAGACGGTCATTATTTGTCATGGCTACTGGTGCAAGTGAAACTGAATTTCTCGGTGATTGTTTGCATGACCCATATGGTGGCCATCATAAATTGGGTACACCACCTTATAAACGAGTAGTTGCAGGAGCTGTTCATGAAGCTCATCAAGGTGTTCTCTTTATTGATGAAATATCTCAACTTGGAGCTTTGCAGAGGTCGTTACTAACAGCACTTCAAGAGAAGAAATTCCCAATCATTGGTAGAAATCCGCAAAGTTCAGGAGCTTCTGTTAGAGTTGATGATGTACCATGTGAGTTTGTATTGGTAGCTGCTTGTAATATTGCAGACTTACCACATATTTTACCACCTCTTAGATCAAGAATTCAAGGAGATGGCTATGAAATTCTATTGAAAACTGCTATGCCTGATAATGAACCCAATAGAATTAAGCTAGTTCAATTTATCGCTCAAGAAATAATTAGAGATGATAAAATCCCAGCAATGGATAGGAAAGGAATCTTTGAGATTATTAAATGTGCTAGAATGATAGCTGAAAAAATTGACCATGAAGAATCATCATTAACTTTACGATTACGTGAATTAGCTGGGTTAATCAAAGTAGCTGGTGATTTAGCTGTCACAAATCGTGAAGAGCTTATTACTAACAAACATGTTAAAATGGCTATGGATATTGCACAACCTCTCGAGGAACAAATTGTTCAACGTTATGGTTCTTTTGAAAAAGCTCTTGAAAGCGAAAGAAGGGGTATACCCAAAGTTAATACTACTGATGAAAATGCTCCATTTAATAATTGGAATGGGTAATTAAATTAGTGGATAAAAAATCAACCACTAATTAATTTCTCTAATCTCTCTAAAGCTTCTTTTAGAATCGTAATCTCTTCTTCATTATTGTAAAGATAAATAGAAGCTCTTGCTGTACCTTCACTTGGTTTAATTCCTAGTGAATAATGATAAGGGTTAGTACAATGAGCGCCTGCGCGTATCATTAATTTGTAACCATCAACATCATTATCAAGATAATTAGCAATATCACCTGCTGTATCAATATCTTGTAATTTGAAGGCTACTAAACTATGTCTATCCTTAGAATTCTTTGGACCAATTATATTGATACCTGGAATATCCTTTAATGCGGTAAACAATTTATCGGTAAGATACTCTTCACGGGCTTCAATATTTTCCATTCCAATAGTATCCAAATAATCAACAGCTGCCCCTGCACCTATTTCGCCAGCATAGTTTTGCAATCCTGCTTCAAATTTATGAGGAGGTTCAAGATAAGTTGGAATAATCTCACCATTTTCATATCTAACATCTTTAATCGTGTCTCCACCAACAAGAAATGAATCCATTTCTTTAAGTAAATGCTCCTTTCCATAAAGAAAACCAACACCTGTAGGTCCAAGTGCTTTATGCATACTTACTGTGGAGAAATCAACATCAGATTTTTTTACATCTACCTTTCTATGTGGAAAGTATTGAGCGTCATCTGAAACCACGAGTGCATTATGATCATGAGCTATCTTTATTATTTCCTCTAATGGAGCAGTTGTTCCACTAACGTTTGAAGTATGTACAATTGATATTAATCGAGTTTTTTTAGTAATAGCATTCTCAAAATCTTCAATATTGAAAATCCCTTCTTCATTTGCTTCCACGATTTTTAATTTAAGATTTTTTTTCTTGACTATTTTATGAAAGGGTAATACTCCACTATGATGTTCTAGGTTAGTGGTGATAATTTCTTGACCTTCTTCAAAATATAATGAATTTGCTACGAGATTCATTGCTTCTGTGGTATTTCTCACCCAAATAATCTCATTAGAACTGGAAGCATTTATGTGGTCCTTAATTTTCTCTCGGGCAGCATCTCTCATCTCAGTAGTTTCTCGAGCAAGTGAATGTATTGATCGTCCACCACATGCACCAAGATTATTATAATAATAACATAAAGCATCTATTACTTGTTTTGGTTTTAACGCCATACAAGCACTATCCAAATAGATTATTTTTTTATCATCAATTGTTCTTTTTAATGTTGGAAAATTGTCTCGGATTTTAACCCAATCTACCATGATAATCACCAATATTAATAGTCAATTTACTGCTTAAATGAAGTTTGAAGTATGAAAAGTTTTTCTATCTGTATTTATATATTATTTCTATAAAGAATATAGCTCATTAGAATGTATAATAGGCGATGCTTTTATGTTCAAAGCTATTGAAAAGTGCGCACTCTGTGGTGAAGTTAATGATAGAGATAAAATGATATTATATCACTTCCCACAAGGTCCTAAATTAGTATGCAAAAAATGTTATCAATCATTACCAACTGATCCTTACACTCTTGGTAAAAAACCTATTGAACCAATAAAACCACCAAATAGTGATATCCTCCCTCTAAAGGATTGATTAAGAATCCTTTATTAATGGTTCTACAGTTTGATGAATAGCTGTTAATTTTTCATTATTTGGATATTGTATCGTTAAGCCACGCAATTCTGTCAAAAGTAAATTCTTATAATTGCTATCTGTTTGGGCGCTCTCTTCTAATATTATATTAGTAATTGCTCTTGCCAATTCAATTTGGATTATTTCATTAAATGGATATTTTTCTAATAATTTACGTAAATTGTCTAACAATTCATCGACTAAATCAGAATTTTCCATTTTATAGGCTAATAATATTATACGCCTAATAGACCTAGCAACCATTTCATTAATCTCTACAACATCACTAAAATCTACACTAATTGATTTCAATTCATGTAGAAGACTAATACATCTTTTCAAATCATTTGTCTCTATACACCATCTAATAGCTGATGTAATACCTTTAGCTAATTGTGTCTGAATTGTTTCATATGAAGGATAATGTAAAGTTGCATCACGTAATCCATCTAGTGAAATATTCATCTGGTTATACTTGCTGTTTTTTCCATAAGCACTAATGCTATTAACAAGAGATTTAGCTAATACTAAATTAAGTTCCTCATTGCTTGGATCATCATTTACCCATTCATTTATCTCAAGAATCAATTCTTTGATTTTATCTAATTCATTTATGTCCCCATACACTTTTATGGCATCAACATATGCTTTTCCTAATCGTACTAGAACATCAATATTTTCTGATGCAATAGTGTAATCATATAATCTATCCAATAACTCTTCCATTCGCTCGATTTTACCATATAAACCATATGCTCGTATTGCATTTACTAAAACCTTAGAATGGCTTACCTCAATGATTGCATCTTCGCGATATTTTTTAGCATGTTCTTCGGATTTTTTGAGATAATCATCTATCTCTTTGAAATTCTCCTCATACTCACCTAACATATAGACAGCATTTACAATTGCTTGCGAGTAAAATTGATTTAATTCAATTATATCAGGATTTTCTTCTACTATTCTATATAACTCATCAACAATTTCAAGCATTAATTTCTTCTTATAATGAGTAGATAATTCCTTTGTGATATTAAATAAACCTCTACCTAATAATACTTTAATTTGCTGATCTTCAGGGAATCTATGGTAAATCTTGCTAATACTTGCTAATAGTGAAGTAGTCATACCCGGTTCCCAATATGCTGTTGCCCAAAGTGCGGCATTAAAAACTCCTATAATAGCTATTGAATGTATCTTCTTATTTTCAGGGTAGTCATCTGCTAATGATAATAATTTCTTAGCCAAACGTGTAGTTGTTATCAAATCCTCCATTTTTCCGCAACTATCTAACGCTATTTTTAAGCCAGTAGCAAATGATAGCATTATTTCAGGGATCTCGTTATTTGCTTCTGAAACAAAGATGAGATCATCAAGGACTTTTATCATATCTTCATATTCCTCTGCTTCCCCAAACCAGTTAATAGCATTTACGAATCCGCTTGCTATATTGATTTTAGCTTCAACTTCAAGATCTAACCTTTCAAAATAAATATCTTTCATGAGTTTTAATGTGCGTTTCATTGAAGAAAATTCATTCATATCACCATAGCTATTTATCTCTTCAGCAAGGCCTTTTAATAGGATATTCAAGAGAAAATTATCAATAACTTCAGGGTTTAATAAGCCTTTTAATATAATATCAAATTCTTTGGTTTTCTCGAAGTTCCAATCTCCACCAAAACCCTTTATAGCTAAAATCGTTGCTTCAGAAGCTGTTATCCGTAACATTACGTTATCTGAGTTATCTATTGAAAAATTCACAAGATAAACTACATATTCTTCTAATTCATCAAAGAGCTCGAATTCAACTAATATTGCTAATGATTTTAAAAGCGAATTACTTAACGCTGCTAGTCGATCAATATTATCAAAATTATCCTCAAATAATAACATCATTTTATCAATTAAAATACAAAGATAATTTAAATCCCAGTCTTCTTCAAATTCATCTGATAATCTATTCAAACCATCAATAACTGTAAAGAATAATGAATTATCAATTGATTTGTCTTTTTTAATTAACCGAATTAATTTATCATATAATTCTTCTAAAAGATCTATGTTACCTTCTGACCCATGATAAATAATATTCTCTAAAATAGCAGTAATTTTTGCAATTAATTCATCATCTGATGGAGAGTCAACTACTATGTCATCTTCTTCTGATTCATCAAGATGTTCATCAAATTCAGATTCTTTGTCACTCATAGTGTTCTCTCATCTATAATTGTAAATAAAAGTTAAGTTTTTTGTGCATTAAAAGATTTTTAGATAGCTATAAAGAAAAAAACCAAGGCAAAAATGAGCTTTTAGAAGTCATTTTGCCATAGGATTATTTGCACCTTCAACTGTTAGACGATAAATAAAACAATAAATACCGCCAACAGCCATTATTAGTCCTGGAATGCTAAATGATGCTAAGCCAAAAATAAAAACCACTATACCAATAATCGCTAGGTCTATTTTAACTAAAATATTGTAGAATATTTTAGAGAATAATTTCAATCCTATTAAAAGTCCAACAATTCCAAACAATATATTTAGAGATCCACCTAAACTGTAAGCCCATGTTTGTGTTTTAAAGGTTAGCCAACCTACGCCATCCAAGAAAGGCATTTGTAGATTCATAACTAATCCAACTATTAACCCAAAGATGCTATTAGCAATTAGCAATATTCCTCCAAAAAATATGAAGAAAACTGCCCATTCTTCTTTTTTCTTTATTTCCAACAATTTTTTCACCATACATTCTATAATGTGCTTCTAGCAAATATAACTCATATTCAGTTAGGAATAAAAGCATTCTATTAAATAAGAGTTTCTTTTAATAAATAGGTAAAAATTCTATTTATTCAAATAAACATCAAAAATTGCTGCAGTGATAGTTTTGGTTGCCTTTACTAATTGGTCAAATTCAATATATTCATTTGCTTGATGCAAAATTGCTTGTGAACCACCACCAAATATTATGAACGGAATATTATCGGGAGGTATTAAAGCTGCAGCATCAGTCCCATATGTTAATCCAATAGCTTCCTTTGGTACGCCAATTATTTTATGCGACCAATCAAGAAATCCTTTTACTAAAGGTTCATTTTGATCAGTGCTAATAGCTGGTATTTGATGTATTATTTCATGGCTATAATTATAACCAGTTTCATTAGTTAGTTGCGTCAAAATTTTTGCAATAGTACTATTGAATTGATCAAAATCAATTCCCGGTACTAATCTAAAGTCACAATCAAAAGAACAATCTTCTGGTACAATATTTATCTTTACTCCACCATTTATTATTCCAATATTTAGAGTAGATTTTCCAAGTAAATTGTGAGAGTTTTCTGGTACTAATTTCTTAAGATGATTAATGGCTATACAGGCACCTTCTATTGCATTTTTCCCTATTTCGGGACGACTACCATGGGCAGCTTTACCTTTTACTTTAATTCTAACCCAAAACGGTCCTTTTTCAGCTATTCCAACGCGCAGATTAGTTGCTTCAGTGATTATAAGGCAAATAGCATTATCCATTATGCCATGCTTCTTCAAATGAAATGCACCATTCATGCCTACTTCTTCATCAGCTGTACCAGCAAAAACAATTCTATGATTCAATTCAATATCAGAACGATTAATTGCATCCATAACAGCTATTAAGGTAGCAACACCGCCTTTCATATCAGCAGTTCCACGACCAAATAATTTCCCATTAACTTCGGTAACTTTGGAAGGTGGGTATTTCCATTGAGATAAATCGCCAAATGGGACAGTATCAAGATGACCACTTAGAATAATATCTTTTTCACCGGAACCAACAGATAAAACGATATTATGTCTATCATTGTCCATTTCATAAATTTTTGATTCAAAACCTAAGGTATATCCTACTTCCTGGAGATATTTAGCAATATGATCACATTTTCCAGGGGGGTTTTGACTATCAAGTGCTACAAGTTCCTTTGTAAGACGTTTGATTAGCTCTTCATCAATATTATTAATAATTGAATCAATGATCATTGTTTGTTACCTCATTATCAAGAAAAATTCTGCTAATAAATTAGTATAACTATTTAATAATATTTGCAGAAAAGTAAAGTTAGTTAAAAAAGGATTAAACAATTGGTGAATATTTGTTATATGTTTCAACAATTGCTTTGTAAATATCCTTTTCTTGCTGTGAATCCCAAACCTTCTCAAAAATCTGAATAATTTTTTTAATTTCTGGGATATCATAAGGATCTGATTCAGCCCTTATTTTAAATTTAGCAGCTAAGGCTATCTTGAAATGAACACAGACTGCATCTACAATAAGAGACAACCTATCAGGATTTGATTGTGCAATAGATTTGAGGTGATCATTTTCAAATATATTTGTGTTTAATAGAAAACTTCTACCAAGTTCATGAATAATTATCCAATAAAGATCCTTATCTTCAATATCAAAAGCTATCATGATTTTTTCAGCTAAAAGATCAGTAGCAATTGTTGTTGTGGCTTCAACAAGATAAGCAGTAAATTCAGGATAGGGGAATTTTAGATTCAATGTTTTTTGCCATGTACTGATAATATTAATTGGTTTAATAATATCATTCAACATTTTTATTCTCTTTTCTAATTTCACTTTAAGTTCCTTAGTCCAATATTCTTCATAAAATCTCTCCCAAAGGCCAAGTAATAATTCTTTGAAACTTTCAATTAATGCAGAGATTAATTCTTTATGTTCGTTAAGCTTTTTGAAATGAGCTTCGAAAACACTCATAGGAGCATAAACAGGCAAATAATCGAAAACTTCAGGATATCCTTCAATGAGGACTTCAATAGAACCTTCCTCTATTGCTTGAAGAATTGTATCATAACTATTCAAAACCATTTCAATATCATCTGTTGGTATATAACTTGGAATTTGAAATAGAACTGCAAATAATTCTGAGTTACAACCCAATGTCATACATTTTTTGGAAAAATCTTCCCATTTCTCACGTTCTTCATCAAGTATGGTAAAATGATGTTTTAAACCATAATTTGAATGGTAAAAAGATCCCTCAATTTCCAAACAAGAAAAAATATGCATTACAATATTTGGTGTAAGGCTTGTAGCAACAGTTACTTCTTGAGCCAATATTGATCACTCACTATCTCTCATAACAATT
>JAEORJ010000288.1 GCA_016840945.1 Candidatus Gerdarchaeota archaeon
AAAGAAGAAACTAAAATTACAAGTGTAAATGTCACTCGAAATATATTAATTCAAAAATATACTCGTATCAGGTCTTATCTTTTTAAAATATTAAATATTAGCGATAAAGTACTTTCATTAGTACTAGAAATTGGTAAAATGGATGGATATGATCCTGAAAGTAAACCAGCAAAAGAGTCAGCTAATTATCATAGATATGTTTTAGATGTTGAACCAGGAACATCTGAAAGAACTTTTACTTTTGAACAGAATTTTTCAGAGAGCTATTATATTAGAAATCTTTCAGAAGAATATATTCAACAATTAACTCAAGATGGAATTCTAAATCTAAAAGACCAACGAATAATTGCTCAGATTTTTGCTAATATGAAGAAATTGGCTCAAAAAGAGAAAGAAAAGAACGATTTGGAAAATGAAATTAAATTTGTTTTCACTAATCAAGAACGTTTGCGTGAGAATATAAAAACACTTCAAAAAATAAAACAAGATGTTGAACGCGATGCATATATTCAGAGACTTAAAGATTCTGAACAATTGCTTGAGAACTTAGAAAGAGAAAAGAAATCTCTTGCTGGTGATATTGAAAAACTAAAGGATAAAATATAATCTGGAGGATAATGAAATGACATTAAATATAAAAGAAGTAACTCTTTATCAAAGCGGTGTGGGATTTTTCCATGCAAATTGCCCAGAGGATCAATTTATTCTTCCTGTTAATGAAAAAGACATTAATGATGTATTAAAATCTCTTTCAGTTAATGGACTAAAATCAGTTAGATTTAGTTCTTCAGAGGAATTAGCCAGAATTCTCCAGAAGATTGGTGTGAATATAGATACAAATGAAGCATTATTATCTATATGCAGTCACTTAATTGGTTTAGAGGTTGAGGTTAAAACCAATAAAGAGTACACTGGAATCGTAATGGGTATAGATGAAATTACAGATGATACTGGAAAAGATTCAGCTGAAAATAGGATAAAAAATGAAGTTTTAGTGTTAAAAATCGATAATGAAATCAAGAATTTTCCTTTGCAAGCGATTACAGATATTAAATTAAAAGACCCAATAATACAAAAAGATGTGAATAGCTAGTTAGATTTAATAGAAAATAAACGAAAATCTGGTGTAGTAAATCTCCATATTGAAGCGAAAACAGATACTTGGGCTACTTGGGTAATGCCTGTTTCATCATGGCGATTGTCATATAGAGCATTTTACAATAAAGAAAAAAATGATTTGGATCTTTTTGGCATATCAGTAATTGATAATACTACTTCAATAGATTGGGAAAATGTTGTTTTACGAATGGTAACTGGCAAACCAATCAGTTTTAGATACGATTTATTTAATCCACTCTTCATAAAAAGGCCTGAAATTGTAAGGGATGTCAAAGGTGTTGCACCTATGATGTCTGAAGCAGCAGGAGTTTTTGATGATTTTGAAGAAGGAGAAGAAATTGGTGATATAGTTGAAACAAAAAGCTATGATTTTATGAAAGCAGATAAAGGAGGTTTAAGTTCAGGTATTGCTTCAAGAAGTGCAATGGTTATGCATCCTGCTGCTATGGCTTCTCCTCCTCCCCCACCAGCACCAAGTCCACAAAAACAAGTAGTACCAAAAATCGAAGCTGTGAAATTAGAAATAGGTTCAGCAATTGCTTACGAAGTAAATTATCCTGTAACAATAAATCGATCACAGAGTGCTCTTATCCCTATCCTAAATGAAAAATTGAAAGGTGAATTATGTATAATCTTACGTGATGATCGCTTAACAGAACCAATGGATGCAATAATGCTATCTAAACCTCTTGAATTAGAGAAAGGTGCTGCAACTATTTATTTAGATGGAGAATATGCAGGCGATTCAATGATTATTAATGGAACAGAATTTATTGCTTTTAGATTGAATCAAGACCTTTCAATAATGAAGGAAAGAGAAGAGAAATATTCAACTGAAGAGATTGCTATCGAAGGCATGCAATTATCTATCAAAAAGACTTCAACGATTAATTATACCTTTAAGATCATTAATCGTTCTAAAGAAACTATTCCATGTTATCTAGAAATACTAAAAACGTTCAATTACGAACCAATTGATAAACCAAATGCTGAAACGAATAATTACTTTAGATACAATATACAATTGAAACCTGGAAATTCTGTGAAAAATTACAGCTTCTCTAGAACCTATTATGAATATCTTGCAATAATTAATCTCACTGAAAAACAATTGGAAGAATTCTTAGAAAAAGGATACATATCAAACGTGAATAAAAGGAAGATAAATAATATTTTAGCAATCTATGCAAGTCTAAAAGAAAAACAACAGGCATTAAAAGAAATCGAGAATGAAATAAGACATCAATTTGATAATCAAAAAAGAATTCGCGACAACATTGTAGTTATCAAAGATGATGAGAATTTGAAAAAAGATTATCTTAACAAACTCAAAATTTCAGAAGATCATCTTGAAAGATTATTGCAAGAACAAAATAATACTAAAGCAGAAATCGAAGAGATACAACAAAAATTCGAAAATGCAAATGAGTGAAATGATCCTAATCTCAGATTAGGATTCATTTTTTCTAAAAAAATTTTTTTTCTTTTAAATCCATTATATATTAAGGTGTTATTAATGGAATTCCAATCACAAATTAGTTTTTTGTACTATAAGAATTTAGAACAAGCAAGTGAATTCTACGAAAGAATTTTTAATTTTGAGAAGGAAATTGATCAAGGTTGGGCGAAAGTCTACAAAACCTCACAAGGGGCTTATTTAGGTTTAGTTGATGAAAAGAAAGGTTTCTTTAATTGGCAGGATAAGAAAACAATAATGATAACATTTGTAACATCAACTGCTGAGCAAGTGGATGAATGGTATGAGAATCTAAAGAAACATAACGTTAAATTTATTTCAACACCAAAAAATATTGATGAAATAGATATTCGTGCTTTTCTATTCCAAGATCCAGAAGGATATGTTATCGAAATCCAATATTTCTTTAAATGATTGTGAATTAAATAATAACTTGATGAAAGAAATCCAATTATATTTTATCATCATAAAATAAATAAATACTACAAAGAAATTATTGGTTGATGTATTAGATTAAAGCCAAGAGGATGATAGTTATGACAGATAATCTATACCAGAAGATTATTGAAGAAAATTCTTATGAAAAAATGACCGTAAAAAAGACCGGTTTAGTTGGTGTTAGAGTTGATATCAATAGCCCACTTAGTATAGAGGAAATTGAAGGCAAAGTCTATAAAAGGGTGATAAAAAGTCCGAGGATGGATGTATGTGCTGAGACAATTATCCGTTTGTCAAAAATGGGTTATGTTCCAATAATTTTTGCTCATCAAGGACGATATACAGAAGAAGGACCAGATGAGAGTTGCATTTCACTAAAATCACATGCAGATATGTTGGATAGTATGTTGCCCAATATTAATGTTCAATTTCTAGACGATCCTTTAATTAATCTAAAAGAATTTGATTTCCTTGGTCTATCACCAGGTGATGCAGTAGTTTTAGAGAACACTCGAATGGAAATGATTCCTGAAATTGGTAATATGGAAAATGAAATTGATGAAGGAAGAAAGATTTTCAATAAAGTTTTCGATTCAATTCTTGATTATTATATTCTTGATGCATTTCCAACATCACATAGAGCAAATACCACAATGGCTCCAGTTTTTGATAATACCCCAATTTTGTTTGGACCTGAATTTATCAAAGAATACAAAGAGATAAATAAAATCAAAAAGCGTTTATATTCAGCACAACCATTAATGTTTGGTTTTGGTGGAGCAAAATTTGATAAACTAGATAATATGAAGAAGATTCTCGAAAGAAAGAACGTTATTGCTTTCTTTGGTGGTATACCTGCACAATTGCTTTTACGTGCATCTGGTGTGTCATTGGGAAAAGCTAATGATGCCTTTTTGGAAGATAAAGGAATTGATGTAGCGGGAGAACTCCTAGAAGTTATGAAAGAAGGAGCTGATTGTTATCTACCAATTGATTTTACAGTAAAGATTGGTGATAAGGGACGAACAATTAGAACCTTAAGTATTAGAGATGTTGCTAAGTATAACGATGGAGTAATTTTAGATATTGGTGAACATACAATTGATTATTTCATAAATGAGATAATATTATCATTCTTATCAACCCCTAAAGGGCAAATACTTAACAATATTAATGGTATACGCGATTTTGAGTGGTTATTCATACAAGCAGGTCCTTTTGGGAAAATTGATGAATATGGACTTAATACTCTACCATTTATTGCTCGTTTATTAAAGAAAGACTTGAATATAACTATCCTTGGAGGAGATTCTGCAGCTTTCATGCGTACAGGTGGTTTTGGTGATGCTATCAATTTAATTTTAAGTGGTGGAGCAGCACTAACCTATTTAGCTGAAGGAAAAATAAAGTGCATTGATAAAAATCCTACCTTCAAAAAATATTTCGAAAAAAAGTAATTAATTAAAAAATCAATAACTACACTTATACAAGCAATAGCAAAGTAGCATCAGAGGACTTTCAATGACTTTACCAGGATATTTAGATGAATTTTATGATAAACCAAATGCTAAACAGAGAAAAATTTTTACAGATTTCCTTAATAACCATGGTTTAGAATACGAAGATAGTGTAGAGATGACCCTAAAGGTTACCGACGAAGCAACCAATACTTTGGTTGGCACTGGAAGCATTGAAGGCAATGTTATAAAATGTCTTTCCGTTGATCCAAAAAGACGTGGAGAAGGATTATCAGCTCATATATTATCATTATTAGTAAAAGAACAATTTAATCGTGGTAGAAATCACATTTTTGTTTTTACAAACCCAAAAAACATTGAAGAAACAGCAGGAAATGTTTTTGCAGGTTTTAGAGTTGTCGCTAAAACTAATGATATAGTATTATTAGAAATGGGATCATATAGTGTAAAGGATTATCTAAGTGATTTGCAATTTAAAACAAGGGGAATAAAAGACAAAGGTATTGGTCCAATTGGTGCTATTATTGTCAATTGTAATCCTTTTACATTAGGTCATCAATATTTAATTGAAACAGCTGCCAAAGAATGTGGTGTTTTACTAATCTTTGTTGTAACTGAGGATAGATCTGTATTTCCAACAAAGGTTCGTATGAAGTTAGTTAAAGAAGGAACAAAACACATTGAGAATGTGATTGTTCTAGAAGGTGGAGAATATATTATCTCTCCTGCAACTTTTCCTAGATATTTCATGAAAGAATACAGCAATATAGCTCTTTCTCAAGCAAGGCTAGATGTAACCATTTTTGGTGAGCTGATTGCTCCTGCTTTAGGAATAACAAGAAGATATGTTGGAGAAGAACCATTTGATCTTGTAACTAATTCATATAATCAAGCTATGAAAGAAATTCTCATTCCCAAAGGAATTGAATTAAAAATAATTCCTAGAAAAGAGATTAATGGAAAAGCTATAAGCGCTTCAATAGTGAGGAAGTTGATAAAAGAAGACCGATTAGAAGAGACTATTTCTTTAGTTCCTCCAACAACTTACAATTTTCTTTTATCATCTGAAGCTAAACCTATCATTAATAAGATAAAGAAATCAAGTTCAAGACATTAGGAAAATATTCCTAATACATTCGTTTTTCTGGTTCTGTTAGAAAATATAACATTAGTGCTACTGCTAAAAGATCAGCACAACCACCAGGGCTAATATTTTGGTCGATAAATTCTTTATCTAGTTCATATACTCTTTGTAACCATTCATCACTATAAACATCATCACTTAATACCAGCTTATTTGCTGCGTTCCTAACATAAGTTAAAATTTCGGAACCATGTCGTGCAAGGATATTTGTATCATCTACTCGAGTCATTAAAAATAATAAGGCCATAATACAAGCGCGTTCAAATGAAACTTCAGTAGAAAGTGCTTTCTTAATAACTTGATATGCTGCTTCTGCATTTGGAAATCCTTTTTCTGCTTCTCCTCTTATACCGGTAATACCAATATCTAAGAAAATCCATTCACCTGCAGTAATTTTTTCTAAGTTTTTATCCATAAGAATTAATTCTCTTTGGACGATATCTTTCGTTATCTCTTGAACCACTTGAAGTATTCTTATAACTTTTAGATCACCAGTTTCTCGAGCAATCAGATACCCTGCTGCTGAAGCTATTAGTAAACCACTAAAAATCAAGCCTTTTTGGGTATTAACATTATTAGTTGCAATAAACATCTCTTCTTCAGCTGATAATCCTATAGAACGAATTTTTGGTAATAATTCTATTAACTCCCCACGATGCTCAATGCCAACTTGTGCTCCTATAGCCATAAAATGAGAAATTACCGAGGTGCTAAGCATATAGGTTTGAATAGTCATATCTCTATGGGCACCAGAATTATTTCTATCAACTAAACCAGGTTTTGGGGTTGTTATAACTTCTAATAAAAGTGCCTTGGTAATATTTGAGCCAATTTTATAAGCATTAGGTTGAACAATCATTCCTTTCATATATTTATTTCGTATAGTATTATCATAGCTAATTCGATCTGACAAATTTATCGCCACTAAAGTTTTTCTACGTATACCTAGTTGATTTTCCGTACCTATTAAAATATTGTTGATACCTACATGAAATAAGAAAGATCTAAAGAACCTAAGAAATATTCCATTTATAAGAAAAAGTATATTGCTAAGGTACCTACCATTAAATTAGTCAGACAGATTATTTGAGGGAATAATTTATGAAAAGTGATTTGAAGAATATACTGAAAATAATAATTGTTTTCTCTTTAATAATCCCTCTAATTTTTCTTTCAAATTATCAAGATAATAATCAAAAATTAATTTCTAATAAATCACTAATTACCGATAATTTCACCTTAACAGCTAATGATGATAATATTGGTTTGATAGAATACTCCCATTTTGATGATGATGGTGGTTATTCTGAAGGAGTAGCATTACAAAATGATATAGCCTATATAGCAAATGCTGATCAAGGATTAGAAATTATCAATATTTCAGATCCTTTCAATCCGAAATACTTAGCTACTGTACCAACGTCTGGAAATGCTGTTGATGTTTTATTGAGCAATAATTATGCTTATGTTTCCCAGTCAATATATGGCGTTGCTGTAATCAATATAAACAATCCAAAGAAACCAATTTTAGTTAGTAATATTAATCCTGGGGGGAATGTTTTAGCAGTTGATATTAGATCAAATTTACTTCATATAATTACTGAATACAATGGTTTCTATTTGTATGATGTCAGCAATCCTTATCGACCAATGGAAATCTCCCATTGGGAGGATAGTAATATTCACAAGGGAATAAGTGTTTTAAACAAACATGCTTTGTTAGCAACTTGGGGGGTTGGATTGCAAATACTAGATTTGACTTTTACTTCTAGCCCGATTTTTTTAGGTCAATGGGATGAATTATCGAGCTTAACTTATGGCATTGATTCTGCTATAATTGATGGTCAAAAAATAGCTTTTCTAGCTAGTACCTCTCATGGTCTGGAAATTATTAATTTTACTAATCCACAAGAACCTGTAAAAATAGCTAGTTATACCAGTTGGGGATTAGTTTACGATGTGACAATTAAGGATAATCTTGCCTATTGTAGTTGTTATGATAGTGGTTTAGTAATATTAGATGTATCAAATCCTACCTCACCTGTTCAGCTATTTACCTATGATACAGATGGATATACAATGGATGCAGCTGTTGAAAATTCTGTAGTCATTTTTGCTGATAGATATGAAGGCGTGAAAATTTTCAATGTAGAAGATCCAGAGAATTCAATTTATTTAACAAGAATAATGGATCATGTTTTAGCTGATAGAATTGAAATAAAAGATGATTTAGCTTATTTAGCAGACAGAACTGGCGGTTTGGAAATTTTTAATATTAGCAATCTAAAAGCACCAAGAAGAATAGGGCAGTATCGTGAAATTGGTCTTAATGCTATGAATATTTATATTAGAGGAGATTGTGCTATCGTTCCTTGTTATGATGATGGGATTTATTTCATTAATATTTCAAACCCAACAAACCCAACAAAAATTACTGATTATGATAATGATAATTGGATTCGTGTTTGTCAAATAAGAGATGATTTATTATTTGTAGCTGGATTAAACCGTACAATGGAAGTCTTGAATATTTCTGACTACTCAGCAATTACTTTAGAATATCAATATAATTTTCCAGCTTTATACCCTGATATTTATGCCCTCGAAATAATTGATAATTATCTTATTGTTGGTTCAAGTGTTTATAGCTTATCTTTATATAATATAACTGATTTATCCAACATTCAATTAGTAGATAATCATGATACTGGGGCAATAGTTTTTGATTTTATATTAGAGGATAAGATTCTATACACAGCAAGTGGTTCTCTGGGATTAGAAATATACAATTTAAGCAATTATGAATTTGAATTTATTGGTGGACTAGATACAGAAGCAGCAGCACGAGATATTGTAAAAAGTCAAAATCTTATCTTTATAGCTGATCAAACAAATGGAATAGTAATAGCTAATGTTTCCGATTTAAGCCATCCCACATTTAGTGGTAGCAAAACAGGCAAAAGATGCTATGGAATTGGTTTTTATAATCAATATGTTATTTCTTGTGCTTGGAAGGATGGACTAGTAATTTATGCATTAGATTCAGATAGTGATTCAATAACAGATATAGATGAAGTGAATATTTGGGGAACAAATCCTCATAAAAGCGATACAGATGAAGACTTAATGCCTGATGGTTTTGAAATTAACTATCAACTTAATCCACTAGATCCTACAGACAAAGATGAAGATCCTGATCAAGATGATTTAACAAATCTAAATGAATATTTACAGATTTTTTATAATCGTAATTGGACTGATCCAAGAAATCCTGATACTGATTTTGATATTATGCCAGATGGTTATGAGGTGGAAAATCATTTAGATCCTTTATTAGCAAATGGCGATATAGACTCTGATTTTGATGGTTTGACTAATTTAGAGGAATACTATCTTGGAACTGACCCTCGTGATAAAGATACAGACGATGATGGAGCAGAAGATGGTCTCGAGGTGTTGTTTGGTACAGATCCTTTTAATCCTAAAAGTAATCCAATAAAAAGAAGATTGATTCGTTTAATAACATCAGGAATAGTGATCCTAATGCTTCTTTCAATAGGCATTTATTTTTCAGTAAAGTACTTCCAAAAACGTATAAGAAGAAATATTGAACGTGAAAGAAGAATTATGGAATCTGAAGACGAAATTTTATTATTTTAAGCATTTTTTATAATTTATTTCCATAAAATTAAATCTAAAAAAATTAAGATAATTACCCTAGTTTTACTATTGCCTTAAATGAAATGTTTTTATCACTAAACAGAACAATTATTGTTAGAATTAGAAAAAGGTTGGCACTTTATGTCTGAAGAAGATTATTATATTGATATTCTTAAAGAAGAGGAGAATGAAGACCCCAAGAAACGACGTGATGATTACGAATGGGGGACCGAAACTCCTCAATCTGGGTATAGTCAATCTGACCCATATAGACAAAATTATGAAGGTGAACCCTATCAACAAGAATTTTATGGTGATGGATATTATCAGGATTATCAATCTCAACAAAGACCTGTACGTCCTCCTCAAACAAAAGATAAAGGTCGTAAATGGTTCTGGTTAGGTGTTTTATTTGCTTCTGGTATATCCGCCATAACTATGCTAATATTCAATTTCGTAGGGACAGCAACACACCCCGGACTCGCTTTTCTTGAAATGGTTATATTATTAGCTTGTTGTACTTTACCTGGACTATTTGTTCGTAAGGTTGGTAAAGGAATTCTTGGTGGTATGTTAATTTTTGCTTTGCAATTCTTTTTACCAATAGCAATTTTCTATGGTTTAGGTAAAGATCCTAATAGTTTCTTTAGTCCATATTATCTTTTCTTAAACTCCTTAGGATTGATTTTAAATGGATATGAAGATTTCAAAACATTCTCATTCCTACCATTTGATCCTGCCATCTTTGATACTATTGATCAATATACAAAATATGCCTCCTTTGTTTGGGTATTTGATTTATTGATTATGTTTGGTATCATGATGTCATTAGTAATTGCTAGCTCTTGGTTATTTAGAAATCTATTCACTGACAAAGCTAAGAGTTTTTGGACTTGGTGTTTAGTACCTGGACAAGCAATAGTTATAATATTAAATCTAGTAGTTGTACCATGGTTGTTACTGTGTTTAACGAGCACTGTTCAAACAGGTGGTGCATTAGCAGCTGGTGCTGCAAATATCGCTGATTCTGCTATGCCTTTGGTTAGTGGTAATTTTACTTCAGGTTTCAGTGATATGGATTTTGATACCTTATTAGCTAATTTTGATAAAGCTGATGAATGGTTTACTATTGCTCGTGATAATTATCAAGGTTTAAGCAGTCTAAGATTCTTCAAATTACTGCAAGCTGTTAGTGGGAAATACGCGTTTACGGTTGATATATTTAATTCGACGATATCCGCGGGATTTGAACTGTTGTCAGCTTTAAGTCCACTTGCACATGGTCTTTTTGATAATACAACAACAAATCCTGATGCCCAAGTGGATGGCTTTTATTATCAATACAATAAATTCATGGCTGTGTACAATTACTTCCCAACAATGTTTAACTTCAGCAGTAATACCTCTAAACCAACAGAAACAGATTTAGCTAACATGGAACTTGAAGTTGGCGAAATAATTGATGATGTTGACTTGTTGCTTGATTTACATTTCAGAGAAGTTCTTGATCATATCTTAATTGCTGAAGAAATTCTTTTATCAATTGATACTGCTGAAATGAGAAATATCGGAGGAATAGCTCAAGTTGATCAAGTATTTAACCAAATAGCTGACCAACTGGATATGGTAATGAATATCACTAATGAATATAGTGCTCTGATACCGATTGCTGTTGATTTGTTATTTGAAACCCCGCATTTACTTAGAGGATTATTTAGTTTACTTGTAGGGAATGTTCGTTTATTGATGGGTTTCCAATTTGATGAATGCCGTCAATACTTAAACAATGCTACTTTAGAATTAGGATACATACAAGACATCTTCACTCCTGTAAGAAGAGCTGAAATAGAAGATACTGATTCAGCAACAGCAATGGGCTTTTTTGATTTCTTTAATGATACCTTGAATTTAATCATCCCAATAATCGATCTTGAAGGCAATTTAGCTGGCACATTAGATGGAACAATTGATGCACTTGATGTATATGTAGATCCTGTTACCGAACAATGTGACTTTAGTTTAACTAATTTCACTGCTGTGTTTGCAAACATGAGTATTGCTATTAGTGAATCAGATGATGGAATAATTGCTGCTCATACAGCAGAAGATATGATTGCACTTATGCAAGATAGAGGAAACAATTCAGACTATAGTTTACTAAGTGGTGCAGCAGCTATGATTACTAGTACGATTAGTTCAGTTTTCCAACCAGAACCAATAGCGCTAGTTTTATCGAATTTCACTCGAGCCATCAATGCTACCTTTGCCTCTACATACTATATGTATCTTGATGATGAACCAAATACACTTGATCAGTTAAATATTGCTACAACAAATATTGATGATGCTATTTTAGTAATTGACTCATATAATGGAACACCCATTTACGCAATTAGGAGTTTCCTGACTACATTCCAATCATCAATAAATGATATAGCTTCTGCAGTCGCATCATTTCCAGGATTTGTTTCTTTAGCTGTTCCTCAAGTTCAGGATATTATAGAAGTCTTATGGACAAATATTCATAATATTATTGGTGAAGGTTTACCGCCATAAAAAAATCCTATAGAAATAGAAAGCAATTTTTATTGCTTTTCTATAATTTTTTTTCTTTAAAATGCTATTCTAAATCCAAAATAATTTTCTAATTTATTCGACCATTCTACAATAACTTCAGTTACTTCTGATGAAGGAGACCCCTCAGTTTTTAACCATTTAATTAAATCTGTAAGTTGCTCTACTGAACCTTCAGCCTCTATCTCAACATCACCATTAGATAAATTTCTTACATAACCAATTAATCCCAGTGCTTTAGCCTTTCTATTTGTATAGGCTCTAAATGAAACTCCTTGCACTAATCCTTTAACAACTACATGAATATGTTGAGGTTTATACTTACTTGACATTCTAATTATTACCTCTTTAATTTGAGAAAAATAGTGCCTATTCATAAAGATTTTTAGATAGAATTCTCTAATTTTACTAATAAAGAAAAGAAAATTAAGGTTTGAGATTATTTTGACGCATAAAAGAGGTGTTTGTTTGGTCCGTTTCGATGATAAAAAAGGTCCGAACTGTCTCTACCATAAAGGATTAGATGATATTTTTGTGCAAAAAGTTTGTATTAAATCTCAAATCAGCACTCTTTCACTATCTTCAGCTGAATCATTAAAAGAAGATTACTTCGAATCAATCATACCATTTATTGATGAAGGCTATGTTGCTTATTCTAATTTTTTCTACATTAAAGATCAGACCGCTCGTGGGGGGAAACGACCATGGGGTATAGTTACTCTTGTAGATAAAACAGAACAAATGTATCTCTATAAATCTATGCCTGAAATTTCAGCCACAGTAAAGAAAATAGCCTCCGAGCTTATAAGAAATCAAAATTTAGATTTTAACCTCTCAGAACAGATTAAAGATAGCCTAAATCAATTACTTCATATTGAAGCATTAGAAGTGAACTTTGATGAAGGAAATGAATCTATTCGGTTGATAAAAGAACGACTTGATGGTGAATTATCATTAGAAAAAACTGGTGAGCCTAAACCTGAATCTACCATTCCTGAAGGTAGTTTTGAATTCTTATTCACAAAAATACCTAAAAAACTTGATCGTATAATTTACGCTTTATTAAAAAATGAGCGAATACTACTTTTTGGTGAGAAAAAAGATATTACATTATCACTAGCTACTTTGCGTTGGTTCTTACCTCATAAGAAATTATATAATGATTTATGGACAGTTCCATTGGTTGATGGTGAAGCACTCTTTTCAAGAACAACTGATTCAACTAATTTACATGCCTTAGGAATTCACAAAGAAAGTTTTTTGGAAATTTTCAAAGATAAAGATATTTCAAATGATAAACTCATATCAATTCTTGATTTGAATAAAGAACTTCTCAACTATGATAATGAAAACTTAGAGTCAAAAGTGATTGTTAATTTAGATACAGGTTCTGTTCTTGGTGGTATCGCTAATAGATTTTGTCAAAATCTGGTAGATAAAATAATAGATGAACATTATGAACGAATACTCGAAATTATTTCTGATTATATTGATTATCTTTTAGGTAGAGTATTTGACTTTATAATATTGGTAATGGAAGAAGTTGAGAAGGATGTTATAGAGCAATTTATTACAAGTTCAATTGAAGGGGAAGTTTCGTTGATTGTTTCAATAATTAATGAAACAAATCCAGTAGTAATGCAATTAATGCTTGACCTATTTTCGATAAATAAAATTCCTTTGGATGTATTATTCTAATTATCAAATTAGGCTATTACAGTATCAATTAATTTCAATATTTCTTTCACAGAAAAAGGTTTTATAAGATAACCAATAGCACCCATAGAAAGGGCTTTTTTTCGAGCACTCTCATCTGCACTAACAAAAATAACTTTTATACTAGAATCCATTTCAAGTAATTCTTGTAAAGCTGTTACACCATCTTTAACAGGCATCCGATGATCCATGATAACTAAATCTGGCCATTCAT
>JAEORJ010000289.1 GCA_016840945.1 Candidatus Gerdarchaeota archaeon
ATGATGTTGTTAGATTCATTGTAGCATTTATCTATGGTTTCTTGCTTGTATCAGCACTCCCTGTAGGATTAACTTTTGCTGCAGAAATAACTTATCCTTTGACTCAAGAAACATCTAATGGTTTAATGATGTGGATTGGACAAATAGGTGGAATACTATTACTTGCTTGCATTATGGTGACTAATATTTTCAATAATGCATTAATGTACATCAATATAGCAATAATTTCAGCTCTGTTTGTAGTTGGAATAATTTTATCATTTTTAATGAAAGATTTGGATGCTTATAAAATATAAGCATCTTTTTTATTCTTTTAGCTTATTTATTCTTAATCGCAAAAATAGATAGCTTTCAATTAAGGTTTATACTAAATTAGTGTTATTTAATCATATGTAATTATTTTGGAAAACGTATTAATATTCGTATAAACAATTTTAGTTAAAACAGATTGATAGTCTGATAGGGTGGGTTATTTATTTGTCTAAAGAAAAGCATACTTTTTGTGTAATCTGTGGGGCAGAAATTTCAAATCAAAAATTCTGTCCAAAATGTGGTACCAAGGTTGGTGCTACGGAATTAGATGAAATTAATGACCAATTGAAAAGATTGAACGAAATAAAAGAAAATATTGAAACTCTTCGATCGCAAACTATCAACAAATTATCTTTGGACTCTGAGAAATTATTAGTAAATCTACGCGAAATCTTTGCTGTCATATACAAGAGAACAACTCTTAAAAAAGATTACTTGGAAGCTAAGGACGCAGGTGAAATAAATCTCGAAGAAACAATTCCTCAAGGGAAAACTAGATGTAATGTCTGTGGCAAAATAGTACCTAATGTTCGATTTTGTAATGAATGTGGAATTTTACTTCATTGTTCAAGAGTAACAGAGCTTGATGATTTTATTACAAAATTACAAAATATCTCATCTATTTTTATTAATTTTAAAGCTAGCTCACAAGATGTTTTTGATAGTAATGATATTGAAAGAGTTGAGCTGTTATCTGTATCTATTCAACAATTGTTAAGTAGAATTTCAGCTAGAAGAAACGCTATAGTAAAAGCTGAAAAAATACCTGTACAAACACAACCTACACCAGTAACAGTTTTACAAACACCTTATACAACTGATTCATCAACAGCAGTAATTCAAGAAATGCCCAGTGAACCAAAACGTTGGTCTGGTTTTGAACGGAATTTACTCAATTACTGGTTCTTTTATCTAGCAATTATTCTTTTCAGTATTGGTGTTACTATAACGATTTATTTTGTAGTAGTGGAAATAAGCTCTACAAGAAATCAATTAATTGTGATTAATTCCATTGGTTTGGGAATCGTTCTTATTGGTGAAATCATTTCAATTTTATCTCGTAGAGCTAAGAAGAAACGGTTAGCTAACTTGGAAATTAAAGAAAAATTACAAGATGAAGATTCTACAACTGACTTATTAAGTAATCTTGTTGAACAAACCGAAAAAGGACCGCCTATACCTGAAATTGCTTCTGTTATTATCTTTATAGGATTCATTGTTCTTTATGTTGGTGGCATTTTAGGAATGGCTGGATATGAAAGTCTTGGAGTAAGTAAAGCAATTTTCGTTTACCTTAGTTTAGGATTATGTTTAATCACTATTGTTATAGGAATCTTGAACAATTCAGAAATGATCACTTTGGAGGGTCTTTCTGCTTCAATTATTATTATTTCAATAGATTTCTTATGGACAGCATATCCAACAGTGTTGGGAAATATTGGTGGTTTATTTGCTTTTATGATTCCTATTATTTTAGCAACATTAATCGCAATCTTCTTTGAAAAATGGTGGGGTACAGTCCTAACAATGTCTTTAACGCCAATATTCCTTTGTGTACCTTTAATCAATTCACAAATTACATTAGAAATCTTACCCATAATGCTTGTACCAGTTATGATTCTATTGTCAATTAGGTTTTGCAAAAAAGAAATTCCTATTTCATTCAAACGCTCTTTGGTCTTTCTTTCATTGGTAATTCCAACCATAAGTCTGATTGTAATGTCAATTCCAATTTTAGGTCCTGGTCCTGTATGGTATCTGTTATCAGAGCCTTATATATTAGCAATAGGTGGAATGTCAGTGTTAGTAACCTCCTTTGCTTACATCTTTATTCAAGAAAAGCATCTTGAGTTTAAACCTGATTTATTTGTTATTCCATTTATTGGGCAGTTATTATATGGATTTATCTCAATTTTTACTCTTGCATTTAGATTTAACACTGTAGCTTCGTTGATATTTTTCATTTCATTCTTTATTATAGGAGTTATTTCTCTCTTGAAAGTTTTCAAGAATTATTTCTCAATTGCTATTCCCATAACTTCATTTGTTATCGCTGAAATTCAAGCAATTTTACTGCTAACATTAATAGATCCTAATAATATGGCTGAATCAGCATGTTTCTTTATTATAGGGATTCTTTTTGGAGTTTTAGCAACAGTAAGTTTGTTCATATCAAAAGTTTTCATTGAATCACAAGCTGTTTTCTCCGTTTGGGCAATAATTTCTGCAATTAATGTTTCAATACTTGGCCCTATAAGTAAAATAAGCGGTTGGTTTACATTAATTGCTTTGATAGTTGTTTTACTAACTTTATTAGTAGTAAATCTACCAATTGTAACAAAAATAGCTAAATGGCGTTGGTTTGCGATACCAGCTGTATTTGGCTGTGCGTTAGTGTTAATTGTTTTTGTTTCAACTGGGACAATGGCATTCTTCCCGTATAGTGAACTGGTGATATTCCTGACATTTGTTTTGATAAATATACCAGTATTTCTGCATTGGCAAAAGATGGAGGCGAAGATTAATGGTTAAAAGAAACAGTGCGCAAAAGGAAGAGATGACTCAAGTGGAAATGATTGAAAAATCATCAGATAAAAAATCAAACTTTGGTAAAATATTTCATCAAATAGTGGTTCTTTCACTAATTCACTTGGTATATATAATAATGGATGCTGTAAATGCCTTTCAATTATATTGGATTGCAGCAATTGTTTATAGCATAATATCTATTGGAACTATAGCATTTGTTTGGATGCAATGGGATGAAGCAAAATATTTGATTCCTATACCATTTATCTCTTTAAGCATTGTAGGTGCATTAATGAATTTTCCATTAATAATAACAATAATTTTTGGTTTGTATTGTATCTTCTATTTTGTAATGCTCTTTATGAAGAAAAGCACCGTGGATATAATTATAACCATAATTTTCTCAGGATTAACTTTGTTATTATTAACCTGCTATATGACTTTCAATCAAGGGATCATTCGTGTAAACAATAATTTCAATATAATTACTCTAATAATCATCTTATGGTTTTTAGCAACATCAGCAATTACAATTTATCTAAGAGAAAAATACTCGATTACAGTCATCTACTGCTTGGTTCTATCATTAGTCAGCTCAATATTACCATTCATTAGACCAGAAGGCACTTTCTCGAACGTATTCAGTTTAGTTTGTGGTATAATATTATTTGGTACCAGTGTTATATCAATTGTTTTGCTAACACTACAAAAAGAATTCAAACTAGGTCAATTAGTACCAATTATTGTTATATTACAAGTTGGAGCAATAATTTTCTCATATTCATTCTTCTACTTCTTTGAATGGTTGACCGAAGGAACGAGAATCTTGATTGTTGATTATGGATTATTTATTCCATTAGCAATATTTACAGCAGTATCATTAACTATCAAATACACTATTACGCCACCAAAAAGAGTCAAAGGAAAACGATTGGAAGAATTAGAACAAGTAGATCGACGATTAGGGCTCGATTTCAGTTTAGCAGGTATATTTGGTACTTTTGTCATCTCCTCATTAGTGATGATGGGTTGGTTCCCTGAACCTTACAATTTGGTAAAAGTCCTTGTAGTATCAGTAATCTTCTTCGGATGCTCAATAACACCAAACTTCATCGCTACCCCTACAGTTTCTTTAGTTTGTACATTCCTATTTACAGGTTTGATGTTAAGATTCTTTGCTAATGTAAATGGTGATATTGTTCAATTTGTACTTATGGGATTATCTGCTGCTATACTAGCTTTTGCAGTGATTAATGAATTATTCTTATTAGGTGATCCATTAACAACTAGCTTATCAATATCTGGTTCAGCAGTACTAATGATTTCATCTATGATTTACTTTGATTTCTTTGAAATATGGGTTGGCGTTATTTGGGCTGGTGTAGGGCTAGTGCTCTTTGCTTTTGGTATCATCTTTAGTAATATAACCTTGCGTAGAATAGGTTTGTCTATAATCCTATTTGATATATTAAAATCAATAGCTGATATCATAATTCAATACCGAGATACAGGTTGGCAGATGGGTGTAGGATTTATGATTTTAGCTTTTGTTCTACTAGGATGCATCTATCTCTTTAGATGGTCAGAGAAAAAAGAGAAAATTAAAATAAAAGCAGAAACAGCACCTAAATGATTAACATTGTTGGTTTTTGGCTTTGAAAGTCAAATAACCACTTATTTTTTTTATTATTTCTTCTCAAATTTGACTGAAATATTCTTATTAAACGATAGTTTCAAAAAAGAAGAAAATATTAAAAAGTATGAGTTTGTGAAATGCTCGAAACAATTATATACCTTTTGTGAACCTAAAAGGATAACACAAAAGCTTATGAAAATAAAAATAGCTAAGGAAAATAAAGCAGGTCGATACTATTGTCACAAATAAAAGCATTCTTCAGTAGAACATGGGATGCGATTGAATCAAGGATTAGTAGGCCACAAGTTAAAAGGGAACATGTTCTTCTTTACTTCAGTCTCGCCTTGATTGTTATTGGCGCATTCCTTATTAGATTATTACCAGTCTTTTCAACTGATATTCTTCTTAAAGGTCTTGATCCTTGGGTCCAATATCGTTGTGCCGAATACCTTTATGAACATGGGTTGAGAGACTTCTTGAATTGGTATGACCAAAGTACTTGGTATCCTTACGGGCGATATATGGGAAGTTCAATGTATATCATTATCCCAATTACCTCAGTAATTTTTTACAAGATTGCATTATTCCTAGGCTTTAACACTTCAATGTTAACAGTTTCATATTTTGTACCTGCTATCTTTGGAGCTTTAACAATTATAGTCATTTATAAGTTAGGCTCTATTCTCCACAGTAAAAGAACAGGTGTCTTTGCAGCTTTCTTCCTAGCTATGGCAGCAGGCTTTCTAAGCAGAACTGTTGTTGGATTCTTTGATAATGAGTGTGTAGGAATTCTGTTGATGTTCCTAACATTTTACTTCTTTGTAAAAGGTCTAACAAAAGATAGTATGCTGAATAACATATTAGCTGGTATCTCATTAGGTGGATTAACCCTTGCTTGGGGTGCATATCGTTACGCCTATGATTTATTGGCATTATATGCAATTCTTATGATCCTTCTTAAGAAATATTCCCGCAGACTTCTATCTAGCTTCTCTATTACAATTTTAATCGGTATTTTGATTGGTGCCTTAATTCCAAGAAATGGAATTGCTTTTGCACTTTCAACTGAGCAATTAATACCCATTCTAGTAATTGTTGGAATGTTATTAATAACGCTCTATCAAGAATTGCAAAAGAGTATTAGTGTTGAGAAATTAAAGAAAGTAGTTCAATATACCATCCTAGGATTAATCGGTGTTGGTATAATAGCTACTATTGTTTTATATGCAATAGGTCAAATACAACCAATTGCTGAGAAATTCATTAGAACAATCTTTCCAACATTAGCAGGATCATTACCATTAATTGAATCTGTAGCAGAGAACTTAACATCGTCTTGGGCGAACCTATTTTACAACATCTACATAATGGTCTTCCTCATGCCATTAGGTTTCTATTTCTGTATTAAGAAACCTAATGAAAAAACAGTGTTCATTTTACTCATGGGACTAACAGGTATTTATTTCGGTGGATCTATGGTTAGACTTGCATTAATTGTTACACCAGCAGCTGCTATAGTTGCGGGATATACTCTCGATGAAGTGCTACGTCCATTTGCTTTAATCTTCCAAGAAAGATTTACTATATCGAGGCGAAAGCGAAGAGCAACCAAACAGATAGGTAGAGAACTGATATCAGTTGCATATGTTTTCGTTGCTATTACATTGATGTTAACTGCTATCTTTGGAGTTCAAATGGCTAATAGACAATACTATTTCAACCATGAATTGACTCCTAGATTAAGCTACGCCGGTGGTACAGACTTTTTAGCACATGATTACCAAGAAGCATTTGAATTTTTAAGATTAAATGTTGCCCCATATGATATAGGAACCAAACCTCCCATAGTGATGAGTTGGTGGGACTATGGTTACCAGATAAGAACTCTTGGTAATTGTACCGTACTGGTTGATAACGCAACGATTAATAGCACTCAAATTGGTGTCATAGGAGCGATGCTGATACATAACGAAACAACAGCAATTAAACTCATGGAGAAATTTGGCGTTGATTATGTTTTAGTACTCAGCCCTGGCACAGTTGCAAGTAGTTCAAATGATATGTCCAAATCAACATGGATGATAGAAATCTCTGATGAATATATGGACAACAAATATGGTGATGAATTCGAAATAAACACAAAAGATTACTTTATTGAAGATCCAGCAGAAGATGAAACCTATGGTTTCCAAGATAAATACTGGGATTCAGTAGTATTCAAACTCTGTGCTTATAAATTGAATACTGATGGTACTTATGGTGGCGGTGAGCCAACTAATTTACAATCCTGGAGAAATGGATTCCTCCAAAATGCTCCTGATGTAAATACATTAAGCAACTTCAAGTTAATATTCCAATCATCATTCTGTATGTTAAGAATCTATCAAGTCCTGTATTGAATTAAGTTGATTAAATGAATAAAGGATTAAACAACCTTTATTCTATATTTTCTTCTTTTTTAGTTCTCAGCAATTTTATAAATAATACAAGTAGTTCTAATTATTATAGTGGTGCTTTATCCTAAAGGAAATATTTGAGTTGCTAAAATATAGCTGAAAAAACAGATAGGTGATTACAAAAATGAATTATTCGATTCTTAAAGAGAAAGAATCTTTGATAGCAAAATTAGTTATTTCATTTGCTACTATTGGTACAATTGTTTTCTTTGTTTTAGTCTGTTTATCACATTATTATGCTATAAAAGCAGGATATGATTGGCGTGTTTGGGAGTTGAGTGAATTGGTATTATATGGTCAACCTGGTAAAGCATTATTCAATAGTGGCATCATAATTGTAGGAATTTGTCTATTACCTATTTTATTATTTTTCAGTGTAAAATTTGAGCATAAAAATACAAAAATAATTATTTTAATTTTAGGATTGATAACAGGCTTATCTTTAATTGGTATTGGTGCAATTTCTGAAGATATCTACTTAGTAGCACATTATGTAATAGCTATTTTCTTTTATATCGCTATCAGTGTAATGGTTATTTATTTCTCAATAATTACAATAAAATACAAAAAAGAGATTTCAATTGGCTATTCAATATTTGGTTTCATTGCAGCTTTTACTTTTATCTTTCACATCATAAGTCGTTTTTTCTTTGGAGGAGCTTTTACTCAAAGAATAGCTATCATTCTTTGTATACTCTATTTATTATTAATTAGTGGGAAAATCCTCTTGAAAAGTGATTCTATTTCAGAGAATGTTTCTCATTAATTTCTTTCACATCTTCATCTGTTAGCATTTTTATAGCATCAGGTCGCGTTGATAGGTAAATTGCAGCTGCTTTATTGGTTATATCAATTAGATCGTAACATTCGACTAGTGATTCTCCCGCACAAATAACCCCATGTTTCTCCCATAATACTATTCTGTGATTTTTCATTAACATCAAAGTTTCTTCAGCAAGTTCAGTGCTAGAAGGTAATAAATATCGAGAAAATCCTATCCCTTCAGATATGAAAATAGAGAATCCAGGACTAGATCCTTTCAAGAATTTATTTACTGATTCTGTATCTTTTATCCATGAAAGAAATGATAATGTTATCAGCTCTGTGGGATGGGTGTGTAGTAATGTATTTATTTTTGGATTGTGCTGAGCATAAAAATCTTGTACTAGTAAATGTGAAGATAATTCAGAAGTTGGTTCAAATTGACAATTAAAAGGCCATACTATACTAAACTCCTGTTCTTTTACTAATCCCAACATTAAATTATTTTCGGGATCCTTCTTAATATCCCTCATCCTTTTTCCTGAACCTTTTACTAAAACTAACTTATTGTTTAAATTTGGGTATTCTTTTCTCAGATTTATACTTTGATTATTGTCATCAATCTTTTCATCAACTAGTTGTTTTAATGGTAAATCTATTCTGATTGAAAGATTACCTCCATTCCCCTCAGCCCAATTTTTTTCGTGTAACAATTGCCCTATTTCAGAACAAACATCCAAAATTACTTTAAACGATTCTTTGATCATCTTATCATCAATCTAATGCTTCTTTATTACCAAAATCCTCTGTAAAGTATTAAAGGTTTTAGAAGAGAAAAGGGAAAAAGAAATGATTAGAAGGGAAAACTAGTGGATGATTTAATCTTCTTTCTTCCTTGGGTATTCAAATTGAAGGAATTCATCAATTAAATCGCAATGTGTAATAATCATTCTTCGACAACAGTACTTGTCTAACCCTAAATCATCTAGTACTTTACCGGGGTTTTCCCCTGCAGCGGTTCTACGTTCAAATTCTTCGTATTTATCACCGATAACTTTACCGCAACTTAAACATCTTACTGGAATCATAGTTTTGGATTGACTCCTATTATTTAGTGATTTTTTTAATCCTCAGAAAAGGAAAAATCTCATTCTATTTTATAGTCTTTCTATTGGTTTTAAATCATTTTGTATCTATTTAACAATTAAGGATAAAAAAATAATAGTTAAGGAAAGCAAGACTTTCCTTTTTTTTCTATGGTTTTATTCTTGATATAGTTCTTGGGAATGCAATTGCGTCTTTTATTGATTCAAATCCACAAATCCACATTACTACACGGGCAATTCCCATACCAAATCCTGAGTGAGGGACAGAACCATATCGTCTTGTATCTAAATAGAAATCAAAATCAGCTGGATCCAATCCTTCTTCCTTTAATTTCTCTAGGATTTTATTCATATCTGATTCTCTTTCAGAACCATCTATGATTTCACCTACCTCAGGAGCTAATAAGTTTGCGTTTAAGCATACTTTAGGATTTTCCGGATTGACTTTCTTGTAAAATGCCATTATTTCTTTTGGATATTCAGTTACAAATACTGGTTTGTCAAAGAACTTACCAATTGCACGTTCTTCCGTTTGACCAAGATCATTGCCATATGGTATATCAAGTCCTTCCTTCTTCAATAATTTAAGTGCATCATCATAAGTTATTCTTGGGAATGGTGGAACAATTTTAAGTAAGTCTTCAGGTTTTCGATTTAAAGTTTCTAACTCATAAGCATTCTTTTCTGCAACATTTATACATATTGCACTGATCAAATTTTCCATTAATTCTAATAGACCCTCAAAATCTAACCAAGTGGCTTCAACTTCTGCATGCCAAAATTCTGTTACATGTCTTGCTGATTTTGATTTCTCAGCACGAAATGATGGGGCAATGGTATATGCTTTTTCAACAGCATAAATAAAGTTCTCAGCATATAATTGCCATGATTGACTTAGATAGATTTTTTTATCGAAATATTTGAGCTCAAATAATGTCGAACCACCTTCTGAACCCGCTGTGGTGAAAATTGGTGGCTGAACTTCTGTATAACCTTCTTTTCTAAGGTAAGTATGAATTGCTTCAAAAACTGATGAGTTAATTTTTAGCATTGATGTTAAGGTCTGTGTACGTAATGCTAAATGTCGAACATCCAGAAGGAATTCTTGACTTTGATCTTTTGAAATGGGGAAGTCTTGTGAATCACCTATTACTTCAATCATGTTGGCTTTAATCTCATACCCTTCAGGTGCGCGATCATCCTTAACTAAAGTACCTTCAATATGTAATGCTGCTTCATAGCCAATGCTATCAGCAATTTCATAGGCTTTTTCATTATTCTCTCGAGAGACTGAAACTTGAATACGACCCGTTGAATCACGTATCGTTAGAAAAGCAACTTTCTTACTGCTTCGCTTTCTAGCAACCCAACCTCGTAGGGTTACTATCTTATCGACTTTTTTGCCAGTCAATAGCTCTCGAATTTGTGTGTATTTCATAAAATCACCTATTGTTAGTTCAGAGACCTAATTAATTGCACTTAAAATTTTTGCTAAGAATGATAGAATTGATAATTATTAAGAAAGAAAAAGAATGAAATGTAAATAACTTTTAAGCTTTCATTCTACGTAAACAAACATCACGTAAAACAACCATTTCACCAAAAATTGCTAATTGTTGTTCTGTGGGGATGTTGCCATTAGGATCTTTATCTAGAATTTCTTGTGCTATGCTTTCTAATTCTTTATAGCGAGTGAGAAAAGTTTTTGTTCTTCCTTTGGAATCCTGCTTTTCAATTGTTTTAAAATCAGTTGATAGTTTTTTGAAAGCTTTGGCTAGTTCACTAAATGAACTTGCTTGCGTGACTTGTAAGAGAAAGTCACTTATTCCTTTGTTTTCAAGAGAGTCAACTGTCATATTTGTTCACCTTTTTCTTGTTCCTTTTACTTAAAAAAGCTATAAATGGTAGCAGGGAGCACACCCAGCGGAACATTTGAGTGTGCTCTCTATTTTCTATGCTTTGTTTTAAGTAGCAGTCTCCTGTTTACATTATATTACATACATTAACATATAAAAGACTTTGCCATTAGTGCGATTTTTCACTATTTGTGACAAATTACTCCAATATCTTCGATTTCAGCTATCCATTCATCATGCATTGTTAATTCAGAGTTGGAGATTAATTCTTTGAGTTTCTCTAATGACCAAGTTTTTCTTAGTATTGATATAGCGAATTGAGCATCATTTACTGCGATTCTGTACATTTCATTAAGGCTCATTTTTGGTTCTGGTAAATTTTGAAGATGGGTTACTGAGAGTACTCGATCAAAACTTTCATCTCTTATAGGTAAATTATCAGAGTCAGCAACTATAAAATCAATTTCAGGATATTTAACATGAGCAATTCGTATCATTTCAAATGATAAATCAATACCTACAAATGAATGTTTAACATTTCCATTTAGTTTTGCTATTAATAATCCCAAAAGGTTTCCAGTGCCACAACCAATATCAATAATTCTATCGTCATCTGTAAAGTTTAATCTCGAAAGTATCTCGTGATATTTTTGGATTTGAATATCACTGTAACGATTATCATATATTTCCGCTGATGAATCATAACTTTCAGCGATCCGTTTCTTATTTAGCACTAATTTTTCCAGTCCTTTTAATAGCAGATTTTAAGTTCAGTGACGGCATTTACTCTGTCACTAATTACATTAAGCGTTCAGAATACTTTTTTTCTTTAAAATAAACGCTTTATTTTGTTAAGTTTTAGTTAGGATAATTCTGGCATCTACTGTCAGTAATTTGTTATCATATGCAAAGATAGGATTTAAATCAATTTCCAATATATCATCAATATAATCAACACTTAATTTTGAAATCTTTAATAGTATGTCCACAATTAAATCTAAATTAACATTAGGTCCTCCTCTAAATCCTTGTAACATTGGTAGAGCCTTTATTTCATGGATCATCTCTAAAGCATCAGTTTTTGTAATAGGAGCTATTCTAAAGGAAACATCTTTCAATAATTCTACAAAAATACCTCCTAGACCAAACATTATTGCAGGTCCAAATGTTGCATCTCGAGTTACTCCTACTATTATTTCGGTTGATGGTTTCTCCATTTTTTCTATTAAAATTCCTTTGATTTCAGCTTCTTTGTTATGCTTTTTGACATTTGAGATAATTTCTTTAAAATTAGATTCTACTTGTTCTTCAGAAGATATATTTAATTTCACACCACCAGCATCAGTCTTGTGTATGATTTGTGGTGATATGATTTTCATTACTAAAGGATATCCTAATTCTTTAACAATTTTTCTTGCTTCCTCTATTGTTGTAGCAACTTTGAATTTAGATGTAGTTATTCCTATTTCATTCATTAATTGTTTTGACTCTGGCTCTAAGAGGAAAGTTCTATTTTCTTTTCTAGCTATTGCTATTAGCTTCTTTATTTTTTCTGACAATTACATTCATCCTAATATTTTTGAATTTCACATTTTGTAATTCAGTTATAAAAATTTGGTTAACCTCTTTTTTCTTAAGTTAAAAACCAAATAACTAATAAATAATGGTTGTTTAAAGATAATAATTTCTATCTATTCCAATAGATTATATCTATATTACTATCCTAAAAAACTCTTAGAGAAAAACAGATGGTAGGTGGTATAAATGGCAAAAGTTGGTATAATCACTGATGCAACTTGCGATTTACCTGATTATTTAATAAAAAAATATGCTATTGGAATAGTACCAGTTAATGTTATTTTTAATGATGATGAGATTAGACAACCGTATGTGAATTTAACCAATGAAGAATTCTACAGACGATTGGTAGCAGGTGAACGAGTAACAACCGGTGTTGGTGCACCTAAGGAATTCGTTAAAGTAATTGATGAATATACTGAAAAATATGATGAATTAATTCTGATTACACTTTCATCAAAGTTGAGTGCTGTTTATAATACTGCTTCACTGGTTAAGAAAAATATGAATTATGAAAATATGTCAGTTATTGATTCTTTATCAGGAACAATTGAAACGGGATTAGTTGTTTTAATAGCTGCTCGTGAACTAGAGAAAGGAAAATCACGACAAGAGGTTGTTGATTATCTTGAAAAGGAGATAATACCTCATGTTCATTTGATTAGTTATGCTGCTACATTGAAATATCTTAGACGCGGTGGTAGAATAAGTCGATTAACACATCTCATGGGCAGGGTGTTAAATATTAAACCAATATTTCATATTGCTGATGGTGAAATTGTTTCACCAGGAAGGATAATGCTCTGGCAAAATATTGATGAAACATTTAAGAAGCTATTATCAAAAGTTGCTGGAAGTCAAAAAATCGATACAATGTTTATAGCTCATTCAGGGAATCCTGAGAAATGTCAAAACTTAATTGATTATATGAAATCTATTCCTAATGCTCCAAAAGAATTTCTTATGGCTTAAGTAGGTCCGGCTGTAGGTGTTCATGTAGGTCCTGATACTTTTGGTTTTGTTTGGGTTGGAGACTATAGTGATGATTGGTTTAAGGATATTTAATTATCCTTAGATTTCTTTTTTTGTTATTATTTCAACCAATTTTTTCATTTTAAGAAAATCATCATAAGTAATTTCATCTAAAGTGAATTTTGCCTTTTCATAGATATCTACCATTTCTTTCGATTGTTTCATAGAATGATGAGATGAACCAGCTGTAAAACGAATTAGCTCTTGACCATCTATTGATAAAGCATGGTTTATGTTAAGCTCGTTTTTGCAGTATCTTCTAAAAATGAAAAATAAGTAAATTATCGAATGAGCAAATTTCTTTTCACGAATAAATCTGTAAATATTCTTTTGCAACAAATTGTAAGAAATATTATAATCAATTGTTTCCTCAATTTCTTTTCTTTCCCTTCTTAATCTGCTTCTTTGAAAAAGTCTGGGGATAAAGAATAGTAAAATAAGTATCCCTAAAGAAGCAATTGATAATATAATTATAAGATGTACTGGATATTCTAATGCTGTTTGTTTTACTTGTTCATTTATTCCGTAATACATCATTAAACACGCTTTAATTGATTGTTCTGAAATATTAACTTTCGAATAGAAATATCTACTGAAATATTAGATATTTACTGAGATAATTAATATGTAATATTATTGCAATTATACTTAACTTAAAGCTGTGATATACAATGTCTGATGAAAAACTATCTGAAGAAGAACAGCTTCATAAAAAAATGGCAATTAATCTTTTCAATCATACTTGGGATTTTTTAGATAAAAAAGATCGAACCATTGAAGAGAATGATGAAATGATTCATTCAGCTCATGCATCACGATATCATTGGGGAAAAATTGGAAAACCAATAAACTTTGAGCGTGGTGAATGGCAAATCTCTCGAGTGTATTCCGTTTTGAAAAGGTCTGAACCCGCTCTTTATCATGCCCAAAGATGTTTAGATATTTGCAAAGCAAATAACATTGGAGATTTTGATATTGCATTTGCATATGAAGCTTTAGCAAGAGCATATTCAATTGCAGGTATGTCCGATAAAAAGCAATACTACTTAGATTTAGCTCAAGAAGCTGGAGAAAAAATTGCCAAAAAAGATGATAAAGAATACTTCTTCAGCGAAATAGATACAATATAATTAATCTTAATGCTACGCCATCTTTACAAATAAAGACAAGATTGAAATATCAGTTTAGCTAATCTAAACGCAATTATTGTATCTATTACTATCTATGGAGCGATATTTATGCAAAAAGTCGCAATAGTTACTGATGGAAGCTCAGATCTTCCTAAAGAAATAGTTGAGAAATATAATATCCATATAGCCCCCTTTCAAGTTATTATAGGCGATAAAGCTTATAAGATGCAGGGAAATTATGGTGATTTAACCCCAGACGAATTTTATAATCTCTTGGAAACCTCAAAAGATTTTCCAACAACCAGTGTTCCTACACCGAAATCTTTTGTAACTGCTTATGAGGAAGCAGCTAAAGAAGCTAATTCAATTATTGGTATCTTTATTTCTAAGGAATTATCAGGTACATATCAAAGTGCACTACGTTATACTTCTATGGTTGAAGATCTTGATATAACCTTACTTGATTCTAGAGTTGCTGCGTCAACACTAGGTTGTTTGGTTATTGAAGCAGCTAAAATGGCAAAAAATGGTGCTTCTAAGGAAGACATTTTAGAGAGAATAAATAATTTAATTCCACAAGCTAAACTTGTCAGTATTCAAGATAATATTGATGCCGTTTATCGAAGCGGTCGTGTTGGTTGGTTAAAGAAATTCATGGTGAATGCTTTTAAAATTAGACCTATAATCTATTTTGAAGATGGCAAAATTGTTTCTGGTGGAACGATTAGAGGTCGTGAAGAAGCTGATGCAGCTTTAAAACAAGTTGCTCCTTACATTGTAAAAAATGCTATAACAGATACTATTTTTGTATGGCATGTAAGAAGACCAGAGTTTGCTGAAGAACTCAAACAGATTATGGAAAAAACTAATGATCAGAAAAAGGAAATCCATGTAATCGAAGCTGGCCCTGTTGTAGGAACCCATGTAGGACCAGGTGCACTAGCATTCATGTATATTGGTAATTATGATTCAAATTGGTTAGTTAATAGTCAACAGACTAAATAATTCCTGCAATTTATTTGCAGGTTCTTTTCTTTTCTTTCCATTAAACATATAGATAAGTATTCACGATTTATTTTATAGACTAAGTTACTTTAATGGAGAACACATCATGCCAGCTAAACCAAAATCAAAAATTGCTAATAAAGAATTTGCCCGTACAAAAATAGTAGCTACAATAGGTCCTGGTAGTGAGTCTAAAGACACATTAGTAAATATGATTGAAGCTGGTTTGGATGTAGCACGCTTAAATCTATCTCATGGTACTCATGAGTGGCATAAAATGATATTTGATCATATACGATCAATTTCTGATGAAACAACAATATTATTTGATTTACAAGGACCTAAAATACGACTTGGTGAATTGGATAAGTCTTATGTTTTGAATCAAAATGATTATTTTACTTTAACCACTGAAGAAATCGTTGGCAATAATAAACGTGCAAGTGTTTCATTAGATTCACTAAATAATTCTGTAAAGAAAAATGATTTGATTTATATTAACGATGGAATAATTGGTTTGAGAGTAAAGTCTGTAGATGGAGATGATATTCATTGTAAAGTTCTCTCATCTGGTGAAATTAGTAGTAAAAAGGGCGTAAATGTTCCTAATGTCAATTTAAACGTTAGTAGTTTAACAGAGAAGGATCTAGATGATTTAGAATTCATTTTCGAACTTGAACCTGATTATATTGCATTATCATTTGTTCGTACCCATGAAGATGTTATTGGTTTGAGGAAGATAATTAAAGGAGATGGCCAAGCTATTCCAATAGTTAGCAAAATCGAGCATGCTTTTGCAATTAAGAATTTTGATCGGATTCTTGCAGAAACAGATGCTATTATGGTTGCAAGAGGTGATTTAGGTATTGAAACAACTATTACTAAATTACCGATTCTCCAAAAAGAATTGATTAGAAAATGCAATGTACAAGGAAAGCCAGTAATTACAGCTACTCAAATGCTTGAATCAATGAAAAACAACCCTCGTCCAACGAGAGCTGAAGCTAGTGATGTAGCAAACGCTATTTATGATGGAACAGATTCTGTTATGCTTAGTGCTGAAACAGCTATTGGTAAATATCCAATTGAATCAATTACCATGATGAATAAAATAGCTCTTAATGTTGAACAAGAACTCCATTGGAAGGATTATCCTATAAAGAAAGTAAATGAGCAGGAATTGATTGCTGAGAACCTTGCTGCTGCTGCAGGTATGTTAGTAGACAATATGCCGATAAAAGCAATATTAGCTTTTACTGAAGGAGGATTTAGTGCTCGTTTAATAGCTAAACATAGACCTCGAACTAGAATTTATGTTGCTACACCAAGGATAAAGATTATTCGTCAATTAGGAATAATTTGGGGTTGCTACCCATTATTAGTTAAAGAATATCAGAATACTGATCAGATGGTTGTAGAAACTGTAGATGTTGCAAAGAAAACTGGTCACATTAAAGATAAAGATATGATTGTTGTTATTTCTGGTTCAGTTCTTTGCCCCGGAAGAACAAATCTATTACGAGCCTATAAAGTATCGGATATACCTTCACCAAAGGAATTTAATGCTGTAATATAACCTATTAGCCTTAGCTTAAAGCTAGTATTGTTTTGGTGATTTCTTTTATTTTATCCTCATCTTTAATTAATTTATAATATTCAATTAAATCATGCAAGAAGATCCTAGCTTCCATTTTTTCATCTAATTCAGCTTTAATCTTCGAATGTAAGTATAGACTATCACATAATTGATATTCATAATTAGATTGCAATTTTGGTGAGGTATAAGCATTCAATTGTAAACCAAAGAGTCTTAAAGGAACTTTGCTTGGAACGACAAATCTTTTTAGTCTATTATCAAAATAAGCTCTTTGAATTTTAACCACCAAATCTTGTTGAAAAGCATTATGAATAAGGTCTTTGATTTCAATTAATTTATTATTCAAAATAGATTCTTTAGGATAGATATTGATGTGTAAATCATAAGCCAAGAATAATTTTCCTTTTTCAGTTTTATTCCCTAATTTTTTCAATTCACAAGGAATACTAATTTCAATTATTCTATCTAATGGGCTTTTGTTTTTTTGTAATTGATCTATCGTTTCAAGTTGATTTTTGTTAAACTCAATTTTATCCCTGAAAACATCTAAATTACTTAAAACCTGTTTCTTAAGCTCTGATTGATCATCTAAAATATCAATATCTATTTCAAACTCTATTGTTTCAATAAATGTTAACAAATTTAATTTTGTTTGAGAATAAGTTTCTGCTTTGATTTTAACTATGCTCTCTTGTGAAATGAAATAATAATTTATATCTTTATGATTAACAGTTATTAATATTGTAATCTGATTTGATTCTTGAAGATTTTCAGCTAAACATTTCATTGTATTCTCAGTTATTCCTTCTTCACAATAGTAAACTATTCCCAATATTTCAACTAAATAAGGCAGCATTATACCTAATGCTTCTAATTGATTCAATTCATCATCATTTAATAGAAAGCTATCATTATCCTCTTTTTGCCTTGGAAAATGAACTGCGGAAAAAATCATTACATCATTCTTCTGAACATCTTTTGTTCCAATTAAAACAGAGAATTTTATGTTGGTGTCTTTTTTGTTACAAATCTGCTGTAATTCAGCCAATAATTTTTCATCAATTTTTAGAACCATTGAGATTACCAATTAGAAAAAAAGCACTAGTATTTTTTAAGATTCCCAATAGCTGGATTAAAAAATAACTCTAATTCCTAGTTAAGATAACATTTCATCAAAATCTTTTTTTAGTGATTAGGATAAAAATCACTAGAATTATACATGGTTGATGAAAAAATGAAAAGAATATTGGTAATCGGTGCATGTGGCCAGATTGGTAGCGAATTAGTGCCATATCTTCGCGAAAAATACGGCGCTGAAAATGTTATCGCAACTGGTAGGAAAACTCAACCTCCAGCCATTTTGCGAGAAGGTGGTCCATTTATTTATTTGGACGCTCTAAATCAAGAATCATTAAAACAGGTAATATATGAAAACCAAATTGATACTATTTATCATATGGCTTCAATATTATCCGCAACTGGTGAGAAAATGCCTCAAACTGCTTGGGATATTAATATGAACGGTTTGATAAACGTACTTGAAGTTGCTAGGAAATATGATATTGAAAGAATAATTTGGCCAAGCTCTATTGCAGCCTTTGGTCCTACAACACCTCGAGATAATACTCCAAATGAGACAATTTTACAACCAACAACAATGTATGGCATCACTAAAGTAACTGGCGAATTATTGGCTGAATATTATTACCAAAAATATGGTTTAGATACTCGATCCATGAGATTACCTGGTATTATTAGTAGTGAGACTCCCCCAGGTGGAGGAACAACAGATTATGCTGTTGAGATTTTTTATGAGGCAATTAAAAATAAAAAATATACTTGCTTCCTTCGAGAAGACACTGTTTTACCAATGATGTATCAACCAGATTGTCTAAAATGTCATATAGATTTAGCATTAGCTGATGGTTCAAAATTAACAGGTCGCACTTATAATGTTACAGGAATGAGTTTTTCAGCTGGTGAATTAGCAGCAGAAATTAAGAAGCATATTCCTGAATTTAAGATTGAATATAAACCTGATTTCAGACAAGCTATCGCTGATTCATGGCCTCGTTCTATAGATGATTCCAAAGCTCGTAAAGAATGGGGTTGGGATCCAAAATACGATCTCAAGAAAATAACCAAAGATATGATTGAAAAATTAAGTGCTAGATTATAGCTTAACATTTGCACTAATTATTTGGAAGTAAATACTTCCTTTTCTTTTTTATCAAGTTTTTTCACAAGATATTTAGATAATTGTATTTTTTGTTTTATTATGAATGATAATAAGGAAATTGTTCGTAAAGGATATAACATTGCAGCTGAAAGTTATACTGCTGTTCGACATGATGGACTTCCTG
>JAEORJ010000290.1 GCA_016840945.1 Candidatus Gerdarchaeota archaeon
GGAAATGTGATCGCTACTGATTTAGATCACGATTCAGAATTTGAACTTGTAGTACCAGTGGCTTTTTCGAATAATTCACTTTATTGTATGGATTTAACTGTTACAACGTCTACCCCTACACCACCCCCTGGGCATCCCTGGTATGAAATTCCTTTCATAGCGACTTATGGTTTGTGGATAGTTATTGGTGAAGGTGCATTAATCATCCTTTTACTACTAGTGGTTTTTTCTAGAAAACGAAGATAAGCGAAAAAGTAGCTCCATTTATCTGGAGTTATCCTTTTTTATTTTTCATTTAAGAAATTTTTTTTATTACTATTCATGCCAAGTTGTTACTTCTGAGGTAGTTAATTTTTTGATATCTCTTGGTTCTGTAGCAGGATAACCAAAAGTTACAGCTGCTATTAGTTGCATATCAGTTTTCATATACTCCATAACAGCTTCCTCAACATAGAGGATATCACAAATCCACAAAGAGCCTAAACCAAGGTCGTATGCCTTCAATAACATATTTTGTATCGCAGCTGAAATAGACTGAATGTCTGGTCTGCTTGGATGAGTTAATGGATTATCTATACAAAAAACAACTATTACTACTGGTGCTTCTTTCATTATTGTAAAGCTTGATCTTGTATAAGGACTGACTTCTTGCTCTTTAGCAATTTCATCAAATTCATCTAGACAGAACGAAGCAAATTTCTCTTTCGCATCTTTTACAAAAACATGGAAACGCCATTGTTGACCGTTCTTGGCTGAAGGAGCATTATTTCCTGCTGTTAAAATTGCTTCAATTTGCTCTTTTGTTAAAAGATCTGGTTTATATCGTCTAATTGATCGTCTATTTTTTATTGCTTTATCTAAGGTCATAATGTATTAACAATCAAGAATTATCTATTAATTCTTTCTGAGAATAATTACTGGTTATTATCAATTTGAAATCTGATTCTTGTTGGAATATCTTTTTTATATAAATAAAAGAAATACATCAAGAGTAAATGATGACTATTAAGGATTTAAAATCTAAACTACTAGTTTTTTTCAGGATAAAATATAATGATGCTTCGAATTTTAAAATTAGTAATATCCATTTACTTGTATCAAATGAACTAATCGAAATGTATTCTTTTAATCTCAAATGTAAACACAAAAATGAACCTTATGATTTGAATTTTATAATACGACTTTATCTTGATGATAATAACACTCTTGCTGAGCAAGAATATAATTTTCTTAAATTACTTTTTGATAAAAATTATTCTTATCCTCGATTACGTTATGGTTATGACCTGAGAGTTTTTTTTGGAAAATTTTCTATTATTCTAGAAATCAAGAAAGATATGATTTTACCAACCACTAGTGATTTAGCTGATGATCGTCAATTAAAGGCATTAGGTAAAATCAATGCAATTCTTCTATCAGATCTACAAAAAATATCACAACTATAATCAAACAATTATTTTTTATAGAATTTTAAAACGAAATTTTATTATTATTTGGTACCAATTATTTAATGGTGGATAACCATGAACAAACAAAATAAGGATTCTCAAGAAGCAATATTACATGCTCGCAAAGAACTCAATTTTGAGGAAGTTAAAAAAGAAATTATTGATATTCTAAATGAGAGTAAACAGATTGTCTTATCTACTTCTTTAAATGATCGTGTAACTTCTCGAGTTATGGATTTTGCCAATGATGATCTGATAATTTATTTTATGTCTTGGGATCATAATAAGAAAATAAAACAAATTACTGGGAATCCTCAAGTAGCCCTCTGTTTGAATAACATTCAAATTGAAGCTAAAGCTGAAATTTTAGGAAGATTAAATGAAGAAAAGAATAGTTGCTTTTTAGATTTTCACAGAAGGAAATTTTCGGAAGTCTATGTAAAAACTTTTACCAATATTCCATCAATCGTACTAGTTCGTTTAACACCAATCGTTATAACAAAATTTGATAATATTGATAATAGATTTCATTTCACAAAACTTGATATAAAAA
>JAEORJ010000291.1 GCA_016840945.1 Candidatus Gerdarchaeota archaeon
GAACCGATGTAATTATTCCTCAAAAGAAACTTGCAGGTACTTCTGAAGATAAAACCAGAGCGATGATGCAAATCCAAGAGAGTTTCTATAAAATAGGTGAGGATACTTGTTATACATGTGGAAAGCCTATAGATAAAGAAACTGTTATTTGTTCTGCTTGTAGATCGCAGATAGCCAAGTGCACAGTATGCAAACTACCAATCTCATTTGGTGAGGAAATTGGACAATGCTCATTATGTGAAGCTGAAGGCCATCTTACTCATATGCAAGAATGGGTGAAGACCCAAGGAAAATGTCCTGCATGTTTGCAACAATTACCAATTGAAGGAATAATACCGTTGGAAATATTTGATACAAAAAATAAATTGAGATAATAAATCATTATCTCTTTTTTTTTCTCAAAATTATTTTCATATTTATATTTATAGAATTCAAATTTATTATGTGAGTAAAGTCTTTTTGTCCATTGTTACCTGAATACATTTTCAGGCGGTTCAATTTCAAGGATTGTATGATTGCCTGAACTCCATGAAAAGATTTTCCCAGCCCAATTAGGTTGGTATGTATTTCGAGGTCTAATATAAGCTGTTACCCAATCATAAGGTGCTATCATAACATGTCGAGCAATTTCAATTTCCCAGAAATCAGTTCTAAAAAGATAATGTTCTACTACAAGTACTTGTGGAGCATTACCCATAAATTCTAAGCTATTGTTTTCTTCCACATTAAATGATGAGATATTATCAATAAAATAATTAACAAAATAGTTTTTAATTTCAATAACTTCACTTGGTAAATTTTGTGTCCAATTTATACAAGAAACGATAACTGATACTTGTGTTTGAAAAGTATCTGCACTAACCCCAAGTGAAACTCTAGTATTAGTATTCAGATGAGTAATATTTGGATATAAGAAGATTTCAACTATTTTAGTATCCAATAGAGACCAAATTGTGTAATCATAATCTATTGATTGATTAACTTCAACTGAAATCTGAGTGCTATAAGCATCATAAAATAAATTTGATTTTACTTCAGCTAATAACCAACATTTCTGTCCCGGATAAGTCAACATTTCGCTATCAGATAATTTAATGGTTATCTCTTCTCTATTCCAATGTTGAAAATTTAATAATAAAATTGATACTGACGCTGTAATAGTTATAATCAATACTATACTTGTTGTTATGATTTTCCTTTTCATATCATTCACTTAAAATCATCTTTTACGTTTTTTCAAATCATCTGTTTTTTTCTTTTTTACGGGAACCGGTCTTGATTTATCACTTATTCTTGGTTTCTTTGTAGGTTGATTACTTTTGATTTTAGCTACTGGTTTAGGTTTTAAATCATCAACTCTTTCAGGTTTTCTTGGTACTGGTTTACCAACTGCTTTTTGACTTGACGTTAGCTTTTTGGTAGGTTCTATTCTTTTTGGTGGTAATTTAGGAACTTCTTTTTTTGTAGGTATTCTTTTTATAGTTGTTGTATGTTGAATTTTTGTTGGATCAGTCGATGATGGTTTTTTCATAACTGGTTTTGATATTGGTTTTTTCATGATAGGTTTTTGTGTAGGCTTTTTCATCAATGGTTTTGATGAAGGTATCTTTTTTATAGTTTGAGTAGTTTTGATAGGCTTCTTAGTTGGAACAGATCTCGCTGGTTTTGATCTTGGAGGTAACTTTGGTCTTTGAGAACTCATAGCTCGTGTTGGTTTGCTAGGAATGGTTGAAGCATCAACTTTTTTTCTTACTTTCATGACTGTTTTTGAGGAGCGAACTTTTGGTTGCTTAGTTTTACCACTTGCTTCGCGGATTTTTTCAATTGCATAAGCAGCTTCTTCCTTTACCTTATCATCAACATCCTTATTTTTAGCTTCTTTAAGCGCGCCTAATGCTCTTGGATCACCTATTTTTGCTAATGCCTTTGCAGAATTATTCCTAACAAATCTATCGGGATCAGTTTTTAGTGCTACAACTAATGGCCCAACAGACCTTTTATCAGTAACTTGCCCCAAATTCCAAGCGGCCTTTCGTCTAACACTAATATCATTACTTTTAAGATTTTGAATTTCTTGACCAACAGAGATATTTTGCATTCTTAATCACCATGTCTAGTTTAATACTATATTATGAAGTAATTTTCTCCTATTTATATTGATTTAATAGAAAGTAGCTTTAAGTAAGAATGGTTTTTGACTGTTTTTTAATCTTTAGAATTATATACCCGTATAATCTTGATATCATTACTATTATCTACGCATAAATCTGCACAACAAGAATCAGCAAATAATGCAATCTTAAGAATTCTTTTTGTAATAACTGGCAAAGTCTCTAGTCCTTTTTGTGTTAAATCATAGGTTCTAATTCTTTTATCTTCTCGATTCTCTTTCTGGGTTGTTTCCTTGATGAGGTCTTTTTTTTCCAATGATTGAAGTATTTTGTATGTTGCACCAGGTGATGGTGCCCAGCTTGTACCTAGATTCTTTTGAATTTGTTCGACAATCTCTGATCCTGATTGTGATTTTTTGGTTTTCAATACCATTAAGAAAAAAGCTTCCATAGGTGTAACATCTAAATCTTTGCCTATCATTTTTGCTTGACTTCATTTAATTGATCTTCATTATAGTTCTTATCTATGAAAACCCTTATAAATGTTTGCGCCTAAAGAATATTCCTAAGGAATATTTATAATGACTATTCCAAATCCTTAAAAGGTGCAAATCATGGTGGATAAAATATTAGAAACCAAAAGCTGTTGCTCTACTGAAGATTCAAATGCCTTCAGTGAAAGTGACAATGAAAAAGAGAAAGCTCGAAGAGAAATTCGAGAAAGATATACCAATCTTGCTGAAGGCAAGATTTCTGAAGTTTCAAAAGCTGAAAAAGAAACAACAGAAGCTGCTGCAAGTAGTCATCCATTATATTCTAAAGAAGAATTGCAATCTATCCCAAAAGATTCTAACTTAGGTTTAGGTTCAGGTAATCCTGTTTCCCATGCAAATCTCCAACTAGGAGAAACAGTAGTTGATTTGGGTTCAGGGGCTGGTGTCGATTGTTTTTTAGCTTCTAAAATTGTGGGTGAAACTGGTAAAATTATCGGAATAGATATGACCCCTAAAATGATTGATTTGGCTAGAGACAATGCCTATAAAGGAAACTATGAAAATGTCGAGTTTCGTTTAGGTGAGATTGAACATCTACCCATCGCAGACAGTACAGTTGATGTAATTATTTCTAATTGTGTTATAAATTTAGCATCAAGCAAGAAACAAGTTTTCAAAGAAGCTTTTAGAGTGTTAAAACCCGGTGGAAGACTAATCATTTCTGATATTATGTTTGAAAATGAATTGCCTGAAAAGGTTCGTTCAATATTCAAAGATCAATCAGGTTGTGTTTCAAGAGCAATTTTGAAAAATAATTATTTAGAGACAATAAGAGAAGTTGGTTTTACAAAAGCAGAAATAATTGATCAATATACTATCAAGCCCCAAAATAAACCAGAAGCTAAAAGCAAATCAAAAGGATTATCTAAAATCACACTAATATCTGGTGGCAAAAAAGCTGAAGTGGAACTTGATCCTCAAGAACTGCAACAATTGGAAACAGCTATTATCTCAGCACATGTGCGAGCTATAAAACCATACTAATTAATTTTTTTCTTTTTTTTTCACAATTAAAAATATCTGTTTATTTAAATCAAAAGTTAAGTTGTTATATTCTGATTGACGATTTCATTAAATAACAATCTTTAATCCTTTTTTTAGATATATAACTATGCAATAAGCACAAAAGAATTTAGAATCAAAATTCACTATTAATAAATTGTGTAACTAAATGCTTAACCAACAATTTATCAAGGATTTAATCAATGAAACTATTGATTTACTTAAAAGTCAAAATTATACTATAGTAAAAATTTCTGCTAGTGAATTGATTGCTTATTTTGAAGGTGATGCCCCATCAGGTGATACTACTACATTAAATCAAGTTCTTGATAATAAATGGTTATTAATTCATGAATTAGTTGAAATCAATGAATTAAAACAATTAGGTTTTGAAATTTCATCAAAATTATTATTTACAGAATCAAGCAAAGTCTTTGAAGCTCATTTAGTAGCAATTGATTGGGAATTACATTTCGCACTAAATGATAGTGATATTAATTGGATTAGTAAGCGATTAGATGATGTCCGTAATTGGTTAAAAGATCCTGATTTATCAAAAACACTCCATGAAAAATGTCAAGCACTATTACTAAAATATGAATCAAAATTGAAATCTAAATGTGAAAAATAAAACTAATAGCTGGAGAAGAAAATGGAATTAGATAATATTGTAATTAATAAGATAAAATTCAATACTACAACAGAAGAATTGCTTAACCAATATTTTGATTGTTGGGAGGAAATAAAGAGAGAACTTAATCCTAATGATTCCATGCTAATTAGAGAGGAATTAATCAAAGCTCTAATTAATCAATCACCAAATATCGACCATACTATCTATTTAGTTTACAACAATAAAAATGCATCAACAAATGAAAGCTTATAATTTTCAATTAAAGGATTTACTAGATGAATTTGGTTTATGAATGTAATCTATTGAAAAACAGGTGGAGAGAATTTTAACTCTCCATTCACAATTTTGGTAGCTCAGCTATAGCTTTCTCAACTAACTCATTAGGATATTGATAATCAATTAGTTTCTTTTCATAATAGGTCTCATAAGCTGTTAGATCAAAGTGTCCATGACCACTGTTATTAAAAACAAGTGTTTTCTCTTCACCTGTTTTTTTACATCTTAGTGCTTCATCAATTGTTGCTCTTATTGCATGAGCGCTTTCAGGTGCTACAACGAATCCTTCTGTTTGTGCAAATAATGTTGCAGCTTCAAATGTAGGATTTTGATTAAATGCTTTAGCCGTTATTATTCCTTCATGATGTAATTGAGAAATTATTGGTGACGCTCCATGATAGCGCAAACCTCCAGCATGTATGGGAGAAGGAATGAAACCATGACCTAAAGTAAACATCTTTACTATAGGAGCTATTTTTGCAGTGTCCCCATAATCATAGGCAAAAAGACCTCGATTCAAAGATGGACATGCTTCAGGTTCGCAAGCAACAATTTCTAATTCTTTTCTTTTACCAGATAATTTATCTGCAATAAAAGGAAAAGAAAATCCTGCAAAATTGCTTCCTCCACCAACACAACAGAAAATTGAATCTGGATACAGATCAAGCATTTGAAATTGTTTCTTAGCTTCAAGTCCAATAATGGTTTGATGTAGCATAACATGATTCAATACGCTACCTAAAGAATATTTAGTGTTATCATTTTTCATAGCTTCTTCTACTGCTTCGCTAATTGCTATCCCAAGGCTTCCTGGACTATCAGGATCTTGAGACAAGAAATAACGACCAGATTCAGTTCGATCACTAGGACTAGGAACAATGTCTGCTCCCCAAACATGCATCATCATTTTCCTATATGGTTTCTGATCATAACTTGCCCTTACCATATAAACCATACACTCAAGACCAAATATTTTACAAGCAAACGATAGTGCTGATCCCCACTGTCCTGCTCCGGTTTCAGTCGTTAATCGTTCAACACCTTCTTTCATATTATAGTAAGCTTGAGCTACAGCGGTATTTGGTTTATGACTACCTGGAGGGCTTACGCCTTCCCATTTATAGAAAATTTTTGCAGGGGTGTTAAGTGCTTTCTCAAGTCTTTTTGCACGATAAAGAGGAGAGGGTCTCCATAGGCGATAGATATCTCTGATTTCTTCAGGAATATCAATAAAACGCTCTTGACTTACTTCTTGTTTTATTAGTTCCATTGGGAAGAGAGGTAGCAAATCTTCCGGACCCAAAGGAGTTTTCTTAACAGAATGTAAGGGTGGAGCCAACTGATTAGGCAGATCTGGTATAATATTATACCATTGTTTAGGTAAATCATTTTCATCTAATTCAATTTTAACTAATCCCATTGAATAACCTCCTATAAAACGATACAATCATTATCGTTCGAGGTTCAAGTCTGTTCCTAGGAATCTTTCTGAAAATTTTGGTTACAGTAATTCGTATTCTGAAAATTTTATAATGCAAGAAAATCGCTTTTTGATATAATATCACCTGCCAAAACAATCAAGAAACCTCCAAAAAACAGTCAAAAACTATAATGTTAATCTTTTATCATTTAGGAGGTAATTAGAACCAGTGCCAGTATAAGGCTACTAAATGATTAGCTAGAGTTAACATTAGCTCTTGATTTCTAATATTATTATAAAAGGATTTTCTGTTTTTACAGTAATTAAGTAGCTAAAAGTATTGATTAATAAATTATAATTAACTAGTTAAATTTGTTCAATAAAATATTAATACTCTAAAATAAACATTGATTACAGTAAAACTGGAGTTATTATAAATGGCTATAAAATCAATTTCTGAATTAATAGTTGATTTACAATCTGATAATTTAGAAACGAGGCGTGACGCTGCTTGGGCACTTGCTGAATACGGTGAAGCTGCAAGGGAAGCTTTACCTGCTTTACGAGAATCATTTAAAGATGATGATTGGGCAGTTCGGAAATTATCCTTATTGGCTTTAGGTAGAATCCTCGAAAGTGATTTTGAGTCAGAAGCTATTAATGCATTAGAAAATGATCCTAATAATGAAGTAAAAGCAGGTGCAATAGAAACCTTAGCTGAATTTGGCAGCGAAAAAGCAGTTCCAGCTTTACTTAAAGCTGCGAAAAGTGATTATCAAACTGTAAGAGAAATGGCTCCTTGGGCATTAGGGAAATTAGGTAAAAAATCATCCATAGCAATAACATCATTAATTGATTTATTATTAACCAGTAATCCTTTTGAGCAAAAAATCGTTGGTTGGGCATTAGGAGAGATAGGTGCTGTTGAAGCAGTAGATCCCCTGATTAAAGTTATCGAAGAATCAACACTTCCTGAGGTTAAAGCTTCATTAGCATTTTCTTTAGCAAAATTAGATGATAAAGATAAAGGAATTGCTTATTTATTAGAGATGAAAGAAAAGAATGAATTGACCTATTGGGAAATTCAAGAATTGGATAAATTAACAGGAAAGAATGATTAGTCTTTCCAATGCTTTTTCTTATAATTCAATCAACAATCAGTTTAAATACAAGAAAAATTACGTTAGTTGGATTAAATTTACAAATTGGTGTATAGTCTCATTGGTAGAAGATTTTGATGAAAAAGCGACTCGTTTTATTTGTGTGATTTGCAAAGAGGAATTTGTTGATGATGAGACTGTATCTGAATGTCGTACATGTTCTGTTATGTTTCATATAAATCATTTAAATGAATGGTTGAAAACAAATTCAACGTGCCCTGTTTGTAATAGTAATCTGAAATTACGAGGAAATGTAAAACAAAGGAAACTAGACATAATAATTGACAACAAAATAGCTCAAGATATTATTATAGAAAACAAAATAGGCACAAATAAAAGAGATAAAATAATACTCAAACTTTTTATTGGTATAATGGCTTTAGGAATGATTGGCCTCTTTCTTTATTTGCTCATTGGTATGATTCTAGAACCACCTGCAAAATGGTTTCAATTGCTAGGGGCGATTTTAGCTTTAGTTCCTTTTGCAATGAGTTGTGTAACTTTTATTTCATTATTATTTGATAAACGAAAATGGTCTATGATAACTTTAACAAAAGAAAAATTAACACTTGAATTTAATAAAAAACCAAAATTAGTGGAGATACCAATAAATGAGATTTCAGAAATAGAGATAAGTCGATTAACAAAAAGGGTTGAACCTCGAGATAACATAGATACTATTTATCAAGTTTGTTTGATAATAAAAACTGTCTTATCTACTTATGATATTGGTTTTATTACTTATTTGGAAAACGAATTCGAGGCTCGAGAATATTGTGAAGGATTAGCAAATAAACTTAACAATTTTATGATCAAATCATCAATAATAGAGAAACAACAAAAGAAAGATTCTCCTCTAAAGGTTATTCTAATAATTACAGTTTTCATTATAATACCAATTGTAGGATTGGTTCTGATGTTTTTGTAAATTGTTTTTATTAATTGTCGTTTTTTTAAAATTTTATTTTATTCGTTAGTTAATCTTACAACTGGGAATCCTCTGCCTGGCCAAGAAAAGTGAATTTGTTTTATTAGCCATTTTTTATTTTTCTTTAGAAGGCTTAATGAAACCCGAAAAGGCCATACAAAAAGTTCACTCTGCTCATATTGATAAAGAACAGAACAAGCATCGTTAATGATTTGATATAACAGTAATGAGCTTGGTTTTTCCAATTCAGTATACGATTTTATTCTTGATAATGATCGTTTTTTACTTGCTTCATATGAGCGATTCTGATCTTCTTGAGTAAAGCGAGTTGCTGTTGCAAAAAAAGTAACCCAAGAAGTATTCTCATCAATATTTATTTCCGAGTGCTCAAAAAAGAAATTCACTTTACCAAAATTTTTCCAATCATTAGCAAACATTTCTATTGCTGCTTCATGACCAGATCGCCACTCAAAATCTCCTGGATAAGTAGCATTTGTTCCGATTATTTGAACATCTCTATCCATTAGTTCTTTAACCCAATTATTGACATTTTCAATTTTTCTTTCTTGATAACCTTGAGAAAATTGCTTTAAAACACCAATTATTTCTAATTCTTCCTTTAATCTATATCCCTTAATCTGACCCAATTTTTCTTCTATTCTTTTATGAATTAAATCATGCTCTTCCCTATTTGAAATTGTTTCCACCACCTATTTTAGTAGTAGTTCTAAATTTCGTTTAATTATTGGTATGAAATAATAAGCATATTTTGCATCAAACATGTGTAACTTCTTTCCTATTGATGCTGCTAATTCTTCATCTTGTTCTCCATTTAAAATCATCTTAGACTCTTCTTTAGTAATATCTTCTAATTTGATGAACTTATCAACAACTAATTTATTTGCTGGACATAATACTTGACATTTTGTACAACCCATTAATGAATTATGAGCTGAGGAATCAATCCAATCTGGAATAATACCTTGAATTTCATTATATAATGAAAGGCATTTTTCAACATCAATTACGAAATCATCTCGAGAGATAGCTTTTGTGGGACAATTGTTAAAGCAAATGTGACAATTAGTGCATTCATTTAGCATTTTAACCTCATGCCAATTCTCTTCCTTTTTAAAATCATAATCAGTGAAAAAAGTGTAAATAGAAAGAAAACTACCAAGGCCATTTACATAAAAAATATTATTTCGGCCATATCTACCAAGACCACTTCGAGCAGCTAATCGTTTTAAAAACATTGATCGATTATGCTCCACTCTATAATCTTTACTTCTTATGATTTCCTCGATGATAAGGTCCTTCAAATCTTCTGGGGTAGTAGCTAAATTATGATATGGGTAAGAAAGAATGATTCTCTGAACAGAACCGTCAACATGAAAATTAACTATAGCATTATTCTGTTCGATGGCCATAACAA
>JAEORJ010000292.1 GCA_016840945.1 Candidatus Gerdarchaeota archaeon
AAATGTCATTTTAATTTTTAGGTAAAAAAAAGAAAAAATAAAAATAAAAAAATAATTTATTGAAATTCAGGTATTTTTCTAATTTCTTCTACAATTTTCTTAGTAAAATTACCTGACAGTATAAATAAACACCCCAAAAAGCAACCTAGTGATAAAACGCATGAAAGTATTCTAATAATCACTGAAGGTGGATTTACTTCTACTGTTAAGAAAGTTGTTTCAGGTTTTTGACGTATCTTTACAATCGAACCAAGTAGTTCATTTTTATAAATAGAAATACCATCTCCTAAGAGAATCCATTTCTCAATTTTATATGTAAGATTTTTCTGGAGAATTCCCAATAACATCTCGTAAGTTACATCTGGTCTTTTTCCGATATTAATTTTTACCAAATTTTACCCTCCAAAGAAAAACAATAATTCATGGAGCATTAAACTTATTGTATAAAAGAAATAGGTTAAAATAACTCTTGGTGCCGTGTTTTTTAGAAAATTATTTATATTTTTTATTTTTAAACTAATTATCTGGAGAAGATCATCTTGTCTGAAGAACTCTCTTTACAAGATAAAGTATCAACAATTAAAAAATTAACTGACGTGTTGTTGAAGCTACCTGATTCTTTTTCTTTAGATAATGGTTGGGATAAAAGAGATCTTCTTTTACATCTTTGGACTTGGGATATGGAATACATTCGATTATGTTCAGCTAAATTAACGAATAAATTATCTAAATTCCAATATGAATATGAATCAATGAATATGACTTATTCTGTTTGGAATGATTATAATATGGAAAAATATTTTGATCTCAGCTATGATGAAGTAAAATTAAGGTTTCAAGAATCTCGTGGACAATTGATTGGTTTTTTTGAAAAATTGATTAAAACTCCAGAAATAAAGGTACCAAAAGATAATTTTCTAACAACAAGAATCTTAAATATTTATCAGCATGATAAAATGCATTTAGAAGCAGGTGGAGTAGCTATATATTTAGATTAATAGTTAAATCATTTAGGTGGTAAAATTGACAAAGCAACCAGCATTATTTATAGGCCATGGTTCACCTTTTAATTTATTTGAAAAAAACTCTTTTACCAATGCTTTGAAAACATATGGTAAAACGCTCTTCCAAAATTATCAACCTGATGCTATTGTTATAATTTCAGCTCATTGGTTAACCCAAGGAACTTATATCACTTCAGAAAACACTCCTAGAATGATTTATGATTATTATGGTTTCCCAGAAAAATTCTATACTTATACTTATCCAGCTAAAGGTTCAACTGAAATAGCTAAACGGATAGTTAACCATAATCCAAAATCAATTATCCCCACTAACGACTGGGGTATAGATCATGCAGCAACAATTGTTCTTGAAAATATTTTGCCTTCAGGTAAAATACCTGTTCTTGAATTAAGTTTGGATTTACAACGTCCTTTTGAATATCATTATGAATTAGGTCAAAAATTAGCATTGTTGCGGGAGAAAGGAATACTTTTCATTGCTAGTGGTAATCTTATTCATACATTTCGAGAAATGAATTATAATATGTTAGCTGAACCTTTTGATTGGGCTATTAAGTTAGATGAAATACAGAAGAAAGCAATAACTACAAATGATTTAGAAAGTCTATTCAATTTTGATATAATCTCATTGAATAAACGGGGATTCCAAACACTAGATCATTATTTACCTTTATTATATATTTTAGGTATGAAACAGAAGCTAGCGAAAATTAATTATATTTTTGAAGGATTCCAACATGGTTCCATTTCACATCGAAGTTTCGAAATAGTGTAGCCTACTCTTTTCTTTTTTAACTTAATTAATGAGTACAAGACTTAATTAATTATAAAATGCTAGAATTATATGCAATTATTTCCTCGAATTCTTTGGAAATACTAAGAAGATGAATAAAATGGTTATGCCAATTGCTCCTCTTATGATTGAGCATAGATTGATAGAAAAAATGATTGCCTTAATGAATGATGTTCTCCTTAAAATTAAGGAAAAACAAACAATTGATTTACGATTTATCGATGTTGCTGTTGATTTTATACGAATCTATGCTGATAAATGCCATCATGGAAAAGAAGAAGCAATACTTTTCCGTGAATTAGCTAAAAAGAAATTATCTTCTGAACATAAGAAAATAATGAAAGAACTTGTAGAAGAACACAAAAAAGGACGAAAACTTGTTGGGAAACTTGTAGCAGCTAAGGAGTCTTATATTAGTGGTATTGTTCTTGCATTAAATGATATCGTTGAAATTATGCAGGAATTAGTTGATTTTTATCCAAAACACATAGAAAAAGAAGATAAACATTTCTTTAAACCTGTAATGAACTACTTTACTCAAGAAGAAAGAGATCAGCTATTAAACGAAGAATACGAATTTGATAAAGGATTCATTCATCAAGTCTATGGTGAAATTGTCTCGAAATACGAGAAAGAACTCGTTTAAATCCCTTTTTTCCTTTTTTTATTAATTAAAAAACGAAAAAACACATTTTGGAACAATTGTATATTATAAACCATCTTTTTTTACAAAAGTTTTATATTCTCCCTTTCCTCTTAAAAATACAAGTTAACATTCCTAAAGTTAACAAAAAGAGTTCGATGGGATTCATATGAAATCTAAAAAATTAGTAGTGGGTTTTCTTATATTTTCATTTTTATTTGTGATTATACCAACTGTTGCTATAACACAATCTAGAACTCCAGAAATGAATATGAGAGAGCCGTTAGCTTTACGTTCTGTTCAAACCTTTACTGGCACTGTTAGTCAAGGTTCTGACAGCACGCAACATACATTTACTGTTACTTCATCAGCTACACTTATTGAAGTGCAGCTTTCATTTAGCAGTAGCTATGATTATGATCTCAGTCTTTGGGATAATCAAGCTCGAAGAACGGGTGGGTGGACATCTACTGATCATTCAGTAAAAACGAATATTCCAAATAGTGCTTATTCTGGGTATTCAGCAAATCCAGAATGGATCGATGTTGATCCTCCTGCAACGACAGGTACTTGGTCTGTTGGTTGTTATGCTTATAGTGGTTCAGGAAGTTATACAATCACAGTGACTATTACTGAAGAAACTTCTGATACTACTCCACCATCTGTAAGTATTACAGCTCCAACCAATGGTGCTACAGTATCAGATAGTATTACTATTAGTGCATCAGCAAGTGATAATGTAGGAGTTGATCATGTAACTTTCCTAATCGATGGAAGTACTATTGCAACTGATTCTTCTTCTCCTTATCAGACCACTTATGATACTAATTCTCTTACAGATGGTTCTCATACCATAACAGCAGTTGCTTATGATGCAGCTGGTAACACTGCTCAAGCATCTGTTACCGTTACTGTAGATAACGGAGGTACTCCTGACAATGAATTAACCTCTGGTGTTCCAGTAACAGGAAGTTTGAGCTCTGTAGGACAAACCGAAATGTGGTATATTATAGTGGGAAGCAATGCTGAATCAATGCGTTCTGTACTCACTTGTGGTTCTGCAGATTTTGATCTCTATGGCAGATTGAATGCTGAACCTACTACCTCAACCTACGACTGGCGTGGATATACCAGTGGTGGTGAAGATATTACTATTAATGCACCATCTCAAGGCACTCACTATATCCCAGTGATTATGTGGTCAGGTGGTGGCTCCTATACCTTGACAGTAACCATAACTTATCAACAAGCTGATACTACTCCACCATCAGTGTCTATTACTGCTCCAAGTAATGGTGCAACAATTTCTGGAACGGTAACGGTCTCTTTTACTGCAAGCGATGCAAATGGCATATCTGGTCGTGCCATCAAAATTGATGGAACGACAGTTTCAACAGGCTCTTCCTTTAGTTGGGATACTACTTCCTATACAAATGCTCAACATACTATTCTAGCTCAAGCTACGGATCCATCAGGAAATACTGGTTCAGATTCTATTACTGTAACTGTTGATAATCAATCTCCACCAGGTGGAAATGAATTAACCTCAGGACAACCTGTGACGGGATCTCTAACTACAACTGTAACTGAAGCAGCATACACAATTGCTGTTGATGCCAATGCACAAAGTATGCATATTGTTCTTGATTCAGGATCTTCTGATTTTGATGTTTATCAAAGGTTTAATACTCCAGTTAGTGGATGTAGTACTACATCATGTACAGGCTACGATAATCGTGGATATACATCTGGCGGAGAAGATATAACTGTAAATTCACCTTCCCAAGGTACCCATTATATTTTAGTAAAACGTTATAGTGGTACCGGAGCTTTTACCTTAACTGTTACAGTAAGTTATTCTGGTGGATCTGATTGGGGTAATGGTGGCAAATATGCTATTCTTTTTGGAATTTCCAACTATCAATCGATTAATGATCTTAGTTATTGTGATGAAGATGTAACAGATGTATATAACTATCTTATCGGTAAAGGATATGAAATCAGAGTTTATGGTGACTCAAATTCTGGAAATTATCCTCGTTATGATGGATTAGCAACAGAATCAAATGTGAGATCAGAAGTTCAAGGACTCGCAAATCATGCTCAATCAGGAGATCAGGTTGTGATCTGGTATTCTGGTCATGGAGGTGCAACTGGGACCTACGATGGTGGTTATGAATACTCTGGTTCAAGCTATACTGGAAATGACCCTGGTACTGGATATTCTTATCTATTATTTTGGGACTTTTCGAGCTCTCCATCAGTAAACACACCACGCTCTACAAGTGATGAATCCTACTCTGCCCAAGAAATGGGAGATGATATGGAAAGTTTTGCCTCTGGTGTTTCTATTGGTTTATTCCTTGATGCTTGTCAATCTGGTGGATTTGGTTGGTATCTTAGCCAAAGTGCCAGGTATAGTTACTGGTATATTGCTACTACTTGTGGAGTCAATGGTTATGGTTATGACGCAAGTCAATATTCCAATGGCCAATTTACTTATTGGTACGTGCAAAGAGCGCTAGTTGGGCAAGGTTATACAACAGCTG
>JAEORJ010000001.1 GCA_016840945.1 Candidatus Gerdarchaeota archaeon
CCAGCATAATAAATATCTAAACGTAATTGTGAATTCTCATTAACGAATTTCTCAAATGTTTCTTTTAGTGCTAAACATTTTTTGGTAGGTGGTCCTGCTAAGAGTAATTCTAATCTCATTTTCTTGTTTGTCATTGATTTTTCACCACTGATTCTTCTATTAAGGATATAATATCATACTTGAAATTTGATGGTAAATTACTTTCAGTAATTAGTGTTGTAGCTTCTGGAATCGTTTTATTTTGTAATGTTTGTATTAGTTTAATCAATAGTTCATTTTCCTTAAAAAGAAAATCACCACTAATAGTTAACTTAGCAATTTTATCATTAGCCATTTCTAATCCTAGACTAATAATCCCATAATCAGTTTTTCTCGAGAGTATTGTTTCCAAAGAAGCTTTTTTACGAAAAGTCCAATCAATTGTTGAGTATTTATTTTGGTATAGGTTTTCTATTAATTCCTCTTCTTCTTTCGTGTAATTGCTTGTTACTGGATCAAAGGTTACATTGATCTGCTCTTTTATGGTATTCACCAAAACGTCAATCACGTCATCCAATTCAAGTTTCTTATTAACAGCTTCTGAAAGATTAATCACTCGGTCTTTAATATTGGTGAATCCTTTATCACTGAACTTCAATTTTGAAGGCTTTAGTGTTTTAGCCATTTGTTCAATATCAACATTTACTAGAAAAGTACCACTATGAACGAAAGCATCATATAATTGATTTTGAGCTGAACCATAGACCTTTCTGTTATTGATGGTAACATCATTTCGACCAGCTGTTTCAGCTTCAACACCAAATTTATGGCAGGTGTTAACAATTACCTTACCAAATAGTTGATAGAGCGTGGAAGGGTCATTAATTTCTAAGTGGGTGAAAAAATCATCTGTTTTAAAGAAAAACGAATAACAAAAACTTCCCGCATCTTGATAGACTGCTCCACCAGGATTAGGTCGACGAACAATAGGTATCTGTTCTTTTTTACAATATTCTACATCAACATCTTCTTCAGGGATTTGGTGCACTCCTATCCATACAGATCTTTCAAATGTTCTAATACGTAATGTTGGAGGGCTTCTACCTTCCTCAACTAATCGTAATAATGCTTCCTCTGCAGCAAAGTGTCTAAAAGGGTCTTTAATATCATCTCTAAGTAACCGTACTTTGAAAGACTCAACTTTCATAATAACCACAAAGCTCCTTCTTACATTCATCCATATCTTTGAATTCACAAGTAAAAGTTGGTATCTTATATGATATCAGACCCTCTTCATTGAGGAATTTTAAAGTAGATTCAATAGCTGAAAAAACGCTTTGTTTACAACACCGAGGTCCTCCCATAGCAGCTAAATCGATTAATGCTTTACCTGTCGCTTTCAAAGTTAAAGCACGCTCTTTGTCCGATTTATAACTTGCTCGAGTAATTATTGATACTGCTACACCTGCTCCCACACTAGCACCACAATCTCCTCGAGAGCCACAGGTGCCATAAGGTATATCTATCGTTCTCTTAATAGCTGTTTTTATGCGATTGATGGGTATGTGAATTTCACCAGCATTAATTAAAGCTGCTAAAAGAGCTGGAGCAACAATAAGGTGATGTTCAATTCCGTGGCTGCGAAAGGTAGGGTGATGCATCAATAAATTAGCTATTTCAAAGGGATTAGTAGATTTTGTAGAAGTGGTAACTCGAAGAGTGATTTCTTCGGGATCAGCGGTTCTACAATCCTCACAAAGGAAATGTTGATGTTTACATAACCAATCAGCATGTTCAATTTTACCACAATACGTACATTTTGTTTCAATGGATGTTTCAGCTAGCTCTTCCTTACAAATAGGGCAATAAAACGTCACATTTATCACTAGCTTCTTTTCTTAACTATAAAGCTTCTAGAAGAATCTTCTGAGTTAGATCTTCCAAGAGTGGTTTGTCTAATGCCTTCACAATCTCAAGAATTTTGCTATTAGATAGACTATAGATCCTTTTCGTACCATCTTTTTTATCAGTGATAATACCACTCTCTCGTAGAATCCTCAAATGCCTTGAAATTAACGGTTGAGCAAGGTTCATCCTATCGACAATTTCGCAAACACATTTTTCATTTTCCCCTATGAAGTCAATTATATCTAATCTTAGTGGGTCTGCTAGTGCTTTGAAGAATTTTGCACGTATAGAGTTCTTATTTTCTGCCATGAAATTCATAGCTTACAATTAAATATAACAATATTTAAATATTATTATTTTATTTATGACAATATAACAATATTGTTATATTTGAGGTCTGTTAATGACTGAGAAGAAAAAAATTGGTTTTATTATGTGTGTATGTACAGGGAAATGCCCTGGGTTTGAAAAAATGGATATATGGGATTTTGTTAATAGGGTAAGGGTAGAACTACCAGTAGAATATGGTTTCATTCACCCACAATTATGTGAAGAAGATGGGGATAGATTTTTTGATGATTATTTAAGAGAAGGACGTAAATATATGATCGCTGGTTGTGCACCAACCATGCAGTATAAGCTCTTTAGGGATGCTTTCACTAAGAAAGGTTTAGATGTCAAACGAGATTTGATTCCACTAGATATTAGAGATATGACCACTGATGACGCTTTTCAATTAGTAGAAAAAACACTTGAAGGATTAGGAGAAGAATAACAATGGCTGAAAAGTATGACTCAACATCAGCTACATTCATGGGTGTTCCTCGAAAAATAATACCTTGGTGGCCAACTATTGATTATGATAAATGCAATTATTGTATGGATTGTGATACCTTTTGTCCTCATAAAGTATTTGAGAAAAGAGAGAATGAAGAGAAGCAATTAATTATAACCAATCCTTATAATTGTGTAGTTTTTTGTAGAGCTTGTGCGAAAATTTGCACCCCTGATGCTTTGAGCTTTCCAGATAAAAAAGAGATAACCTCAATCATTAAGGACTATCGAGCTAATAATACTGAGTGAAGAAAATGGCAAGAATATCTGTTTTAACTTGTGGTGGTATAGAGAAAGATTTAGGTTTAGTAACAAATGAATTGGCTTTAAAATTAACAGCGTTAGATCCAACTATTAAACTACTTAGTTTTGCATTATTATGCACTAATAAGGAAAAATACCAAGAGATAATCAAAGAATCAACAATTATTGTTATTGATGGTTGTGCTACCCGATGTGCAGCAAAATTACTCGAGAATCAAGAATATAAAAAGACTAAACGGATTTTTCTACCTGACGAGTACAAGAAGATTAAAAGTGTTATAGATGCAGCTGGAGGATCTACAGAAGAAAAAGAGAAAATAATAGCGCTGCTAGCACAAGAAATAATTAAAGAACTTAAGGAAGATGCTGAAAGCAGTGTAGAGTCAATTATTGAAAAAGAGTTTGGCGATATAGAGTATCACGAAATATCTTATGATAAATATCAATTCAAAGTACCGAAAGAAGGTTATTATTTTACTGAAAATGATTGTTGGGTAAAACCTGAAGGGACAAAAGCATTATTGGGGATAACAGATTACTTGCAAAATAATACTGGTGATATATTATTTGCTGATTTGCCAAAAGTAGATTCAGAGATAGAACAATTTGATGAAGTAGTTGAACTCGAATCAGTAAAGGCCGTTGTAGCTTTGATCTCACCTGTTTCAGGTAAGATTATTGCAGTTAATGCCAAACTTAAAGATGAACCAAATCTTATGAATGAAGATGCCTATGAACAAGGTTGGGCTGTAGAAATAGAATTAACAGCTTTTGAGGAAGAAAAGAAATTCCTCATGGATGGCGAACAATATTTTGAATATATGAAGAAGAAAATCGAAAAAGAATTGTAAAGAGATAGTAAAATGACCAAAAAAGTATACATTATTCCTTGCAGTGGAATAGGTAAAGTTTATGGCAGTATGTGTCGGCATGCAGCATATAAAATCGTTAATGAATTAGAACCCGAGCGAACTGCTATCGAATGTTTGCCACTGATCGTAAAAGGAAAACAAGAAGTAGTTGATAAACTAAAAGCTAACAAAACGATAACTTTGGATGGTTGCACAGCAATGTGTGCATACTATGATGTAGCCAAAATTATCGGTGAACCAGATGCTCAGTTTCTCTCTACCTCAGTCGTTCAGGAAAATCGTACCCTAAAGCCCGAACCAACCATAACTCCACTAGGTGAAAATGCAATGAAACTAACTGAATTATTTGCTAAGAAAATTGCTAAAAAAGTAGGTGAATTATTAGATGGAGAAACTTGAATTACGCATAACAGAAAAACCAAAAATAGGTATTATCGCTTGTAGTGGAGAAAATTTAGTAGAAGGCACATTAAGTCGAGTAGCTACAAGAATCGTAGTTGAAAAATTACGACCATTAATCACAACTATTCTCTGTCAACCACTTTTTATGGCTGGAGATATTAAGAATAAAGGTGGAGGGAATGAACGCCTTTTTGCCATGAAACACAAAACTATTACCGTTGAAGGTTGTGAGGAAGCTTGCGCAAAATTTGCTGTTGAGGAATATAGTGCTCCAGCTGCAGCAACAATTTATATTAGAGAGATTATGAAGGCTCATCCAGAGTTAATTCCTGAATCCAAAGAAAACCTTGGAGAAAAAGGATTGAAGTTAGCTGAAATAATCGCCAATGAGATAGCCACTAAAGTGGATGAATTATATCATTCACAATAATCATTTTTTCTCAGACAAAATACAAGAGCTAACTTTGTTATGGGGTTCCAATTGAGTAATAATTTAATGAAAAAAAGTGAAAAATAGGAGGAAAGTATCCTCCTCAGTACTCAAAAACTCTATCCTCGTTTTTTGAATTTTAATAAAGAACCAATTGCTGCTGTTGATAAGGCAATAATAACCACATAAATCGGGAAGCCTGTAATGGTGGTTGGTAAAGTTATTGTTGTAGGTGTTGGGTGAATGATTGAAAAGGTTGTTTCTGAGATATCCACGATAGGATCAAGAACGATACTAAAATAGCTAGCAGTCAAAGTAATTCGAAGACGATAGTTAATACCCGAGGGTAGTGCAGAAGTATTCCAGCTATAAGATGTACCTGTCAAACCTGAAGCTATTAGTTCCCAAGAGGAGCCATTATAGGAGTATTCAAGTTTAATTTCATAGATAATATCTGGATTGGTGTATACAAGATTCCAGCTAACCAAACAACTACTATCAATAGTTTCTCCACCGTTAGGATTAATGAGATTCATTAGAATGTCGGGGTAATTGTCGATTGTGAATGTAGTATCTGAAATATCAACTATAGGATCAAGTTCGACACCTAAATATGTAGCTGTTAAGGTTACCCTTACACGATAGTTCGTTCCCATAGCTAAAGGAATGGTATCCCACTCATAGGATTCACCTGTAATACCTAAAGTAATTAGCTCCCAGGCAGTACCATTGTAGGAATATTCTAACATGATTTCATAAATAATCAAATCATTGGTATAGTCAACATTCCACGAAATGGTATGTGTACCGGTGATAGTTTCACCGCCATTAGGATTGATAAGATTCATATCAATCGATGGGCGATTATCGACGGTAAAGAGACCTGAGATGGCTTCAACTGGTTCATCCAGAGTGTTTTGAACGACTAACCTCAATCGAGTAGTAGTTGAATAGACAATACCGGTGCTATCCCAATCAATGGTTAATAACGTATCAGCAATGGAATCATCAATCAATACCCAAACAGGTTCACCACTAACAACTGAGTAATAGAGCTCAAAACCAGAAATGTACTCATCAGGATCGATAATAGACCATGAAACAGAAATCATTCCTTGATAGAGTAATCCCGATAGCGGGGTTGTAATAGAAGCTTCGGGGATATCTACATTATCAATTGTAAAGGTGAAATCCGACTCATCATTATCAGTACCACCATAACCATCGTTAGCATAAACAATCACACTGACAGTAGTAGAATCAGCAATGCCACTGATATCCCAAAGATAAGAGGTATTGGTCAAGCCCGATACGATCATCGTCCAACTACCTGCAGTAGTACGATACCCAAGGCTATAGGTCAACGAATCATCATCAGGATCGGATCCAGACCATTCAATCAGAATGGAGTCTTGATAGGTGTCACCGCCATTTGGAGCAGTCAGAGTCACTTCACAAGCACGATTTTTGACTAAATAGCTGAAAGTTTCATTGTCAATATTCAGAATCGTTATCGAATTATCATTCGTATCAATCGCCAGAATATACCAGTAAACAACAGTTCCATGATCAAAACTTGGGATATTACCATACC
>JAEORJ010000031.1 GCA_016840945.1 Candidatus Gerdarchaeota archaeon
AGTCAAGCTGATGCTGTTATCTATGTTATTGATGGTACGATTAAACCAACTACTCAAAATGATTATTTTGAAGTAAGTAAATTTAGTTTTGATTATATGTTAACTATTGTTGAATCTAAAACACCAATTTTAATACTCATAAACAAACAAGATCTTATTGAAGAAATTCCCATAAATACTCCTGAATCAATCAAACTTTATAATATTTCCAGTTTAGTTGGACGATCTTTCAATATATTACCTACTTCTGCAAAATATGGTGATGGTGTAGAAACAGCTATTTTATGGTTAATTGATAAAATTCAAGAAAGAAAATAGAAATTATAGTTAAAATTAAAATTTTATCAAATTTTCACCATAGGGTGAAGTTTTTATTTGTTAATTGTTATAGTATTTTACATAAGAAGGAATTGGTAGTATGTCCACAAGAATACAAATAGCCCCTTTGAAAAAAGATTTTCAACGAATAATTGATTTTGATAGAAAAAATCCTGCTTCCAAAATTGTTGTTTTTGTGGTTAAAAGTGATACTCAAATAAAATCTGTTAATTATAGATTTATTGAATCTGCCTTGAAAAAATTAAGAGAATATTGTCAATTAGCAAAAATTGAATTCAATATGCAAGTTATTGATAATATGAGTGATAAATCATTTTTAGAAATTATTCTTGATTTTACTCGTGCTATATTGTTAGATTTTAAAGTTGAAGATCATTATTTGTTAAATTTGGGTGATGATTCATTATTTTTGAATATTTCATTATTTCAAGCTATACAAATTATTCAAGGTATTTATACTACAGATATAGAATTTTTCATTACAGATCTTATAGAAGACCAGGAAATAATCTATCAACGTAAACTTTCCAAAACATTTCTTGCCTTGTTTTCTGAACCCGTTAGTCTAGATTTATTAAATTGTGTACAAGAAAATAAAAACTTAGATGGTATTAAAGACAGTCTAAATATTTCTTTAGGAACCGCTTCTAATTACTTGAAGCAGTTAAAAGAACTTGAATTGATTACAATTGAAGGTCATGATCGTTCGCTAACTGAATTAGGTGTTTTAGTTAGAGGTGTTTTCGAAATGTTAAAGCAAAAAACATAATTTTCAATTAAAAATGAAAATTTACAATATTTATAATAATATTTGTAAAAAACCATAAATTTATAAATAAAATTGAAAATATATTATTTTAACTATATATATATACTAAAACTACTGGTGATACTATGGTAACATGGACAGATTGGTTTAACTTTAGCAACATCATTGTTAATTACAAAGCTCTAATAGGTATCATATCATTCGGATTAGTAATAATTTATTCAATAGTATATCAAATAATGATTACAGGAAAAGTCAGAAAGTCAAAAATAAAAACAAATTCTTTTCTTAGCTTCAGAATGCTTTATGTAGCAATAGCATTAATCACATTAAGCTATTTTTCTGAACATTTCCAACGTTTCCTAAATATTAAATTGGCTCCTGGTAATTTTTTAACAGGTTTATCAATTATTGGTTATACAATTGCTATTACAGCATTGAATATCTTTATTTTACGAATTGTTAACTTTAGATCTCAAGTTCGTATTATAATTAAGATTTTAGCTTACATAGAAACTATTGTTCTTTCTCTTGTAAGTCTATTATACGTAATTACTAGTTTTATTGATATTGGAACACCTGAACTAACTAGTACAATATCTGATTCTTCAATTATTATCTTTGGATTTGTTGTCCTTGGTGCAGCAATTTTCACGATTATTACATTGTTAGTTGAAGCTAGAAATAATGCAAACAAAATGGTCAAACTTAGATTACAAATGTCTGCTTTAGGCACTTTTGGAATTCTATTAGATGGTTTGACAAATATCTTACATGTATTGTTTGGAACTATGGGCATTGATGATAGTATTTACTACTTATATTCTATGCCAATAATGGCTGCCTTGATTTTCTATCTTATGGCTACACTTGCTTATTATTACACTTTATTCCCACCTTTATGGTTACAACAATCATTAGGAGTATTACCTCCTAGCTTTATCGATTTAATGAAGAAACAATCAGAACTTAAGAATATGGAGAGAACACCACAATGAAGTTAAGTAAATATGCATTTATTGAAATTGAAAGACAAAAAGGTGCTTCACCTCTTTATGTTTCAAATATTTCAGAGGAATTAATGAAGAAATTACTCATAGATGCTTTACCTCTAGGTAATCCTGAAAATGAGTTTTCTAAAACTGTACGTATCAGTGATGAGATATTCCTAAGTTCATTATTATTAGCTGATAACTTAGATTATGGCTTAGCTCTAATCATTCAATTAGATGGTGAACTTCAGAAATTAAATCCTATATGCTTAATAGAAAGTATGAATTCTTTAATTGCTAAAAAGATAAAGAATAAAGATCAAGTAATTCCTTTGGAGTTAGAACTTGAAATCAAATCTCATAAAAATACTATTGATACATTTGAAAACTTTGATACTTTTATTTTTTCAGTTTTTAGTGAACAAAAGACCCTTATAGTTGGTAATAAAGATGAACTAAAAACTTTTCTTGGAAGTCTCTTTGAATATATCCCTGAAGACCTAAGATCATTAATTACTTTTACAACGAATACTTCGAATATAACTAATAGTGCTAATTTGCAAGGTATCCTTAT
>JAEORJ010000293.1 GCA_016840945.1 Candidatus Gerdarchaeota archaeon
ATTGTTCCCAAGTAGAAGATCACTTCCTCTCTATCAACACAAAGATATCTTACTAGTGGATTTGTTTTTATTATTTTCTCTTTACCATGATTTAGAATTGTTTTCAGTTAATTATTTATTTTAAAGTAAACCTCTTCACTAATCGTTTTTTCTATTAGTGATTTCCCCAGGAATAAAAAAAATGAAAGAATGAAGAAATCTAATGAAAAGTGTTGAATTATTAATCATAGAATGATCTATTTATGTGAATATAAAAAGAGGACAAAAAATAGCAAAAGCTATTTCTTTATCCTAATAATCCCCAAAGAGCAAACATTACAACTAAGAAAATACTTCCAATGGAGATTAATAAATAAAATATTCTATCCCAAATCTTCCAATATGGTTTCTTTTCTTTATTTCCAATGCCAATCCATGAGAAGACACTAAAGAGTAACATTAAACCTGTAAATAACACCGTTAAAATTGCAAAAGGAATTAACCAAGTGTAGCTTGTTCTAAGCTCATTAACGGTTAGTAAATTTTTATCAACAGCTTTCGTAACCCCAATCCCAATTATTAAAGTAGATGCAATTACCACAACTGGAAAGATTTTAGGCATACTGATAATGAATCGATCAATTTCTTCCTTCTTTACTTTCTTTATAATGAATTCAATAAACCACCATAACAATGCTAGTAGTGACAAACCCGCAGTAATCAATGAAAAAATTGTCAAGTTATCTGATTGCTTTCCATAAACAAAGTGGATTTTTTCATATGCCATGTTGCTGGTAGCAAAATTCGCGTAGAAATGGATTATTCTATGTTTACTATCTCGAATAAATCCCATCTCGTAATCAAACAATCCGGATTTTTCCACAAAATAATCTGGCTCTACTTGAACAAATTCTATTAGATTTTCTAAGTACAGACTACCATTATCAGCGGTAATACTTAGTGCTTCTTCAAGATAATCTTGTTCTGTAATATCAATAAAGCCCTCAGGAACAGAAGATGTAATTATACGATATGAAGAATAATGTCTACGTGTTGAGACATACAAACCTTCGAATTCCTTCAAATTTTTATCACTATTTATCATTGGTTCTGCAGTCTTGGTGTAAGGATAGAATACATTAATGAATTGCATTAACATCACTTCATCAGCAATACCACCCTCTCTAGAATTATATGAAAAGAATATTCCAAGATTTTCTTCTGGAAATAATGCCATGGTACTATGGAAGTTTACTGTATCGCCTCCGTGACCTATCACTTTCACACTATTTGGAAACATTTGATATAAACCAAATCCTACCCATGGCAGATCTTTATGTGGAAGAAATTGTGCTTGTTGCATTGCTTGGATAGAATCAGCTTGTAAAATTTGTGTTCCATTGTAACTTCCATTATTTTGTAATGCTATCATTAATTTCGCCATATCATTTGCAGTACTTAAACAAGAACCAGCGGATACTGGTCTTATGTATTCAAATGGTTGAGCAATGCCATATTCATTATATCCAGTAGCTACAAATGGCAAATACTCATTTGGTAATGGTTGTTTGAAAGTAGTAAAATTCATTCCTAATGGTGTGATTATTTCATCTTCTATGTATTGCTCAAAATTTTTACCAGAAACAATTTGTACGATATATCCTGCTAAAGCTATCCCATAGTTTGAATAAGCTGAAACAAAACCGGGTTTATTAACACGTTTGGGTATTGAGGTACTAACGAATTCCTCAAGTGTAGGCACATCTGTAATTTCAAAGGTTATTGTGGAATTATGCGCTTCTTCAAATCCTGCTGTATGAGTTAATAAATGTCTTAATGTTATTGCTTCTGCAAAAGTTGAAGGGATTTTAAAATATGACAAATAAACATTAACATCTACATCTAAATTTAGAAGTCCATCTTCCACTAATTGCATTACTGCAATTGCATTGAAGGTTTTTGATATAGATCCGATTTTAAACATACTTTGATTTGGATGCACTGTCTCTGATAGATATTCATTGCTATACCCATAGCCTTTGGTGAATATAATCTCATTATCTTTTACTGCAGAGACTGTTAAACCCTTTAAGGCATAATTACTGTATTGAAAAGCATAAGCAGCATCAAAAAAGGCTTCTAATTCTGTACTATTTGGTGCTGCTGATATAATTGAGCTAAAATTTTCATCTCCACCACCTTGATTGACTTCCACTAAAAATGACTTATGCTGAATATTTGTTGAATCATTTCTAGCAACCAGTAATAATAAAATAAATGAAAATAAAATTACCATTATTCGTGTTCTTTTCTTCAAATCAACAACCAACTGTTTTATTAAATAGATGATTGGTGTTTTAAATCTACCCTAAAATCTAGTATGTATAAAATCATTTTTTGTTGTATTGGTTTAGAAATTATTAATGCAATATTTATTATAAGTGTAAAAAATGACAAAATAACTGATATTCTATAATTCATAGAATAACCTACTAATGTCGTAATTGTTGTTCTCATCTTAGATACTACTTTATAATCTTCTGATGTTAATTACTCTCATTTTTTTGCCTAACAAACTAATTTGTTCTATTATTTTTAATTTTATTCTTAAGAAATTTTTAAAAAAATAGAATAATCTTGAATTTTCAAGATTATTCTTATTGTGGTTTGTTATTAGGATAGAATTCTGGATTATTTTTAATAACCTCAATAATTTCTTCTTCAAATCCTAAATGTATTATCGAATAAATTAACCAAGCGAAGAAACCAATACCTGTGAATAAACAAGAAAGCATACAAACTGTGTCTATCCAAAATTTGGGAAATGTTCCCCCGATACTTATTTTAGTGGTCTTTTCACTTTGGTTTACTTTTATCATTGCGGCTATCATAGAATTCTTGATAACTACGTGAAATCTTCCTTTTTGTTTGGTTCCTGGTTGGTAACCAGTTTGTTTACAGATTATTTCAACTGCTTTTTCAACAGTAATTGATGGTTGTTTTCCAATATCAATAGAAGCTATTTTTCTCCTCCTCCTATTTGTTATTTATTTTGTTTGGCTTTTAACATACTTTATGTGTAATAATTCACATTTCTCAATTAATTCCTTTTTCAGGTTACATTAATTGCATGTCCACATTTGGTACAATAGGCGCTAGTTTCTTTTATTGTTGCTCCACAATTGGTACATTTTTTGGTTTTGCTTTCCTCCTCTATGTTTTCATCAGTTGATTTAAAATCCAATTTATCAGTTCCTTCAGTGGCAGCTATCTCTGTTTCAATTTTTTCTGGATAAAGATATTCATTTAAAC
>JAEORJ010000294.1 GCA_016840945.1 Candidatus Gerdarchaeota archaeon
ATAATAATACCAATTTCGTTCTCTTGATTTATTTTTGCTAAAACATCTCTTCCTAGAACTAAGAATTTATTTTCAATATCCTTTTGTGTTTTTACTGCTTTTCTATAAGCTTCTTTAGCTTCTTCCTTAGGGATATTTAAATCATAAACTGCCATGTTAATTAAAGAAGTATCATTATCATACCCCTTCTCAAAATCAAAAACAGGTTTTAAGATTTTCAATCCATTAAATGCCGTAGATATGAAATAAGGACTGGCTTGAGTTATAGGACAGAACGTTCCTTCTGCCCAGCTATCTACTTTGGGCATATTGTGAACATGCGGCAAAAGAATTGTTTTGATGTCCTTTTTAACTAAGTCTAATACCGCACCATGTAGAATTTGAACTGGGTAACAAAACGAAGCGTTTGTCATAAGTTCTTTTTCATCATCTATACCTGATAATACAACCTCATAGTTTAATTCTTCTAGAAAAGTTGACATTAATGGATATAAGCTATGAGTTAATAATGCCCGTGGAATGCCTATTTTTCCAATTGGATTTTTTATCTCTTTCTTGTTATTACCATTATTGCGTAAAATAAGGTCATTTCTTATTTCAATTAGATCTTCTTTTTCTTCAATCTCTTCAGTATCTCGCCAAACATGTTCGTATTTTGAACAGCTGCCACCAAAAGAAAATTTACGTCCTCCAACTTCATAACGTTCAATCTGACAATAATTCTTACATGATCGACATTTGAAACTCCCAAGATGCTTAAGTTCTTCTTGTATTAATAATTCAAGTGTGGTATTCTTTACCATTGCCTTAATTTCTTGCTGTTGATGTTTTTCGTTTGTTATAATAGCAATACCAAAAGCTCCCATTAATTCTGGGTGAGGAGGAATGATGATTTGTTTGCCTGTTGCTTCAGCAAAAGCATAACCTACTGAATGATTCTTAGCCACACCTCCTTGAAAGAAGACTTTATTTCCAACTGGTCTGGAACCTTTAACTTTATTCAAATAATTATCAACAATTGAATATACCAATCCACCAACGATATTTTCACGGCCATAGTCTTCTTGTAGCGCAGTACGAATATCAGTATTGATAAAAGCTGCACAATCAGCTTTGAATAAAACAGGATTTTCAGCTTCAATAGCTGTTTTTGAGATGTCTAAAACATCAATACCTAAATCACCCTTAGCGCTCTCTTCAAGAAATGAACCTGTTCCTGCAGAACAAGTAGCATTCATTGCATAATCTACTGGTACGCTATTTTGTAAGTACATATACTTTGAATCTTGTCCACCGATTTCAAAAATAGTATCAACATTTTCATCAAAGAAAACTGCTCCTCTTGCATGGGCTGATATCTCGTTGTAAACAGATGATGTACCTAAATAAGCTCCTACTAACTGTCTCCCTGATCCTGTTACCCCAACAAGGTTGATAGCTTGATTTCCAACTTGCTTTAGCATTTCTTTAATGCATTTCCTTGTTGCTTCAACAGGATTTCCATTTGTTCTTCCATAAAAAGAAGCTAATATAGCATAATCTTTAGGATCAAGTAAAACTGCTTTAGTTGTTGTAGAACCAACATCTACACCAAGAATGTACTCACTGTCACTTTCTAGTTCTTTCTTATATTCACTTGGTTCAAAAATTGTTACTTGTTTTGTAAAATTCTTGAGAGAAGGTAAAATTGAGAAACTCTTTGTTATCTTTAAGTTTATTTCTTGACTTATAGGAGAATCTCTTGCTAGTAGTGCTGCTCCATATGCCTCAAAAACCGAACTAACATCTTTTAGAATAACTTCAACATCCGAAAATTCTTCATTTAGTAGTTTAATAAAAGCTTCATTTAAGGATAACCCACCAATTACTAATAATCGCTTTACATCAACTCGAGATTGTATTATTAGTCCTTTTATTTTATTAACCATACTAGCAAGAACTGAGGTTAGTAAATCTTCAACTGAAGCTTCACCACGGTTTAATTTGTGGGTGATATCTGATTTACAATGAACAGAACAACGAGAAGCAATTTCTGTTTTTTTACCATTTTTTGCTAATTCAATTGCCTTCTCTAAAGAAAAACCTAGTCTGTCTATTTGTTGGATGAAAAATTCACCACTACCAGCTGCACATTTATCATGTGATAGCACATTAGTGATGTGACCTTCTTTATCTAATACATACAAAACAATGGCTTCACCACCTAGAGATAAAACAACATCAAATTTCTCATCATACGATTTGATAGCCCTTTCAACTGCTACAATTTCTGATGTTTCACCAAATGAGCCACATATTTCATAAAAATTAGTTCCAGGATTTCTAATATTCTTCTTTAAAATTTCATTTAGAGTCTCTTTAGGATTAGCTAAATGAGGACGTTTCTCAATAGTTAGTTTACTTGTTTCATTTATTGATACAAAGTTAACTGATACTGAACCTATATTAATACCGTTGTAATAGTTGGAAATAGTAAACACCTTTTACAAAGTGATGTTATACTATTGATGAAAGACCTATGATATAAAAATGTTCCATATTATAAAGCATTTTTTTGTCAATAATAGTAGTTTTATTTAGAAATAAAATAATGCCCTTTTTAAAAGAGACTTGTCCAAAACGTTCTGTGATTAAATGACTCAGCTTAAAACACTTAATTCTTTACAAAAGAGGCAATATTCTAATATAATGATTTTCTTTCTAATTTTGCTGCTAGGTTTAATGCTTGTTCAATTAATAACAACTAATACAATAGCTGATGATAACGACAGCGAAGATGATGATGATGAAGATTTATCCCAAAGTTTAGGTTGGGCTTCTATAGGGTTATTTGTCGTAAGCTCGATTTATATCGTCTTTTATCAAACTTTTAAACTAACCAGAAAGATTAATTCAGAAGGTCGTGCTACAGGATTTAAGGAGTTTATAGCTAATACCTTTCGTAAGGTTAGAAAACCATTACTTTATATCCATTATTTCAGTGGTTTGGCTGCATTAGGTGTATTATTAGCACATGGTATATTATTAACTAATGATGATTCAGAAGCAATAATTGGCTGGGTGAGTGCTGGAATATATATTTTCTATATTTTGACAGGGATTCTACTATGGTTTAAAATTATCTCGCCAAAAAGAAACCTGAAATTACGAAAGGTAGTATTATATCTTCATAGAAGTCTTTTACTATTTGCTGCTATCATTATAATCCATATCATTCATGTAGCAATTAGTGATTGAGATAACTTATTCAACTCTTAATAAATTATTTAAAGTATAATTACTCATCTGTTAAATTATAATTCAATTAGTAGTTGATAATCATGCCAACAAATATAGGAATACGTAGAGAAACTAAACCTGGTGAACGTCGAACTCCTCTAACACCAGTTGCAGTCAAGAAATTAAAAGAGGAACATGATATTCAAGTTGTTATACAACCTCATGCTGATCGTGCTTTTACTGATGAAGAATATAAAGAAGTAGGTGCAATTATTCAAGAAGATCTTTCTGGTTGTCCAGTAATTTTTGGAATTAAAGAAATGACACAAGATATGTTCAAAGAAGGCGGAGCTTATATGTGCTTTCATCATGTTATCAAAGGACAACATGATAATATGCCCATGCTAAGATATATGATGAAAACAGGTTGCACAATGATCGATTATGAAAAAGTTACTGATGACAATAATCGTCGTTTGATATTTTTCGGTCGTCATGCAGGTTATGCCGGTATGATTGATACTCTAAATGGTTTTGGATTGCGAATGAAGACCATTAAAGGATTAGATACTCCTGTTCTAGAAATAAAACAGTCTTGTGATTATTTTGATTTAGCGGAAGCTAAAGAAGCTATTAAGGGTGTAACTGAACAAATAAAACAAGAAGGATTACCACATGAATTATGTCCTATGGTAGTTGGTTTTCTTGGGTACGGGAATGTTTCACAAGGAGCTCAATCAATTTTCGATCTTTTACCTGTGACTGAAATCACACCTGATGAATTAGTTTCTATGGTTAAAAATGCTGATGAATTCAAATGTCATAAAACAATTTACAAGGTAGTTTTCAAAGAAGAGCATATGGTAGAACCTAAAGATAAGACAGCAAAATTTGATTTGCAGGATTATTATGATAACCCAGAAAAATATGTTGGAGTATTTGCTAAGAAATATCTTAAATATTTAACAGTAATTGTCAATGGTGCTTATTGGTCTGATAAATATCCTAGATCAATTACTAAACAAGATTTAAAGCACATGTTTTTAGAAAAAGCTCATCCAAGATTACAAATGATTGGTGATATCAGTTGTGATGTTTTAGGAGGAGTTGAAGCTACTGTTAGAATATCTTACATCAAAAAGCCATTTTATGTTTATAATCCAATAGACGATACTGCTAATGATGGTGTTTTCGGAAGAGGAGTGGTAATTTTAGCCATTGATCATTTGCCATCAGAAATTCCTCGAGATGCATCAGACTTTTTCAGTAACACACTCTTACCTTTTATTCCAACTATAGCTAATGCGAATTACAAAGGAACCATAGAAGAATCCGGATTGCAAAATGAAATTAAAAAATCAGTTATTTTATGGAAGGGTAAATTCACTAAACCATTTGAATATATTTCCAAATATATCTGATTGATTTCTCATTTCTTTTTATAAAAGGATTGAAAATATAAAGAGAACAAGTTTTATATCTTAAGTGATATAGAGCTAGACTAAATGAGGAATTAAAATGTTCTTTAGGAAGTTAAAAGAAGCAGCAAAGGAATTAGCAGATGGTTTATCAGAGGCTGTTGACTCTGTTTCTAAAGAAGTGTCAGGAGAAAAATCAGCCCCTGATGAAACAGATACTTTACCGGTCAAATGCACTATTCGAGTTCATTCAAAGAGATATAATAGATTGTCTATGAAAACTAGAGTAGAAGTATCAAATAGAAAAGAATATGAGGACATGAAGAAAAATAACATTCTCCCAACCTTTAGGCAAAAATATGGTTCATTTTCAACGATGTCTGGTAAAAGTATCAATGTTTGGTCTGACAAAATCTTCAATGAAATAATTAAAACAATTGCATTTGAAGATCAGAATCTTGTTGATGCTTTGAAAAAACATGGAAAGTGGTAATCCTTAAACCATTTTCTTTTTTCTATACAATAATTTCCTCCTTAGTTGATAGGAGAGCTCTTGAATATGTCTTGGAATCCTTTTTGGAAAATTGAATGGTTTTTTAGAAAAAAGAGGGTTCTTAAAAAACGTGCGTTATTAAGCCAATTTTATCAACACACTGATTTATGGTTACCTCCAAACTCAACACAAAGGCAATTTCGATTTTTTGTCACAGGTTTTAATAAAAAAACAAGAGTTTTGAAGATACAAGATAGAATAAATTCCATTCAAAAATTAAGAGAGCTTTTAGTTAGATACACTCCTTCAGATGTTTACTATACTACAAGCTGTTGGTTAGACCCTCAAAATTTAGGTCCACGATCATTTAAGAAAAAAAGTAAACCTGGTTATGAGTTAGCTAGTAATGTGTTTCTCTATAGCGAACTTTACTTTGATATTGATGCTCCAGGTAATTTTTCTTTGGCAAAAAAAGAAGTGAAGAGATTAGTAGGCTTCTTGAAACAAGAGTACGGTTTTAAAGAAATAGCCATTATATTTAGTGGTGGTAAAGGTTTTCATGTCTATGTTTATGATTTTTATTTACGAGATTTCGTAGATGAGATTTTTGCTGATCCTAGAATGAGAGAAGGTCAAACTCAAGATGCAAAATTAGAAATCGTTAATAAAATCATCCACCAGGAAAATATCCTAATTGATGCCCCAATAACTTTGGACACTAGACGTATAATCCGTTTGCCATATACCATCCATAGTGGTTCAAAATGCTTGTGTGAATTTGTAGATTATTCAGAAATTGATGAATTTAAACCTAAATCATTGAAAGAATTGCTTGCTAATATAAAACAATAATAACAATCTTTTTACTTTTAGAAACGTATAGTTACATTGCTTCTCCAGTGAGGAATTCATTCGTTAGAGGTTTTCCGATGAAATCACTGCCATTTCATGGCAGACAAATGCCGGATGGGTAGCGACCTGGAGATCGTCCATCCATTACTTCTATTTTTATAACAAATAGTGTTTAATTTTGATTTGAAATGAAAAGAAGATTTATTTAAGATAAGTAATCTATAACGAAATTGATACAATAAAAGAACTGGAGAAATTTTTCTATGAAAAAAGTAGTTGTTTTTGGCGCTGGTTTGGTAGCTAAACCAGGTATTAGATATTTGCTTGACAAAGGTTTTGAAGTAACAGTTGCTACAAGAACTGTTAGTAAAGCTGAAGCTATTGTTGAAGGACATCCAAACGGTAAAGCTGTTGCTTTTGATATCACTAAAGATTCCTTAGATGATTCAGGTTTAATTCAAAATAATGATTTAGCAATAAGTCTTTTGCCTTATGCTTATCATCCCGATGTAGCTAAAGCTTGTATTAAATATGGTAAACATATGGCCACTACATCATATGTCAGTGATGCGATGAGAGCATTAGATGAAGATGCTAAAAAAGCAGGAATAATTATTTTAAATGAATGTGGTGTCGATCCCGGAACAGATCATATGAGTGCAATGCGCATAATTCATGATGTAAAAGAAAAAAGTGGGAAAGTAATCAGTTTTAGATCCATCACAGGTGGTTTACCAGCTCCAGATTCTAACGATAATCCAATGGGGTATAAATTCTCTTGGTCACCAAAAGGTGTAATTCTTGCTGGTACAAATGCTGCACAATATCTAAAAGACGGGCAAGTGGTAAATATTAGAAGTGGTGATTTATTCAATCATTATTGGCCTATGACAGTTGAAGGCATGGAATTAGAAGCTTATCCAAATCGAGATAGTCTACAATATATTGATCTTTATGGATTACAAGGCATTAAAACTATGTTTAGAGGGACTTTCAGGTATCCAGGTTGGTGTGAAACACTCCAAGCATTATTTGATTTAGGCTTAATGAATAAAGAAATCCAAGAAGGTCTTGAGAATTTAACTTGGAAACAATTAATTCAGAGAATCCTCAATTATACTGGTGTTGATGTTAAAAGACAGGTTGCTAAAGAATTAGGGAAATCTGAAGATGCTGAATGTTTAAGTCGACTTGAGTGGCTTGGTGTTTTTAGTGATGAAAAATTACCTGCTGGACAATCCTATCTTGATGTTCTTGCTGAGCTTTTCTTAAATAGATTAGGTGGTTTCAAGGATGGAGAGCAAGACATGATCATCATGTTGCATGAATTCAAAGTAGAATAGCCTGATGGTAAAAAAGAAACCATTACCTCTACATTACTTGATTATGGTATTCCTCATAGTGATTCTTCAATGGCTCGAACTGTTTCTTTACCGGTTGCAATTGCTGTAAGAATGATTCTTGAAGGAAAAATAACTGGTAAAGGGGTAATCATTCCAACAGAACCTAATGTCTATAATCCAATCCTTGATGAATTGGAAACAATGGATATTGTCTTTAAAGAAAAAGTATTGTAAAAAAATAAGGACTTCAGCATAAGCTGTAAGTCTTCTCTTTTATTTTTTAATGGCTGTGTTCAACAATACCATATAAACCAGAATTAGAGTCTTGGAGTAATGGAATCTCAATTGGTTTATAGGTAAATACTATTAATAAAACAGCAAGTAACACAATAGCTAATGATAGTAAAACTATCCAAAGTATTTTGCGTTTTTCACCTATTGGTTCATGAGTTACCAATTTATAACTGATATATTGCTGAATGCCAATTGTTATGAATAATATTACAGAATCAAAGATGAAACTTTCCCATCCCGTAATACCTGTATAAGTGTAAAAGATCATTATATTAGCAATTGGTGTGAAATAAAATGCGGTCGTCTTAGCTAATAAGAAATTGTTTGTTTTTTTCCACATGAAAATTGCTTCAACTGCATAATACAATAATGCAGGCCAAAACATCAATTTAACATGTTCCCAAACAGATTCATTAACAGGGAAAAACCAACCAATTGGTTCCCAATAATTTAGGAATTCAAACATAAAATGCCATAAAGCACCTACCGCAAATATGACAAAAGCTCCAACAATATGCCATATTTTTATTTGTTTCACATAATTTGTTTCAATTGATTCAACGTTCATTTCCATAAAAATCACCTATTAAACATATAACAAAATGTATTGAAAAAAACCTTTCTTTAAAAAATTAATAAAAAAACTATTCTTGCTTAATAAAATGAAAATCTATAGAAGCAATTTCAAATGGTAGAAATTTTCTAGCTGGTGCTTATATTTCGATTATTATTTTTCATACTACTTATAATAAAACCTTAAAATAATATTGAATACGATTAAAGTGATACAAATGTTTAGCGAAATTGAAGCAGCTTATAATCGTATTAAAGGAATTGTCAATAAAACTCCAGTAATGACATCTACTACATTAAATGATTCTTTAAATTGTGAATGTTATTTCAAATGTGAAAATTTTCAAAAGATTGGAGCTTTCAAATTTAGAGGAGCTCTAAATGCTGTTTCATCATTATCTGAGGAAGAGAAGAAAAAAGGGGTAATAACTCATTCTTCTGGAAATCATGCACAAGCTCTAGCATTAGCTGCAAAAATTATGAATGTTAAAGCTGTTATTGTTATGCCAGAGAATGCTCCAAAAGTAAAAGTTGCTGCAACAAAGGATTATGGTGCAGAAGTTGTTTTTTGTGGATCAAAACCTGGTGATAGAGAAGAAGCTGTTAAACCTTTAATAGAAAAATATGGTTATACTTTAATTCACCCTTCAGATGACCCCCGAATTTATCTTGGAGCTGGAACAGCTGCTTATGAACTTATTAAAGAAGTAGGTGAGCTTGATTATGTTTTTGCTCCTGTTGGTGGAGGGGGATTATTAAGCGGTACTGCCATAGCTACAAAAGGCTTACTACCAAATGCTAAAGTTATCGCTGTAGAACCAAAAAATGCAGATGATGCTTATCGTTCCTTTAAAATAGGTAAGATTGTTCCATCCATAAACCCAAATACTATTGCTGATGGATTAAGAACTCAATTAGGGATAAATACTTTCAAAGTTGTTATGGATAAAGTTGATGATATTATTACTGTTTCAGAAAATGAAATAGTTGATGCAATGCAATTTTTATGGGAACGAATGAAATTAGTTGTTGAACCATCAGGTGCTGTTTCATTAGCTGGAGTAAAGTCAAACCAAATTGATGTTTTTAAGAAAAAAATTGGCATTATAATTTCTGGTGGTAATATAGACCTGACGGATTTTTTCAATAAGATTAGAGATTCTTTAAAAAATTAGAGAAATTCTCTCAACTTTATTTTTTTTAATTTTTAGTGTAAAAAAATGATTTTTTAATATCAACCAAACATATTTATATATATAAACTAATTGTTTTAGATGGGCACTATATACTCTTGGGGAAGTGTTGATTTAAAATGGATGGCCGTCGCAACGGGAAAAGCGCAAGAATAAGGTTGGGGAGAAGCAGATGGATGATAGTAATATTCATTAATCACGGATTTTGAAACACTTCCCCAATTCCATTCTATTTTTCTTCGAAAAAAAGAAAAAGTGTTAGTGATAATAGTTTTTGTGAGAAACACATGAATCATATGAATAATCCTTCTAAACAAGTAATTGAAGCAATCCAAAAAATAAGTGCTAAAATAGATGGACAAATAAAAATAGTTGCTTTAACTGGTTCAGGCATATCAAAAGGTTCTGGTATACCAACTTTTAGAGGTAAGGATGGATTATGGAGAAATTACGATGCTATGCAATTAGCAACTCCTCAAGCTTTCTCTCGAAATCCTAAATTGGTTTGGGAGTGGTATGCTTGGCGTATGGGCATTATTCTTGAAAAAGCCCCTAATCCAGCGCATCTAGCTTTAGTTGATTTAGAGAAACATGGTTATTTGCAGTGGATAATAACTCAAAATGTTGATAATTTGCATAAAAAAGCTGGTTCAAAAAACATAATACAGGTTCATGGTGATATCTTTCATGCATGGTGTCAAAGCTGTGGTTATTCTTTACAATTAGTTGAACCTCCTAAATCACCTCCAACATGTAACTGTGGAAATTTACTGCGACCAGGGGTTATTTGGTTTGGTGAATCACTAAATAGATCTGATTTAATGAACGCTTATCGAATTATAACTGAAGAGTGTGATGTTTTATTGGTTATAGGTACAAGTGGTTTGGTTTATCCTATTGCTGCATTTCCTCAAGATGCAAAATTAGCTGGTTCGCTTGTAATTGAATTTAACATTGAACCTACACCAATATCTGAAATCGCTGATTATTCGGTTTTTGGCAAATCTGAGGAAACATTAGCAGAATTCGTTCAAACATTAATTAAGAAAAAAGATTGATTGGTTCTTTTTACTGTCTCTTTTCCCAATCTTCTCTTAAAATATCCATAATGATCATGTCATTGTATTTACCATTTGAATAGAATGCTTGTCGTTTTTTACCAACTTCTTTAAAACCAACTTTCAAATAAGTTTTAACTCCTCGAATATTGAAATCAAAAACAAAAAGTTCAATACGATTGAGATTTAGATACTTAAATCCAATATCAAGTAATACTCTCATTGTATCAGTACCAAAGCCTTTGCTCCAATTTTCTTTTTTATGGATAGCAATACCTAAAACAGCTGATTTGTGGATACCACTAACATCTTCTAAACCTGCTGTTCCAAGAAATTCTTTTGTATTTTTATCGATAACAGCAAAGATATAAGCTTGACCTGATCTTCTTCTTTCCCAAGTGCTTTTAATCCAGTTTTCTTCTTCCTCTCGAGAGAAAGGCATAGGCGTTGAAAGAAAAGTTCTAAGTTCCAAAGTATTCCAACTTTCCATTATACTATCAAGATCGCTAAGCTCTACACCTCGTAGTATTACTTTTTCTCCTTCAAACATAATAACATCAATTTTATCAAAAATCATTGATTATTTAAAAGATTCGTAAGTTGGTTGAAAGTAATTAGCTATTCCTTACCACCAGAAATAATGGATGAATCACCAATTGGGTTAGTTAGCGGATTACTTTCTGTAGATTTTTCGCTATAAGATTCAATCGAAATAGGACAAGTAACAATGATATGTGATGAAGGAGTAGTTGATTCTGAATCCTCTTTCTTAGTTTTTTCAATTGCTGTTGCTTTTTCATTGGCTGTAGATGAAGATAACAATGCAACACCTATTATTATAATAACTATGCATATACTCCTGATAGCTTTTTGCCAAGTTAGTAAGCTAACTGTGGTCCATTCATTAAAGATAATAATGCCAGCCATGACTTGAGTAAAGAGATTCATAACATCTAAAGTCGGTGACACAACGATTGCTTTTCCTTTTTGCAAAGCCATCTGTTGAGAAGTAAAAGCTACCAGATAACCCATTAACATTATAGTAAGATAAATCCACCACTGCCAAGCACCTAGTGAATTCTTTAGAAAATCGGTTGCATTAGTAAAGGTAAGACTGCCAATAGCTCCTTTAGCAAAAATAGTTGCAAAAGCGTATGAGAATCCAGAAGCCATTGCCATTAATCCACCAGCTTGGGGATATTTCCGTTTAACTGTAGCAATTAGTAATAAAGTAATCATTATAGCAAATGTTGCTAAGAAAGCTATTGCTTTTATTTGTTTAAAGAAATCAGAGATGTTTACTAAATCAACATTTGCAGGTGTAGTTTCTCCTACAAGATTCATAGTAACAACTGCAATTGTGATGGCGATAATTCCTGATATTTCAAGAATAGATATTGGTTCCTTAAGATAGAGCCATGAGAAAAAGATTAACACAATAAAGCCAACACCCATTGTTGGAGCTACAATTGATAATGATCCTATCTTTATTGCATACATCAAGGGAAACCATTGAAGACAAGTAAGTATATATCCAAAAAGCCATGTTTTACATCTAGCAAAATTCTTAATGTTTTGCCACACACTTTGTTTTTCAATATCGGGTAAAGTGCATGCCCCTTTCTTCTTAAATACCAAACCGATATTATATACAGAATTGGCCAGAATTCCAAGCATTACTGCAATAATATCACTAGTTTCCAATTTTCTTCTCCTGGCTTTCCTAGTTTCCGATAAAGGTATTAATTGTTGTTTTTGTAATAATAAAGGTTGCCCATCTGCTCGTAAACGTTAAATAAATATCAAGTAACTATTTTTTTCATCGTTTTAAAAGAAAAATCGATGGATTGTGATATTTTTTAGTTGAAATTTTAGTTCTATTAGCGCTAGTAATAAAAACAAGTAAACAAATAATCATCTATGGAAAAGTTCGATATTGATTCAATATCACGATTGAATCATTGTTTATTGCCAACACCAATTGTGCCCATGGAACGTCTAACAGAGTATTGTGGGAAAGCAAATATCTTCATTAAAAGAGATGATCTTACTGGCATTGCTTTTGGAGGTAATAAGAATCGTAAATTAGAATTTCTCATGGCAGATGCTTTGCTAAAAGGTTCTGATGTGATAATAACTGAAGGGGCATTAACTTCTAATCATTGTTTACAAACTGCTGCTTTTGCAGCTCGAGTAGGTTTGGATTGTATTCTTGTTTTATCTGATGCTTTTATTGGTGAACAAATCACTGGAAATTTATTGCTCAACCAAATTTTAGACACTAAAATCTACAGAGTTGCTACTAGTGCTGAAAGAAAACCTGCCATGGAAAAAATTGCTCAAGAATTAATATATGAAGGAAAAGCTCCCTATATTATTCCAACAGGCGGTTCGAATACTATTGGTATTTTAGGATATATTTTATTCATGAGAGAAATTGCTGAGCAATCTGTAGCAATGAATATCCAATTTGATTATTTAATCCATGGTTCAGGTAGTGCTGGTACCCAAGCAGGTATTTTGGTGGGCAAGAAATTATATTATCCTGAAATAGAAATTATTGGTATTTCTGCTGGTGATAAAAAAGATGAAATTGTTAATGATATAAAACAAATTACAACTGATTTTATTAAAGAATGGTCGTTGGATTTCAAAATTGCTAATGATGAAATAATAGTTTTAGATGATTATTTTGGTGATGGTTATGGTGCACCTTCTGAAGAGATGATTGAAACAGTAAAATTAGTAGCTAAACTTGAAGGTATTTTTTTGGATCCTGTTTATAATGGTAAAGCGATGATTGGTTTAATAGATCTTATTAATCGTGATATAATTTCATCAGATGCTAATATTTTATTCCTACATTCTGGTGGAGGACCAGCATTGTTTTCTTATAGCTCATCTTTCAGTAAAAAAATATGAGATTTTGGCAGTAGATGATAATAAAAATGGTTTTTCTTTTAATTTTCCTTTGTAATTAATAAAAATCAAGTTGAAATCATTAGTTTTTTAATAATGGTATTAAATAGACAAGAAATCTGTTGTATAATTAGCAGCAAAGAATAGGTGATAATTATTGGCAAAAACAAAAAAAGTTATTTTTAAGATAAGTGGCATGCACTGTAACGGTTGTGCAGCTTCTATAGGTCGAGCTTTAAGTAGACTTGATGGAATTGAAACTGCTGAGGCAGATTATCCAAAAGGTATTGCTACAATAAAATACGATGAAAAAACCGTCTCAAAAGAAAAAATGATTGAAACAATTGAGAATTTAAATTATAAAGTTGAAGGTGAATTATAAGTCACTTCGGGGTAGAAAAATGTCGGATTCTGATGAAACAACTAAAAAAACAATAAAAATTGGTGTTACAGGAATGACCTGTGCAGCGTGTAGCAGTGCTGTTGAACGAGTATTAACAAAAACTGAAGGTGTCAATACAGCTGCGGTTAGCTTAGCTACAAATGATGCTGTTGTTTCATTTGATCCTAATCTTGTATCAGAAGATAAATTAGTTGATGCTATAGAAAGCATCGGTTATGGTGTTCGTAAAGAAAAAGTAGAGATTTTAGTTAAAGATATGAATTGTGCTTCATGTTCTATAAGTATTGAAAATGCATTAAAGAAATTAGCTGGCGTTATGTCTGTCGCTGTAAATTTAACTACAAGAAAAGCTACAATTGAATTTAATCCTGCGTTAATTAACGTATCTTTATTAGAAAAAGCGATTCGTGACGTTGGATATGAAGTTGAAAAATCATTTGAAGAAGATGCACTGACATTAAAGAGACGTTTAGAGAAAGAAGAAAAATTGCGTTACAGAAATAGATTAATTTTCGGTGCAATTTTAACAACACCTTTAATGGTTTTTATGTTTATTGACCTTGGTATTAATGGTTTTATGGAATTACCTTGGGTTGGTTATACAATGCTAGCTTTAACAACGCCAGTTTATTTTTATGTTGGATGGCCATTTTTCAAAAGTGCTTTTAAAGCGATCACTCATTTCACATCAAATATGGATGTATTAGTTTCTATAGGAAGCACTGCAGCTTATTTCTACAGTGTTATTTCATTAATACTCTTCGAAGTATCAAGTTTGATGATTGGAATGTATTTTGAAACTGCAGCATTTATTCTTACAGCGTTAGTAATGGGTAAGTATCTTGAAGCTATTGCTAAAGGTCGAACATCAGACTCTATTGCAAAACTTTTTAGTTTACAAGCGAAAACTGCCCGAGTAATACGTGATAATGTTGAGATGGATATTCCAATTGAAGGAGTTATAGTAGATGATATTGTCTCGGTTCGCCCCGGAGAAAAAATTCCTGTAGATGGAATCATAATTGAAGGTATAACCGCTATAGATGAATCCATGATAACAGGTGAAAGCCTTCTTGTGGATAAAAAACCAGGCGATTTAGTAATTGGTGCTACTATAAATAAAAATGGCTTTATTAAATTCAAAGCTGAAAAAGTAGGGAAAGATACAATGCTCTCACAGATAATTCAATCTGTTGAAGATGCTCAAGGAAGTAAAGCACCAGTACAAAGATTAGCTGATAAGGTTAGCTCTTATTTTGTTCCAATAGTATTAATACTTGGACTTATTACATTAACAATCTGGTTAATTCTCGGTGGTGTTTTTTCAATCAATCCTATTAGAGATATTAATGTTGAATGGTACACACATGCATTATTGAATACTGTATCTGTTCTTGTTATTGCTTGTCCGTGTGCTCTTGGTTTAGCTACACCAACTGGTGTTATGGTTGGTTCAGGTAAAGGTGCAGAATTAGGTATTTTATTCAAAAACGCTGAATCTCTCGAGATAACACAAGATATTAACACTATTTTATTTGATAAAACTGGCACACTAACTAAAGGAGTTCCTGAAGTAACTAACATAGTAGTAATTACATCAGATTTTGCAGAAGAGGATATACTCTCAATTGCAGCTAGTGCTGAGAAAGGATCTGAGCATTCATTAGGCGAATCTATTGTTAGAGCTGCTGCTATGAAGAATCTAACATTGACTGATCCTACTGATTTCAATGCTATTGCTGGAAAAGGTATTACTGCTGTGGTAAATGGTAATCGAGTTATCTTGGGAAATAGCGCATTAATTAATGATAATAAATTAGAAATAAATACGTCAATAAGCAAGAAGATGAGTGAGCTACAAAAGACAGGTAAAACTGTAATGATTGTAGCTCATGACTCTACTATTATTGGTTTGATAGCAGTAGCTGATGTTATAAAAGATTCATCAATAAAAGCAGTGCAGCTTTTGAAAGAAATGGGTATAGAAGTAGTAATGGTTACTGGTGATAACAAACAAACTGCTGAGGCAATAGCTAAACAAGCAGGAATTAGTAGAGTGTATGCTGAAATATTGCCCGATGAAAAGGCAAAAATTGTAAAAGAATTACAAGATGAAGGAAGAAAAGTTGGTATGGTTGGAGATGGAATAAACGACTCTCCAGCATTAGCCCAAGCTAATATTGGTTTTGCTGTTGCATCAGGAACGGATATTTCAATTGAAGCTTCAACTATAACATTGATGCGCAATGACTTGACTCAAGTTGTTGATGCTATAGAATTAAGTCATGCAACATTAAAGATAATCAAACAAAACCTACTCTGGGCTTTCCTATTTAATATAATAGCTATTCCTGTAGCAGCAATAGGTTTACTTGATCCAATGATTGCAGCTGCAGCTATGGCTTTTAGCTCAGTATTTGTGGTATCAAATTCATTGCGATTGAAACGTTTCAAACCCAAAATAACTGAAAATAATGTCGAATCGCAATAATTTACTCTTTATATCCAAACAGTAAGTTTAATTTATCATAAGCAATTAGATTGTTGTATCGAATGGGTATTGTACTCATTTAATAAAAAAATAATTTATAAGGCGTGAAGGAATTGAGTGCTCAAGGAAACACTTCCTTAATCAGAACATTAAGATGCCCCAGCTGTGGGGCGCCAATGAGACCTTCAGCGGAATCAATTTTAATCATATGTAGTTTTTGTGGTGAAATTGTTGCTGAAAGTTCAGTGTCTCCTCACGTTATAGTAAAACCATTACCAATGACACCTCCCCCAGGACCGGGTCATGTCAGAAAAATGGAGCTTATTTTAGTGCCCTTCTTTGAAGTCCAATCATCAGTTGATGTTGAAGCATTGGGTTATCAAAGACGCGAACGTACAGAAACAAAAACTGTCACTCGTGGTGGCAAAACCTACACTGAATCAAAAACCATTGTAGAATACCGTCCTTGGCGTATTGAACACCATGGAAATCAAGTCGTGCGCTTTTTAGCTCGACAAGAATTTACAATGTTCGGTGCAGGAGAGCTTATTTCTTCTGTTGCTCGCAATATTGGCGGAGAGTTCACACCATTTTCATCTCAATATATTAAGGATTTAGCATCCACTGATATATCAAGATCATTAGTAGCTTTAAGTCCTGAATGGGATCAAAATGAAGCAACAAAAAAAGCCGGCGAAATGGTTTATGAAGCAGCTTATTCATATGCACGATCTCAAATGCATGAAGTATTTGATACTAAAGTAAACTTCAGACCATTAGCGATACCAGCCTTGGTCCATGAACCACTATTGCTTGTTCAAAGACAAATCCAAGGACGATTATATCGTGCTGCTTATCATTGGGGTAATGGACAACTATTACGAGAAGAACAACCGATCAAAAACAGAAGCCTTATGTTTGTTATAGCTTTTCTAGCATTTTTATTATCACCAGTCTTTGCTGAATTAGGTTATAGTTTCTATACTGCAAATGAAGATGAAGTCTGGTTGCTAGTTATTTTTGCTATATTAGGTTTAGGTTGTATAATAACCGGTATAGTACTGATGGTTAGAGCGTACAAACCGCATAAGGTAAAGTCGAGTGGTTCAGGTGTAAGTTTATTTGATTTCCAAAGAATTGCTGCTCCTCAACAACAACCTACTCAACGTCAACCTAATCCAAGACTACAACAACAACCTGGAAAACCTGCTATGCGTTACTGTTCAAAATGTGGTGATCCACTAGATGAAAATCAAAAGTTCTGCGAAAAATGCGGAGAACAAACTGGAGGATAAAAAAATGGCAACAACTCAACAATTAAATAAAATCCAATGTGGTTATTGTCAAGCTGAAATTAATGTTCCAGCTTTTGCCTCAGTTATAACTTGTGAATATTGTGGAACACCAAATGAACTTAAAACGGGTCAAATCCTACAAAATCACAACATGCTTTCGATCTTCTTCAGTGGTTCGGAATTAACTGAATTAATACCTCAATATTTGTCTAAATATGTTGGTGTACCAAGTGATTTTGCAGATAAGGCTATTTTCAAAAAATTCGAATTGCGAATGATGCCATTTTGGGTTTTCAAATTCCATGGTCATACAGATTATGCTGGAATTGGAAAATATGCTATACCACAATATAGTACTGTTTGGAGTAGGACAATCAACATACAATCAAAACCCGAACGTGGAACGATCGATCTTGATCAAACCTGTTTAGTGTTTGGTTATAGAGAGCAGTATCGTGAAATACGTGATGAGAAAATACCAGTTGGTTCAAAAGATGCTTTTGATATTGGTGCAGTAAAACGTGAAGGCGGTCAAATTTATGACACTGAGATAGGTTATAATGAAGCCTATGCAATAGCTGAAGGCCAAATAAAAGCTCGACATCAAGGATTGATTAATAGAGAAGTCCACCGTGTTGATGGAATGAATCAAGATATTAACCTAAAAGAAGTTTCTTATCTTCATGTACCATTCTATAGAGTAATCTATTCATATGGAAACTGGGAAGGAGAAGCTCTAGTAGATGCTGCTCGAGGAAAAGTTCTAAGAGCTGAATATCCAATTTCCAAGTCACATCGTTTCTGGGGATTGTTTACTATCATACTAGCTTTAGGTGCAATTGCTGCTGCAATTGTTTTCATAACTAATTTGGGATTCCAAGTAGCTGGTATTACTGCCGCAGTTGTTTTTGGCGGTCTACTGATTTATGGTCTTAAACAAACATTTACCAAGAAGAAAGTAGCTGCTGAGTGATCTTTAGCTCCAATAAATACTACTGGGAATTTCCCAGTATCATTTCTTTTTCTTTCAATTTTATACTCAAAAACTTATATTAGATGTTCAAACTTTATATGTGATATAATTGGTGCCTACTATGAAAGTTGGTTTTGTACAATTTGAACCTATTTTTGATGAATCTGAGAAAAATCTCTCTAAATCAATTGAGCTTATTAAACAAGGAAAAGATGCTGATTTGTTAGTTTTACCAGAATTATGTTCTACTGGTTATTTATTTGAAGACATTTCAGAATTACAGAGATTAGGGGAAAAGGTGCCATCTGGTCCTTCAACTCAAGCTTGGATTGAAGTTGCTCAAGAGACAAATACCTTCATTGTAGCTGGCATCTGTGAGAAAATCTCCAAAGAAGTTTTTTATAATTCAGCAGTGTTAGTTGGTCCTGAAGGATTTATTGATGTTTATCGCAAAGTCCATCTTTTCAATACTGAGAAGGATTTTTTCAAATCAGGGAATGGTCCTTTTAAGATATATAATATCGGTAAATGTAAACTAGGAATTATAATCTGTTTTGATTGGATCTTTCCTGAAATAACAAGAATTCTTGCACTTTATGGTGCGGAAATCATATGTCATCCAGCAAACTTAGTTCTCCCATTCGCACAAAAAGCAATGCTTACACGATCAATTGAAAACCGTATTTTTACCATAACTGCAAATAGAATAGGAACTGAAAGCAGACCAAATGAAAGTTTAACTTTTACAGGTATGAGTCAAATTACTGATCCAAAAATGAAACAATTAGCAAAAGCATCAAAAGATCAAACTGAAGTTCAAATAATTGAAATTGATCCAGCTCTTGCTAGAAATAAAATGATCACTGCAAATAATCATATCTTCGCTGATAGGCGAGTTGATCTATACAACCCTCTATTGCGGGATTTGCCAAATAAATAACATCTATTCTTATAGTAACTAGTTTTAAAAATAAGTGATGTTCAAATATACAATTAATGAATAATGTGAAGGTACTAAAATTATGGCCATTTTAATAACGGGTGGAGCTGGCTTTATCGGATCCCATTTAGCCAAACGTTTAATTGAAGCAGAAAAAGAAGTAGTGATTTTTGATGTTAAACCTGAAGAAAATCATCCTCTCCCTGAGGGAGTAAAAATTTTCAAAGGTGACGTTTCTAATCTTGATGATTTGGATAAAGTTTGCTCAGAATATTCATTTAGCGCTATATTTCATCTTGCAGCAATTATGGCTCCATTAACTGAAGAAGATCCATACAAAGCTTTCAAGACAAATATTGAAGGAACAATGAATATTCTTCATATAGCAGTAAATTATAAAATAAAGACTATTATATATCCTAGCTCCGCAACAGTATTTGGACCTGATCGTTTACCACCTTTCACTGAAGAGGAGTTACTTGATCCTTGGAATTTCTACAGCTCATATAAGATGGTTAATGAAATCATCGGTTCAATATTTTCAAAGAAATATGATTTGAATTTTAGGGCAGTAAGATTTCCAATAATCGTTGGTCCTGGTAGAGATCCATTTTTAGGGATAACCAAATATCCTATTCAAATGGTTGAAGAGGCTGTGAGGGGACATCCTTTTGAAGTTGATGTTCTACCTGAAACTAAGGTTCCTATAATTTATATTGACGATGCAGTGCAGATTTTAATTAATCTATGGCGAAGTGAGAATTTATTATTCGAAATATATAATGTCGATGGATTATGGGTGACTGCTAAGGAAATCGCTGATGGTATTAAGAAGATCATTCCCAGCGCTGAGATAACCTTCAAACCAGTTGAAAATGTGAATGTACAACAAGTCGTTTCTGGTGTCCAAAAACAACAAGAAGAATCCAAATATGGTTTTCGTGGCAAACGATTGTTAGATGAAATACTTCAGGAATATATAGGGCGAAGATCAGAAAAAGAGTGAAAGGGCAGACTTGCCCTTTTTTATTTATTTATAATAATTGCATCATTTGATGTATCTGTGACTGATAAATCAACTGTTTGGGGTTCTTTTTTCACATAATCCTTTCTACTAACTAAAATCCACATAATGAATAATATTGGTATTCCTGTATTAAATTCCAGTAAACTATTTACCGCTAAAACATCCCAATATAAAGGACGAATACCAGCTATCATTAGGGTTGATTCCATAGAAAAATGGATGAAAATCCCAACAGCAAATAAATAAGCGAAATACCACCACGGTATAGGTTCTATAAATTTCCAATTGGTATATTTCAAAATCAGATTTAAAATTATCAAAACCAAGTAACCAATGACAGCCATGAGAATTTGACCTAAACGAGATGTACCCATATCACGCCAAATCTCAATATATTGATCATTCCAAGGTATAAATTGGGACATGAGTGCAATTGTTAACCAACCACCATATATTAGAGCTGACCATAATGCCTTTTCCAATTTTGTTATGGTTTTATCAAACATAATTGGTGCATAGGAAAACATTATCATGCCATAAGTAAATGAAAAATATGTTAAGAAGAGATGAGGTCCTATAAGATCGTTTTCTATATTTATATGTCGTGTTTCTTTAATTTCGTACCAGATTACAGAATCAGTGAATTGGACCACTCCATAACCAAATAAACCAAAGAAAAACGCCTTAAATCTCTTTCTTACCAGCAATAAGGTAATCCAGATAGCTGTCAACATCAAGTCGAAATAGATGAAATCGATATCCATAGATCTTGCAACATCTTCGTGCATGCCTTCAATTAAAATACATAATTGTTTATATTTCTTTTTCATATTTAACTTTAAAACCTAATAAAGTAGTAGCAAAAGATAATAATCATAATTATTGTACGAACTTATGGCTGTGTAAACTCTTGAGTGAATTTAAAAGAATACCACATATCCCAACTTCGGATAAATTAGCTGATATTATATTCTCTAAATTAAGCAAGATTCGAGTTGACACACCAAAACATGCTAAAAAGAAAAGATCAGATACTTCATTTTTCAAAACATTATATTTCAGACAATTTAGAACTCTTTTCCCTGAAATTGATGAGAGATTGATTTCAATTACTGAATCCTTCCCAATTTTAGATGATTTACATCCTTTCTATAAAGAATTAATAGAGATTTCATTTGGAATTGATAAGTTACGAACTTCGCTTTCACGTATTAATAATTCAAGAAAAGCTATTGCCAGTATTGAGCGGGATGTCTCTAAAAAACTAGGTAGAAGCGCTACAGCTTCTGACGCAAAGTCTGTAAGAAGGGAAGCAATTGGGCGTGTAGGTTCAGCAATCAACAAATTGAAAGAACCTTTGAATGATTTAATTGATGCAAAAGTCCAACTTTCTAAATTACCTGATTTTAATTTAAATGAAAAAACTATTGCTTTTGCTGGCGCACCAAATGTTGGTAAATCAAGTTTTGTAACATTAGTTTCTACAGGTAAACCTGAAATAGCTTCTTATCCTTTTACTACTAAAGAATTAGTATGTGGACATAGAAAACATGGATTTACAGCTATACAATTAATTGATACACCAGGTTTATTGGATAGACCTTTGGATGAAAGGAATTTAATCGAAATGAAAAGCATTTTGGCATTAAAGCATTTAGCTGATGCTATTGTGTTCCTCTATGATCCAACTATTGAAGCTCCACTTACAATTGAACATCAATTCAATCTTCATAATGATATAAAAGAAAAATTCCCTGAATTACCAATTTACTCTTTTATAAACAAAAGTGATATTATAACCAAGGAACGTTTAGAAGAAGTAAAAGAAGTTGTTGGCGAGCTTAACGTGATAGCTACAATTGAAAGCAATAAACCACAATTAGAAAAAATCATTCTAAATATTATTGAAAAAATTCCTGAGAAAAAACTATTTGTAAGAGAAAAACCAATATTGGAAGACGTAGAAGTTAAAGAGAAAACGGACGAGATTGAGTGGATTTTCTTTGACAACGATAACGAAAATTGATGGGAGTATGTTAGAAGGCGGAGGAGCAATTGTCCGAAACTCTATTGCTCTCTCAATTTTATTTAAGCAACCAATTGAAATTTTTAATATTCGAGCCAAACGTTCGAAACCAGGTCTACGTAATCAGCATGCTTTTGTTATTCGTACGTTAGCTGAAATCTGTGGCGCTACCATTGAGGGAGTAGAAGTGGGTTCGATGAATATACGCTTCTTTCCTGATGAAATTAAAGCTGGTGAATTCAAAGTAGATGTCCAAACAGCTGGAAGTTTGACTCTATTACTTCAAGCTATAATTCCTGTTGCTGCTCATGCCACTAATTCTATTAGATTATTGCTGAAAGGTGGTACAGATGTTCCTTGGTCTCCTCCTTATGATTATTTAAGATATGTCTATCTTCCAATGATGAAGAAAATAGGACTTGAAACGACTTTATGTATAGGTCGTAGAGGACATTATCCAAAAGGTGGTGGAACATTAACTTGTGATATAGCTCCACTCTCTCGAGCAAAACCAATACAATTTGATTTAACTCCTCCATTTGAAATTGAAGATATCTATGGTAGAGTTCATTGTATTAAGCTTCCTGAAACCATTGCTGATAGAATGATTGATTCAGCTGAAAAAACCCTTCAAAAAAATAATTTAAACATTAATTCTATTGAAAAGGAATGTCCAGATCCAAAATATGACCCGCATTTAGGGCCCGGCACAGGAATAACATTGTG
>JAEORJ010000295.1 GCA_016840945.1 Candidatus Gerdarchaeota archaeon
CATTTGGTGAATAAGTTGCAACAACCAGAGTAACATTTGACATAGCATATATCAAAGAATTTTCATGCCAATTTTCAGGTATTATTAAGCAAGCATATTTGTTATTTTGTTGTAAATACTCTTCAGGGATAACACTACTTTCAATATAATTTAGATTTAAGAAACCAGTATTTTCAAGGTCATTGATCAACTCGATTGACAATGGTGATGAATCATTATCTTGAACTTCTAAATCATATATGAGAGTTCGTCGCTCTACAAAAATAGAGCCAAATAAGAGTAGAAGAATTATTGGAAAAATAATGAACAAGAAAATAGTTAACTTTGATCTATAAAGTAAGATTGTTGAAAATTTAAGCTGATTACCTATCCTTCTTAAACTATGTCTGATGTGAATGAAGAAATTTTTGAATTTTTGATCAGCTTTTTTTGACAATTCTTTTCACCTTATCTATTCTTTTCTCCATCTTGTTACTAAAACACCTAAAATAAATAGAACAAAAGCTATTACTGTTGATACTGAAAAAAATATCCAAAATTGTTGACTGATATTTTCGAGCATAAGAAATCTCATACATTCACTTAGATAAAATAAAGGAGAGACCCTAGCAATATATGATAAGAAAGTCGGCAAAATATCTAATTGAATTAATGTTCCATTCAATAGTATTTGTGGGATTATTACCAAAATGGATGCAAACATTACACCATCAGGATTTGAGATTATTCTATTCAGAATCATCCCAATTCCAGAAAAAGTCATTGTTCCATAAATAATAAACAAGATCATCATAGGACGAAGATTGGCAGCATTAAAATCAAATATCAAAGCAAATAATATTGCCAGAGTACTTGCTATAAGAGCAATACAAATTTGCCATATTTGTTTTGATAAAATCCATTCATAACGATATCCAGGAGTAATAGCTAATTTATACAAAATACCACTTTGTTTTTCTTCCAAATCATAATTTAATCCAGTAAACAACGCTATTGTAGAAACTGATATCATAATTAAACCAGGAACAAATGAATCTATGAAAGATAATCCTTCCATTTCATAATTATCAACTATTATACCAAATTTTATTTCTATTTCTAACATTTCAATATTTAATTCAGAAGTTACATCCTCAATAATTTCAATTATTTCTCGAGATTGTGGTGAAGCAGGGTCATGAAAGACTGTTATGTTACGTGACTCATTCAGAGATAAACTCATTCCCCAATCGGCAGGAATAACTAAAAGGATATCTTTGTTATTTTCTTTTAACCAAGTTTCTTCGGATATAACTAGTTCATCAATAACTTCAACAGAAAGAGCAGTATGATTTTCTAAACGATCAATAAAATCTCTTGATTGAGCACTATTATCTAAATCAGAAATTGATAATTCAAAATGTGAACTAGTTGTTTGACTAAACAATGCACCGAAAATTAAAACTAAAATTATTGGATAAACAACAGACCAGAAAATTGTACTTGGTGATCTAAAATATCTTAAGCTTATCACTCCTAAATGATTTGTAATCCTTCGTAAACTTGCCTGTATAAAGGAAAATACTTTTTTCATTTTATTTTGGGAACTTGTTTTTCCTTTTTCATTATCTTTTTCAGGTTCTGGTTCAATACTCAAGATTTTTTTCTCCGATCTATTAAGTGCTAGTTAATTTCTCACCAGTTAAAGTTATGAATACATCATTTAAAGTAGGATTTTGCGTGATTAAATCACTATAACGAATATTTGCTTTATCCAATTTTGCTAGAATTTCAAGAAGGGTTATTTCATCACTTGAAATCTCAATATCACCATCAATTAAATCCAAAGGACAATTACTTTGTAGGATTTGTATTGCAGCAGTTCGTTCATCACTACTAGTGAATTTTATTATTATTTTGCCACTGCTACTATATCTGTCAATTAGCTCAACTGGAGTACCAATATCTTTTATTGATCCTTTATGGATAATTGCTACTCTATCAGCAAGAACTTGAGGTTCGATAGCTTGATTTGTTGTCATAAAAATAGTTGTTCCTTGTTTTTTGAAATCTAATAGAATTTCCCAAACTTCTTTCTTAGCAAATTGATCTAAACCAGTCGTTGGTTCATCTAAAAAAACGATCTTTGGTTTATTAACAAAGGCAATTGCCAATCCTACTCTTCTCTTTAAATACCCAGGAAGTTTACGATATCGAACATTTGCTTTGTCCACTAACTTGAATTTTTCTAACATTTCATCAATATCATACATATTATCATACATTTTACCCCAAAAGAGAATATTTTCTTTTACACTCAAATTATCATGTGTACGAAATTCTTGTGGTAAAACACCTATTGCTTTCTTTATTTCTCTCCTTTCAAATGGAGTAGTTATATCAAATCCTAGAATAGCAATCTTTCCCTCTGTTGGTTTTCTTAAACCAACTAATATATCTATAATAGTTGATTTCCCTGAACCATCGGGCCCTAAAAAGCAAAAGAGCTCTCCTTGGTAAACATTAAAAGAAATATTTGATAAAATTGTTTCAGAATTAACATTTTTTTGTAGATTTTCAACATCTATAATAACTTGGTTCAAGAAATTACACCTATAATGTCATTTTATTCTACTTGACTGCTATTATTTAACTCTAGGATTCAATAATTTTTCTACTTTCCTCTTAAGTAAGATTTTTTAAGTTCATGATTCTATTTCGGTATAATAATATAGTTTAACTTACTTAAATGATGATTTGTAGTTGCATATAATAATCTAAAAACAATCTAGGATATCATTAGCAATGTCGTTATTTAGAAAATTGTCGAAAACACGGGATATTAAAGGGGAACATTCTCTCGAAGATAAAAAAAGTATTGCCATTATAGGATTAGATGGTGCTGGAAAAACGACTATTGTGAATAGATTGTTAAAGTCAGAATTTAATCTTGTAAGACCCACATTTGGAATAAATATTGAAATTTACAAATATCGATCTTTAGAGTTTGTTGTATATGATTTAGGTGGTCAAACACCTTTAAGAGAAACTCTTTGGGAGAAATTTGTTAAAAGCGCAGATGGTTTAATTTTTGTTTTAGATTCAACAGATAAAAAAAGATTTAATTTAGCTGCAGAAGAATTCGATAATGCTTTAAATTATAATAAAAAAGCCCCTGTTCTATTTCTCTCTAATAAGATTGATTTAGAAGATGCTGCTGATGCAGATGATGTTTTAAAGCTTATAGACTTTAGTAAATTAAATCGTTTACAAAGAAAAAATAATTTTGCTCGATGTTCCGCTCTTACAGGAGAATTATTATTCGAAAGCTTTGATTGGTTAAGTTTACAGCTATCTGAAAATATGGATTTACCCAGTTTAAACGTAAAAATGATAGGGGGATATTTATTTTATAGTGATGGATCAGAAATTGAAACTATTGCTTTAGGGAAACCTAGAACTCAATCCAAATATTCAGAGATTTTTAAGAAAGGGAGATATGAGCTTGATAGATTTATTAAACAAATGAAGAATTATTTACGAGCTGAAACTCTCTTACAAGTTAGTGATAATCAATTATTTATTATTAAGGACAATAACCTTGTTATAGGTGTTATAATCGGTGAAAATGATCCAGCCGCAAGAGCTGTTCAAATTACTAAAAGATTGAATA
>JAEORJ010000296.1 GCA_016840945.1 Candidatus Gerdarchaeota archaeon
ATTTATTATCATTTCAGGAACATCTATTGTATTAATATCAAATATTAATGAATTAAAACTTGATTTGAAAAATAAAGCAATAATGGTTTCCTGTTCTCCTATACCAAATCACTATTCAATTGAAGGGAGTATTAGATCAGGTACACTAATTTTGGATTGGTGGAATAATAATATATTTAATTCTTGTCAAAATGAAATTTCTGATAAAGAATGCTACTCAAAACCCTTGCTTTTTCCTTTTTGGTTAGGTATTAATACACCAATTTATGAAGATAGAATTTCAGGTGCTATTTTAGGTATAACGCCTGAACATCACCCAAAAGATTTTTTGCGTGCAACAATTGATGGGTTATGTTTTGAAATTAAACGAAATTATGATTGTTTAATTAATTTCACACAAAAGGAAGTAGAAAATATTTTTCATTGTGGAGGTGGTTCAAAATATCCTTATTGGAATAATGCTTTAGCTAATTTGTTTAGCAGAAATATTCTAATTCCTGAATTCAACGAGCTAACTTCATTTGGCGCAGCAATAATTGCTACAAAAGGATTAGATTTTTTCCATTCTATAATAGATTCCATGAAAAAAATAACTACCCCTTATAAAACATACAAGTTAGATGAAAAATATTGTTCACTTTATAATGAAATATATGAAAAAATTTACAAAAATTTCTCTAAGGAGGTTGAGAAATACTCGAAAATATTCTTTGATATAAAAGAAAAATATCTTAATGAAAATTAAAAGTCCATATTATTGAAAAATAGTTTTAATTTCCTCTAAATTTTTCACTTTAATATTTGGCTTTAAATCACCCTTTAATGAAGAAAATCTCTCGTTTCTGTCAACTAAAACTGAAAAGATTCCAGCTCTATTTGCACCTACAATATCTGCTTGTGGGTTATCCCCAATAAAAATAGTTTTTTCTGCAGTAGTATTTAATAAAGCTAAAGAATCAGCAAATATTTTCAAATTTGGTTTTGATAATGGATAATTCTTACAGGGGGCAATAACAAATTTAAAATATTTTTTAATTTTAGAATTTTTTAACCTAAGATTAATAATTTCTCTGTCACCATTTGAAACTATACCCATTTTAATTTTCTTTTTTCTTAAGTAATCTATCAAATCTAGAACGTCTGTATAAGGTCTTGATTTCAAGGAATATTCTCTAATCATAAATGACCAATATCTTTTTGCCTCTTGTAAAGAAATATCTTTACCAATTCCTTTCAAAGCTTTAACTAATGAAGAAGCATTTGTATCCTTATCAATACAAAAACCATTTTCTTCAAGAAGTCTTTCATGCTCAGTAAAATAATAAGTATCCCATAAGCTATGTAATTTATCTACTAATGATAATGATAATCCAAGGTCTTCTAAAATTTGTTCTACTATTATTTCATGAATTCCTTGATTATTGAAAATCGTTTCATCAGCGTCAAAAATTACTGCTTCAAAGTCCATTTTTATGCAACTCTAATATTCATTATTTATCTTTGATAGTATCTCAAAATAACCTCATTATATTTTTTGCGAACCTTCTGAAAGCTAATAAATTACTATGGTATTTATTCTTATAGGATGTTGATTAGATATGACACTATTAACAACTCATATAGCTATTGAATCTCTTGTCGTTTGGTTTGCTATGGGAAAGAAAAATCGTGAAATCTTCAAAGAGCGGATAGGATTATTTGCTTTCCTTACACTTTTTGCGGCTTTCCCAGATATTGATGCTTTACTATATATCCATCGAACATATCTTCATTCAGTTATTTGGCCTCTTTTCATCATCCTGGGTGTTTTAGGGTATCTTAGCTATATGAAGTTAATCAAAAAAGTAGCTGTAAAAGAAAAAGCTGATTTGATTTGTCGAGGAATAATTATTGCCAGTGTTTTTTTGATTCTTCATAGCGTTTTTGATTTGAACCCTGGTCCTGTATTGCTCTTTTATCCTTTTGATAATAGACTCTACTATTGGGAAGTATCTATGATTTGGGATCTAGATTCAATTTTCTACCTCAAAGAATTGAAATTTAATTGGGCTAGCATTTCCTTTACTGAAGGATTGAACCATTCGCTCTTTAATATGACTCCAAGTGAACGAATTGAGTATTTTGGTAGTCAATACATAGAGCTGTTTATTGGCGATTTCCCAATACACTTCTTGCCGCTTTTAGCTTGGTTTATATTTTTCCCAGGAACAGCATTTATCGAATGGTTAAGAAAACGACAGAAACCTTTGACTTTCTTTAATAAAATCAGTACATTCAAAAGACCTATTCTTGGCATCAGCATTATTTTATTATCTCTAGGATTGATTGTTGGACCTGGTTTTAGACTGAATAGAACTGAATCTCGAGAAGCTACTTCGTGGTTATCCTTCAATGACAATGATGCTACTTTTGGAACCTATCAGAATTTTGAACTCGATAAAAATGATGCCCTAACATTTCAAGGTATATTTGCCGGTAATAGTTCAAATTGCGAAATTGCTGCAATTATGACTGATGAAACACAATTTACTATTCTTAGCCAAAATCTTACAGATACTTTTGAGTTATATAATAATGGAACAAATCCTTCCTATAACTGGCTGGTTAACAGTTATAGAAATACTGCCCAATCTTTTATTGATAGTTCTCTGAAATATTATCTCATATCGCAAAATACTACTGAAGGTATAACTTTCACTTTGGATAAACAAATGACCATTTACAATGTCTTACTTATTCTTGATTGGAATATTAGTAGTGATTTTCTAGTTGAAACTCAAATAATAAGTACTTTACATATTAAACGAGTACTAGAATTTGCTTCAGGTATGACTTTGGCTTCACTTGGAGTTGCTTTTCTTACTTTGACTATTGTAAGCATAGTAAATTCTTCCAAGAAAGAAGTGAAAGAAGAAGAAACAGAAAAAAACGAACAAATTAATGAGTGAAATATTTCTAAAGATAATAAATCCAAGAATTTAATTTTTTAATTGGATTCTTTTTTAAAGAAGTGATATAGTGTAAACTAGAAACAAAAAGCTTTGCTGAATTAGGAGCTGGATTATTTATTGAGTGAAAATAAAATTCATACTAAGAAGAATAAAAAATGGTTACAAATTACCGTTTTGACCATTTCAATTATGGTTATAGTAGCCGGTCTTGGTTATGGACTTTATTTCTATTTCTCAAGTCGAAATGCTGATCCCGCTCAAGATTTTTCAGTAATTACTCTTTCAGGTCAAAATTTTACTCTTTCAGATTACCAAGGAGAAGTTGTTTTACTTGATTTTATGAGTGTTACTTGTGTTCCTTGTATGTTTCTAATGGATGAATTGGTACAAATTCATGAAGATTATAATGATAGTTTAATCATACTTTCAATAGATGTCGATCCTTCAGATACTGAGGGACAATTACTTGATTTTAAAAATGATTATAGTGCAAATTGGTCCTTTGCTCTTGATACAGATAGTTTAATGGAAAAATATAGCGTATATGAAATACCAAAAACTGTGCTTGTAGATAGAGAAGGATACATAACTTTCACTGGGACAGGATTAACATCAAGCACTGATTTACGCGAATTAATTAATCAAACAATTGAAGGCACAGCTGAGAGAATTACTACCATTTCACTTGGAGTATCAATTGGTACAGCTTTCATTGCAGGATTTTTATCCTTCTTCTCTCCTTGTGCATTTCCATTATTACCAGGTTATATGGCTTATAATCTTGATTTAATGACTAAAATGGATCAGAAAGAAGCAAATGATAAGAATAATGAAGATAAAAGCAAGAAAAGTTCATTTAATCAACGTTTTTGGCGCTCTTATCTTTGGGGTGGGGCTGCAGGTTTTGGTATATTTATTTTCTATATGACTATTGGAATAGTGGTTTCCATATTAGTACTAGTTTATGATAAATCACTAGAAAATGTCGATAAAATAGCTGAAATTTCTGA
>JAEORJ010000297.1 GCA_016840945.1 Candidatus Gerdarchaeota archaeon
AACAAAGCAATCAATGAATTCAATAAATTGAAAGAAAGAATAGAACTTTGTGAATTAAATATACGTGCAATGGATGCACGTATTGCAGCTGAATTAATTTTAGAAAATAGACTAGTGTTGGAATATGAATCACTGGATTTAGTCGATGAAATAGTCCCCACAAAAGAACCTGTTATTCAATCAAAGGCTCAAGAAAGTAAAATAGCAGTTGAAGAGAAAGAAAATGAAATAATTAAAGATAAAATAGATCTGGTTATAATCAAACTTGAAGAGTTACCTGAGGATAAAATACAACCAATCATTCTTGATTTGGTAAAAGAGGCGTTTGATGAAGGAACTCTGACAGAACGTCAAAAACCTTCTGTATTCGCTAAGGAATTTTTTAATAAAATTTTAATGAAATTATCAATTGATCCCAAAATAGGTGAGAAATTAGCTAAAAAATTCGAAAATCAACTTATGTACCGTTTATCACCAGTTGGTAGTAAGGATTACCCAAATATGAGTGTTGATGAAAAGGTTATTGCTTTTCTAGAGGAAACATTTCTCGATATTTTTAAAAACCGTTTTGAGATGCAAACTAAAGAAGCTAAATTGGCGAAATATAAAGCAAAACAATCTGCAACTCGAGATGATTCTACTATTGAGATTACTGTTAAAGAAAAAACAGAGCTATCAACTCAATTGAAAGAAAGTTCTGATAAAGAGCTTTGGATATTAATACGTGATACTTATTTAAAGGAATTATTTGATAATGCCGATGAATTAATTGCAGGTTCTAAAATTCTAAGAAAAATGTCTTTGGAATTAGGTTTATTATTAACAGAAACAGAAGCTACTTCAACAATTACTCGAGAGCTAGCTAAATTAGGCTTGTCAATTGAAAGTAGTAACAAAGAAGAAATTGACAAGAATGTTTGCAAAGTGATTCTTACTCAGATAAAAGAGCAGCGAACTTACCAAACAAAAATAAAGTAAAACCAAATGGACGTTTAGTCATCTTCAAAAACAGAATAATTTCTGGTTTTATAATTTATTGAATTAATCTTTGCTGACTTAAGAACGAATGATTCTTTTAACCTCTGATCTTCTGTCATAGAATTAAGACTTTCTGCCCAATATTCTGCTTCTATAGGCATTAGTAAATTTCCTTATCACTTGTTAAAATAAGAATATACTCAATTACAATATAAAAAAGAGCAATATCGAGATAATTCATAGAGACTATAACCCTCTTTGAATTAAAATTTGTTATGAAAATCTAAGAATAAGTTTTCCAGAAGACCTAATAAAGAAAAAAATCAATAATATACATAATTGTAACGACAAAAATAATCAAAATTGCAGTGAAAGGTAATATTAAAACAGTAATAGATTAAGAGAAAAGTGAAATAAGGTTTCCGACAAAATAACCAAAGCTTCAAAAAGTTTGAGGGAAAAGTTTTTTGTTGTATTATATCTAGAAATTACTCGTCTAAATAGAACCTCTCTCAAAGTAAAATCAATATAGGAGAGGATTAAAATGTCCACTAGAAAAGAACATATCAAGGAATTAGAAATTTCAACATTTTCTAAACCTATACTCAAAGAGCTAGGTGTTAAAGCGATTTTTCTAGTGACTTTTGACATTATTTTAGGTCCAATAGCTTACATTCATAGATTAACAAATGAAAAGAGTGAATATCTGGAATTTTTGAAAGAATTAGCCCATTTAGGAGAATTCTATACAGGCATCTCCCATGCACAAATTGATAAAGTAACTACAAGAACTGGTGAAGAAATGATCATTGGTAGATCAACAAGAAAAGTCAATGAAATGGAATTTATTGACATAGCAGTTGCTTTAGTAGAATCAATAGAATACCAAGCAGAAATAGTTAAAATGTTAAAATTTGCTGTTAGAACCTCCTATGGTAATCCTAAAAGCTTTTGCGAACTTGTTGATAAAATTCTATTAGAATATCAAGATATTGGCAAAACTAAAACATCAAGTACAGATAAAACGCTATTCAAGGATTTATCTTTAGAAAAGCAAAGAAATGTTGGAAAGTTATTCAAAAATTGGAATGGCATTTTATTTATTGATTTTGAAAGTGATCGATTGAATAGCTCTTTCTTACCTGATTGGATTGAAGCGAATAAAATGGACGCTATAGATATTGCTTTTAAAATAAAAGACATGTATACAAAAGGAATTATTCTTCCACGTTCTAAACAAACTTTTACCATGGTTAGTTTAAAAAGCAAACAAGCAATAGTTGTTTCAACCTCCAATTTACGATTCTCAACAATAATTTTCCCCACAGCAAGTGGTTTGACTAAAATAAATAAAATCGTTGATGAAGTAGACGTTATTAATGATGCGATAACTAATGTAGGATTAAATTTCAGCAGTGAAGCAATGAATAAAACATTGACAATAATTGATGAACGTATCAATACTAATAAGAAAAATCAATTAATGAAAGAAGTAGTAGAATTAATGATAAAATCAGATGCATTACTTCCAAAACAATTGATCACTTATGAAGAATATGAAGCATTAGAAGGGGATATGCAGAAGAAATATTTTGATAATTTTGGGAAAGCATACAAGGAATTTGATGGCACAAAAACACTCATGGATATTACTCATAAATTAAATAAATCGCTAGAACAAATGGCTGATTTTGTAGTTTATTGTAAAACAAGAGGTATTGTTCAAGTTTTTACTAGCAATGGTCGTAAGAAAAAGTAGTTATTTTGGGTAAATTTTGCTAAATTCCTCAAATATACAAACATTAAATAAATTTGATTGCCTAATATTAATTAATAGGCTTGAGGGATGTTAGATTTGGAAAATGAACAAGACGCTGATTCTAATAAAGTAAGGATCATCAGAGATACTACTACTGGATCACTAACCGAAGAACAAACATCAAGTATGAAATTACTAGTGATGGTAGTCGGGTTAATTGTAGAAATCACTGCTTATTTATTAATAATGATCGATGAAATATTCTTCATAAACATAGATTATACTTATCAATTTTTAAAAGTCTTTGAAGTGATTCTATTTGTAGGAGGAATCTTACCTTTCTTAGCTGGATTTATTCCATTAATTAGTAATCTTAGATTATTTTATTCAGCAAATAGAAAAATCAATGAACAACTAAGAATAGTAATTACTGTATTAATTTCTTTAATTTGTGTGGTGGAATTATTAAATTTATATTTCTCAATAGTTTATGCTATTTATTTACATTATCACATTACTATTCTAATCTGGCCACCACTTACATTAGTAAAACGAAGGTTTTTTATGAGTTTCAATTTAATAGCTAATTTATTGGTTTGTGGACTCATAGTTAGCATTTCAAAATTAATTAAAAATAATTTTGAGGTTAAAACAAAAGACCCATTACATTGGTCATCATATGGAATAATAGTAACTTTTATTGTTCAGTTAGCAGCTGCCTTATTTTACCTTTTAGCAACAACTAGTCTTCCAATCTTGGATTTTGTTCAACCACTGGCAGCTTCAAGTGTTTATTACTTGGCAAATGTATTGTTCAATATTATAACGATAGCAGTAATAATCAATCTAGAAGCCTATCTAAAAAACACTCGAATATTAGTATTAGAAGGGCAATGAGTAAGAAATTAGCATTGGAGAAATATTTCATTGAAAGAATACATTTTCAATGAAGTTTCTCAACCATAGATAAATCATGGTCATCCAATTCGTAATTTTCTTTCATTCTCATTAATTCAGCATACCCAACTCCTTCCTTACCTTCTAAAAGTGCTAAGGAATAAGCAATAG
>JAEORJ010000298.1 GCA_016840945.1 Candidatus Gerdarchaeota archaeon
AAACCAGGTTCTGGTTTTGTATTAAATCTTGATTCACCTGCAAAATTACCATTTGGCGAATTAATTGAAAATGAAATCAAAGAAATTGTAAGCAAATATCAAATTGATGATATCATTATCTCAGCTGTTGATAAAGGAGCACTTGGATATTGTATCAAGGCACGAACAGAAACTGCAATAAAAAGAGCATTAGGAAAGGATTAGTGAATGTCAAAAAACAAACAAAATAAAATAACAACAAAAGATGAACGATTGCGAAGAACTAGATTGTATATTCCTGGCAACAATCCAGCTATGATTCAAAATGCAGTTATTTATGGGGCTGATTCACTTATTTTTGATTTAGAAGATTCCATACCTATCAGTGAAAAGGATTCAGCAAGAATGTTAGTAAAATATGCCTTAGAAACGCTTGATTTTGAAGGCATAGAATTAACAGTTCGGATTAATGCTCGAGATACAAGCTTTTTTGAAAAGGATCTCAAGGCAATTATACCTACAAAACCTGATGGAATATTATTACCAAAAACCGAATCAATAGATGATATCATCTTTATTGAAGAAAGAATTAAGGATCTTGAATATGAGAATAACATCAAAGTTGGCACAGTTAAGATAATGCCTTTAATTGAAACTGCTAAAGGAGTTTTGAATATTGAAGCTATTGCGGCAGCTGATAGGGTTGAAGCTATTGGCTTAGGTGGTGAAGATCTAACAGCTGATATTGGTGCTAAACGCACTAAAGAGGGAAGGGAACTTGAGTATATAGCTTCTCGAATCATACTTGCAGCAGCAGCGAACAAAAAACAAGCAATAGACACAGTCTTTGCTGATATAAATGATCTCGAGGGATTATACAAAGTAACAATCAATGCAATTGATATGGGATTCCAAGGAAAAAGCATTATTCATCCATCACAAGTTGAACCCATTCATCGAGCTTTTATGCCAACTGCTGAAGAAATAGAGAAAGCAGAAAAAATCATTAAAGCTTACAATGAATCTCAGAAAAAAGGTTTAGGAGCAATTACTGTTGATGGGAGAATGGTTGATGTTCCGGTTGTAATCCGTTCTGAGAGGATTTTGAAAAGAGCAAAAGCGTATGAAAAATAAAAGGATATCAATTGTGAGCTGATAAATTATGAAATATACTAAAAATTCAATCAATAGAAACATCCCAGATGAAATCAATGGATTAAAATTGATTCCTTATACCGGTCTTGGGAAAGGACCATATACTGCTAGAAAATATGCCCCAAAAATTCGCAAAGTTGCACCAGGGGAAACGAAACTAGTAAAATCATTAAAAGACGCAATAAAGAGAGGAGAATTAACTGATGGGGGAACTATTTCTTTCCACCATCACTTTAGAAATGGTGATTATTTACTTAACATGGTATGTCATGAAATAGCAAAAATGGGCTTAAAGGATATTAGACTCGTCCCTTCATCTATTCAAGGTGTGCATAAAGAGATACTACCTTATCTCGAGAAGAAGATCATAACGGAAATCTCTTGTGGAGCATCTGGTACGATTGCAGATGCAATATCTCATGGTAAAATGGAACGCCCATTAGTAGTTCGTTCACATGGCGGTAGAGCTCGTTCAATAGAAAATGGAGATGTAGTTATCGATATAGCTTTTATTGGAGCACCTACATGCGATATTTATGGCAATATTAATGGTGTTTTGGGTGAGTATGCTTGTGGCTCTTTAGGATACGCAATGCCAGATGCCCAGTATGCTAATTATGTAGTAGCAGTGACTAATAATCTGGTACCTTTTCCAAATAATCCGATAAGCATTAGTCAAGATCATGTTGATACAATAGTGGAATTAGAAGAACCAATTGGAAATCCTGCAGGAATAGTATCAACGACTTTACGTGTTACTCGGGATCCAAAAGGCCTAAAAATTGCTAACAGTTGTTTAGAGGTTATTAAATCATCTGGATTGCTTAAAGATGGTTTTAGCTATCAAAGTGGCGCTGGGGGAACAACACTTGCTGTGACTAATTTCTTGCATCAGTATATGAAGAAAAATAACATCAAAGGCAGCTTTGGTATGGGTGGCGCTACTGAATCATTACTTAAAATGCTTGAGGATGGATTATTTAAAGCTGTTTTAGATGTTCAAAGCTTTGATACCTATGCGGTTAAATCACTCTTAACCAATCCTAAACATATCGAGATTGGTGCAAGCCAATATGCCAATCCATGTTCCTCTGGTTGTGCAGTGAATCTCTTGGATACAGTTATTTTAGGAGCGACTGAAGTAGATCTTAATTTCAATGTCAATACCTCTACAGAATCTGATGGTAGAATAATGTGGGGAATGGGTGGACATCAAGATACTGCTGAAGGGGCAAAATTAACAATTATTGCTGTTCCGCTTCTACGAGGGAGGATTCCAATTGTTGTTGATGATGTTATTTCTATTAATACTCCAGGTGATGCTATTGATGTCATTGTTACAGAACGCGGTGTAGCTTTAAACCCAAATTCGCCTTATGCAAATGATATCGCTAAAAATAAACAGCTTGAGATCAAAAGTATTGAGGAATTAAAGAAAGAAGCAGAAAAATTAGTTGGTGGAGAACCTAAAAAACCAAAAGTAACAGATAATATTGTAGCAGTAATAGAATTCAGAGATGGCTCAGTATTGGATGTTGTTTATCAAGTAAAAGATTAACAACTCCTTTACTTTTTTCATTTTTAATACTAGATGTTTTTTTTGGTCAGCTTAAAAATTTTAAACATAAGCAATGGTTTATATTTCAAGACCGTATAACTGTTTTATGAGAATAACTTAAAGGGGAATTTGTTACATTTGCCTTTTACACCAGACAATAAAAAACAAGTCATGAAAACACTCATAATAGCGTCAGCTTTTATACCATTATATATAATTTATATGACATTTGTTTCTTCGATTCTACCAATAGCAATTTTCTCAGCAGTTTACTCATCTATAATTGTGATTATCTGGGTACTCTTCTATTATGATTTCTTTTTGAAGAAACCACCAACAATAAAACAAACCAATGGTACTTTGAAAATTAATAGTGAAGAAAGCTTAATTTAAGTAGGTTTTCAAATCTCATTTTCTTTAATTAATATTAATAAAAACATTAAAAGGATTCAAATTTTTTTTAAGGTTAAAATTCCTATTAATGTTATACATTGAGGTGGCAAATCATTACCCAAGTTAGCGCAACCCCTAATTCCCGTGTTTCAAAATTAGAAGAGGACATTAGAAAAATACCTAATTCTCATATTAAATGGTTAGCGCAGCAAATTTTCCGCCAAAAAGGGATTGCTATTTACATCATTGTTGGCACTATCATTTCAATAGCCATAAGTATGATAACACCAATTTTAACTGGCAAATTATTTGATCTTTTATGGCAAATGTATGGTTTAAACGATACCTTTGGCATTGAACAACCTTTTACAATTATTAGATTATTTTTTCAAGATTTTAAGGTAAATCGTAGAATACTTGAATATGCTTTAGTGATCTTGATTTTAAATATCGTTTCATTTTTTATCAATATCAGTGTTGGGATTTTAAATGAAAATATTGCCCAACGAACTGAAAGAGATATTAGAGAAGAATTCTATGCCTCTGTTCAAAGTAAATCCATGGCATTTCATGATACAGCTAAAGTTGGCGATTTAATGAGTCAAGCAACTTATGATGTTAGAATAATCAATGCAACGATATCACCAGGTATACGTATGATAACACAAGCAGTTATTACAGCATTAACAGCTTTTGGTATGGTTTTCTATTACAATTGGCGTATAGGCATTGCAGTTGTTCTAGCAACACCAATCTATATCATAACAGTAAGGAATTATGCTCAAAAATTATCTCCACTAACTCAAAAGGTTCAAGACCAATTTGGTAAATGCAATGCAATGTTACAAGAAAATGTTTCAGGTATTAGAGTTGTTCGTGCATTTACTGCAGAAAAGTATGAAATCAATCGTTTTGGAAAAGAAGTAGATACTTTGCGTGATGATATAATTAAAAGAGGGGTACAACAGGCATTATATTTCCCACCAATGATTCTTTCTGTAACGATAGCAATATGCATAGGATTAAGTGTATGGTTTATTACAAATGGCACAATGACTGGTGGTGAAGCTATTATCATCAACGGTGCATTAGTACAATTATATAATCCAACTTATCAAATCTCATGGGTGCTTTATTTAACACACATGGGTTTAGCAGGGGCAAAACGAATTCTAAAAACAATGAAAGAAGAAGAGATAATTCACGAAGATCCAGATGCTAAAGAATTAACGAATGTTAAAGGAAAAATAGAATATCGCAATGTTAATTTTAATTACCATTTGTTGAAAGAAAAAAGAAATCTTTTATTGGAAGAAGAAGATATTAAAGATGAACAAGGAGAACCTATCCTTGAATTCCGGGATACCTTGCAAAATATCAATTTTACAATAAATCCTGGAGAGATAGTAGCAATCTTGGGACCAACAGGTTGTGGGAAATCAACGATCACAAAATTACTTGCTCGTATGTATGATGTTGAAATTGGTGAGATATTTATTGATGATAAAAATATCAAAGAATACACAATTGAGTCTTTGAGAAAAAATATCGGTGTGATTGAACAAGACATTTTCTTATTTTCGACATCAATAAAAGAAAATATAGCTTACGGAACAGATAGAAATGTTTCAGATGAAGAGATAATTGAGTATGCAAAAGCTGCTCAAGCGCATGATTTTATTATGTCCTTTGAAGAAGGTTATAATACTGTTGTTGGAGAACGAGGTACAACTTTATCTGGTGGGCAAAAACAACGCATTGCAATTGCTCGAGCATTTTTAGCTAACCCTAAAATTCTAATTTTAGATGATTCTGCTTCAGCAATTGATGCTCAAACGGAACAAAAGATTCAAGCTGCTATGGATAAATTGCTCGAAAATAGAACTGTTTTCATAATAACTCATAGATTAGCCACTATCAAGAGAGCAAATAAAATAATAGTAATGAGAAAAGGTCAAATCGTTGCACAAGGACAACATGATGTTCTACTTAGAACAAGTGATGATTATCGAAGAGTTTTTGGAAGACATCTTGATTTACCACCAATTGAAACCATTGGTGAAGAAGCAACAATTGGAGGTACAAAATAATGTCATGGTTTGGTGTTGGCAGAAGTGAAGAAGATATCGAGAGAAAATTCACAGACCGTGAATTAACCAGCCAGATGCTTGAGTATGTTAAACCATATAAGAAAGCAGTATTAGTTACAACACTAATTATTCTAGTAAACACTGCTTTGAGTTTACTTCCACCTTATATTATAGGCATTCTCCTTAATGAAGCAAGAAAAGTTTATCAAGGTTTAGATAATCTTGGCGCAGTAATTATTATACTATTAATAGTAGCTAACACATTACTATCATTTCTTACCTGGTATCTCGGAGATGATTTACGTTCAATTATTACTTTGAAGGTTGCTACACGAATTGCTCGAGACATTCGTATGGCTATGTTTGTAAAAATACAAAATCATGATTTCAAATTCTTTGATACTCACTTGACTGGTAAAATAATGAGTCGAGTCATGAATGATACAGATACTTTAAGGGACACTCTATATTTCATCACAGCATTGATAGGTAATGTATTATTAGTTTTAGGTTCTGCTGGTTTATTATTTGTAATCAATTGGAAGCTTGCTTTAATATCACTATCATTAAGTCCAATACTATTCTTACTAATGTATATTTATCGAAAATTCGTTAGAAATACAATGTTAAATTGGCGAAAAACAGTCGCTAAAGTAAATGCTGCGATGGGTGAAAGTATTTCAGGAATAGCTGTTAGTAAATCCTTCTCTCGAGAGAAAAGGAATTTAGAAGATTTCAAAGAAATTAACCAAGAAAACTATGTGGCTTCATATAAACGCGCACTTACTTTTGCTACCTTGTTCCCAATTATTACCTTACTACAGAATGTTGTTCTTGTTGCTTTATTGGCTTATGGTGGTAATATAATTGTATTTAATTTAGAGTTAGATCCCGGACAGTTGTATAGTTTTACCTTATATTTGTGGCGATTTTTCTTCCCCTTATCACAAGTAGCTAATTTTTACTCACAATATCAAGCTGGTTTAGCAGCATTAGAACGAATGTTTGGTATCATGGCTATAGAATCAGAAGTTAAGCAAAGCAAAGAACCTATTGTTATTGATGATTTTAAAGGTGAAATAGAATTCAAAGATATGACATTTTGGTATAATCCAAATGAACCAGTTTTTGAAAACTTTTCATTAAGAATAAATCCAGGAGAAAAAGTTGCTCTGGTTGGAGAAACTGGCGCAGGTAAAACTACACTGGCATCCTTAATTTCAAGATTTTATGAAATTAAAGGTGGAGAAATATTAATTGATGGCAAAGATTTACGAAAATTAGATATTGAATGGTATAGACGACAAGTGGCCTTAGTGCTTCAAGATAGCTTTCTATTTGCTGGTTCGATTAAAGATAATATAAAATTTGGCCGTATTTGGGATAATCCTTCAGATGAAGAAATAAAAAACGCTGCAGAGATAGTACAAGCAACGGAATTCATAGAAGATTTCCCTGAGGGATTTGAAACGGATGTCCTTGAAAGAGGGAAACGATTATCTACAGGTCAAAGACAATTAGTCACTTTTGCCAGAGCGTTAGTTGCTAATCCAAAAATACTCATTCTAGATGAAGCAACAGCTAGTGTTGATGCATTCACTGAAGCAATGATACAAGACGCACTTGATATAATAATGGAAGGAAGAACATCAATAGTGATTGCTCATCGATTATCAACTATTAAAAGCGCTGATAAAATAGTGATGATAGAACATGGAAAGATTGTAGAAATAGGCAATCATGAAGAGCTATTAGCTAAAAAAGGCAAATATGCAGAATTATATGACACATACTTCAAACATCAATCATTATTGTAAAGTAATTGTTACCTTATAATCTCATTTTTCTAAAAATCAAGATGATAGCTACAGTAGTTAAAATAATAGTTCCAATAAATGTCCAGAATGGCCAACTCTTTAAAATGTTTACCCCTTGATTAGCAAACTCAATAAAATTAATACCACCAAAAGAAGCTATAAGGTTTGGTACAGTAATAACAGCGGTTAAGACTGCGATTAATCTCATAGTATCATTCATTTTATTTGAAGCTGAAGAAAGGTAAACATCTACGATGCTGCTAACACGATCTCTATAAGAGGAACAAAGATCGTTAGCTTCTAAAATGTGATCAAAAACATCTGTAAAGTAAGTTTTTGCTGATTCACTAATTAATGGGATGTCATCAACAGCTAGCTCGCGTAAAACTGCTCTTTGTGGTCGAATTGCTTTCATAACAATCAAAATATTTGTTCTAAGATCAAAGGTGGTATCGAGTAATTCTCTTTCAGGTTTATGAACTACTATTTCTTCAATTTTCTCGATAGTATCTTCAACTATTTCTAATCTATCGAGATATCCATCAATGAAATTATCAATTATAACATAAGCAAGGAAACCTGCTTTGTGAGCTAATATACGAGTATTTTTCAATAGAATCCTGTTATGAACAGATTTTAAGCTAATACCACCTCGTTTTTCACGAATAGTGATAACATAGTTATGACCTAGATAAATAGCCATTTGATAAGGTTCAAGCTCATCCTCATCTGGTAGTTTTCTAACACCAACTAAAATGATAAAAAGATATTCAGGATATTCCTCAATTTTTGGACGTTGATTTGATTCCATACAGTCTTCTATTGTTAATGAATGAAAATTAAATTGTTTTTGAAGTGAACTCAATTCTTCAACAGAAGGTTCAATTATATCTATCCACATTATTCCTAGATTTTCTTTTACTGCAAGTTCTAAATTATTTTCATGCAATTTAGAATCATTCTCAGAAAAAGATAATATCCGTTTAATCATTTTTGAGTCACTCCTTTTAATTAATTTGCTGTAATTTTTTAATTCATTCCTTCTTTTGTATTAGTTCAAATAAATTGCCATCAGGGTCTTCAAGTAAAAATGAAATGAAATTTTCTTGTGCAAAAATCTCTGTTTCATCAGTACATAGATTTTCATCTTTACATTTCTTTAATAATCCAGCTATATCATCAACTTCAATTGCAAATACTCCACCTTTTCTAATAGGTGAACCATCATTTATTGGTTCAGGATATAAGTAATAAGCTGTATTTGGTCCTCCTTCTGGATAAGCAAAAATAATTGATGATTCAGTTTCAGCCATTGGTTTTAAGCCTAGAATTTCCATAAATCTTTTTGTTTTAACAAAATCGGTTGATTGCATCCATGTTGAAACAATTTTCTTAAATTTCATTATTGAACATCTCCAAATCTCTAACTAAAATTTATTGAGCTTTTAATTTAAACCTTATTACAAACAATGAAATCCAAGAAGCAAATTAAGATTTTGAAGGGCAAAATATTTTACATTAAATGTTTAGTTAAGATAGAGATTATAATTATTCCGAATTTATTATAAGGTGGTAATTAAAAACATGTGCGATACAATGGTTGCTTTAAGTAATTCGACCAAAAATAAACAAGTTATTTTAGCAAAAAATAGTGACCGGGAACCTGATGAGCCAGCAGAGGTTTTACATATCCCTAGACAAACTCATGATAAAGGATCAGAAATAAGAGCAACATATATTTCAATCCCTCAAGTGCATGAGACTGCTGAAGTGCTTTTATGTAAACCCATTTGGATTTGGGGTGCTGAAATGGGTGCAAATGAGTTTGGAGTAGCAATTGGTAATGAAGCTGTATATACTAAGGAGAAATATAATAAAAAGGGTGGATTATTAGGTATGGATTTGCTTCGCTTAGGTTTGGAGCGGGGCAAGACTGCAAAAGAAGCTTTTGAAGTAATAGTTGATTTATTAGAATTATATGATCAAGGCGGTAATTATGGTTACCGCAAAAAAACATTCTATCATAACTCATATCTTATTGCTGATAAGAAAGAAGCTTGGGTTCTCGAAACAGCAGGAAAATATTGGATAGGAGAGAAAGTCAAGGATATTAGAAGTATCTCTAACACTGTCACAATAAAAGGTAAAGGTGATATTCGACATCCTGAACTAATCGAACATGCAATAGATAAGGGCTGGTGTAGAGATGAAGACGATTTTGACTTCTATGCGCATTATAGAAAGAAATTGAAAAAAGAGCAGATTTTCGCAATGGGTATGAAAAGATGCTCAAGATCTGAAATGCTATTACGAAAGAACAAGGGTAAAATTGATGAAAAAACAATGATGGATATTTTAAGAGATCATGTACCAGAAAAAGATGATTGGTCACCTGTAAAAGATGCTTCTTTGAAGTCACTTTGTGTTCATGCTAAAAATATCTTCAACCCTTCTCAAAGTACTATCTCTATGATCTCCGTTTTAGATAAGAATATACAAACGCATTGGATTACAGGTACTTCAGCACCATGTACGTCTGTATTCAAACCATTCTTTTTACCAAATGCTGTACCTAAACTAGAATTTAAAACAACTGCTTATTATGAATCAAAGAATCTTTGGTGGCAACATGAAAAACTGCATAGATTAGTACTGCTAGATTATCAAAAGAGGTTAGGATTATATAAAAAAGATAGAGACGAAGCAGAATCAAAAATAAGAAAAGATGTTCAAGAAATATTGAAAAAAGCTATTCTTGAAAATGACACAAAGAAAAAGAATGAATTACTAACAAAATTTACAAATAACAAAATTATTGAATTACAAAAATTAACTGATGATTGGATTAGCAAGATTGAAACTGCTTCTATAGAGAGCAAACCATCTAGAAGTTACTTAAATTATTGGGCCAAAAAAAATAATTGGAATAAACTAAACATTTAGCAATGGAAAGTGAGGTTTGTATATAATAAGGATGATACTAAGGTATATAAGAAAACATATAATAAGTATAATATAGTGTAAATAGGCTTTCAAGTTAGTATAACCAAACAATCTCTCTTGAATAGCATTAACGAAAAAATTAAAGCGAGTAATGAGGATAATTATTGGTTTAAAATGCAAAATGAAAATGGGATGGTGCATTAGGAACGACAAACGTTTTCAAAAAAACCGCGAAAAATAAACAAAAAGCACCTGAAATATCTAAAGGTATTGATCAAGTATCAGCAGGTGGAGTTGTCTATAAGGAATGTGACGATGACCAAATAAGAGTAGCTTTGATAAGAGATCAAAATACACACAAATGGATATTACCTAAAGGACGCATTGAAAAAGGTGAATCATTAGAAGATACCTCACTAAGAGAAATTCAAGAAGAGACAGGTTTGCAAAGTATTACACTAATCGATAAAATAGATAAAACAAATTATTATTTTAGAACCAAAAAGAAAAAGAAATTATCAAAAGAAGTTCATTTCTTCTTATACAAAGATGAAGATGGTCGTGAAGATATTTGTGTAGAAGAAAGCAACTTCGATAAAGGTCAATGGTTTACAAAAGACGAAGCAATCCAGAGAATTGGATTCCCAGCTCAAAGGAAAATCCTCGACAAAGCTTTTGAGATAATTGAAAAACAAGAATTATAATGAAAATCTCTTTTAATAATCACATAAAAAATTATGATTCTTTAATTATTTTTATACATTGTTATGATAGATTTTAATAGTTGAAATAAGTCTAATATTCATATATCAAATTTGAAAAAGATAAGAAAATTATATTATTTAACAAAAAACTATTTATAAAATAATATAAAATAATCAAATAACTTTCAAAAATTTGCGAGGTAAAAATATAGAGGATAAATATTATGCCAGGAACCTGTCCAAAATGTGGGCTTCCAGATGAGCTATGTATGTGTCAAGCAATAGCTAAGGAAGAACAAAGGATTAAAGTTAGAATTGAAACACGAAAATGGGGAAGAGAAGTCACTTTAATAATGGGAATAAATCCTAAAGAAGTAGATCTTGATTCTCTGACAACAAAACTCAAAAATAAATGTGCTTGTGGTGGTACAGCTAAAGAAGGGGTAATTGAGTTACAAGGAGACCATCGTTGGCGTATTAAGGATTTATTATTAGCTGAAGGGTATGATAAATCAAATATTGACATACAATAAAGCTAACAATATTCGTGTTAAACCACCAATCTAATAACAACCCGAAAGAAGAATGATTGCTTTGTCGGAAGCTCTAATTTAGATACTTCCGATAAACAATATAATTCACTAATTTTTTATTTCTTAATATAACAATCTCCTGGAATAATTGATATCAATTCATTTTTTGCATTTGCTTTTATTTTCTCAGCATCAATATCATCTATATTTTGTAAGAAATAACTTACTATTTGTTCTGCTGCTTTACTTTTCAGGGTATCACCTGGTATCACTTCTATAATTTTTGTTTGTAAAACATCTTTATTATTCTTTAAGGCTGAAATTGGGCCCCCAACAATGTAAGCTGATTTCTCTTCAATTACAGGTGCGACAGCTATTTCAAGTGGGATGTTTTTCAAGATATTTTTGGATCCTTTAATGACAAAACTACCTTTTGCTAAATATTCTCCTGTTGGAGCTGAAAATGATACTTGATCTGGTTTAACCCAGAAAGTATTTTCCGAACTCATTCTATCTTTCCATGCTTTTGAGTATGAAACTGAAAAAATAGCTGCCTCATTTATTGTGCTCTGTGGTATTTCTTTTCCTTCTCCTTTAATCACTACTACAGCTGCACCATGAATTTCTGCATGAAGAAAAATATCATCATCCTCAAGATATTTCTTAACCAATTCATTATTAGAACGCAAATCTTTGCCAGCTATAACAAGGAACCCATCTGATGATTTAAACCAATGGAATTTTTCATACCATTCCTTTTTTCGCCTTTCTATCATTATTGTTTCTTTATTTGCGAGTTGATCTAATCCTTCTTCCATCTTTCGTATGCGTTCAGAAAATTCATCTATTTTCTTTTGAGCCCCTGGAACTTTTGCTTCAGCTTTTTTAGCTCTCTGATACATATCAGCAGCATTTTCTGAACCCGACTTCAAGAAATCGAGAGCGATAGTTTCACCATCTAATTCCACAGATATAGATTTATTTTTTTCATGAATTTCTTTCAGCAATCTTGCTCCTTTCATTTTCTTCTCTTTTGCAGCAAACAATTTTTCTTTTATTTCATTCCACGAAATGTTATTTCTTCGAGCATTAGTTATTGTTGTTAATAGTTCATCTATTTCCACTAAATACTGGTAAATCAGTGCTCCTTTTTGTTTATCTGATTCTACGGTCTCAAGTAATTGCTCTAAATGCTCTTGTTGTTTTCTCAACACTTCCCTTACTTGATTGATTCTTTTTTCCTCAGCAGACAGTTCAACATTTGATTCTTTATCAGATTCTAATGTACTAAAATATTCATCCAATGCTTGTGAAAATGATTCTTGTGATTTTGCTTCATATTGTTCATAAATCTTCATTGGAAAAGGGACAATATCGATTAGTTCTTCTTTCTCATAATAGCTAGTTGGTTCCAATTTTGTTAATGCTGTATATTCTCGCAGTTTATTCACACCATTAATAGTTTTATCAATAATTTCATCTGTAATTTCATCTTTAGCGAGTTCTTTATTCACTCCAGCTAAAAGGCAAATTTCCTCAGCATATTGCTTGTTAATATTCAGAGTTTTGGAAATGAGTGTAACAAGATCCTTTTCAGTCCTCTCATTTAACTGCTCTCTTATCCATTCAATTTTAGCTTCTAAGAAATTACGACCACTACTTGGTGGGAATAGAAATTCTCTTCCTGGATGTATATCTCTATCTCTCATTTTTTTGTAGTTTTTAGCAACTAATACTTTATTTTCTGGGCTTACAAGTATAACATTACCTTTACCAAACAATTCTATAATTAATGTGTATACCTTCTCAAAAGCTTCAAATTCCATCACAACAATACGATCGAAATCATATTGATAGATTCGTTTCAACCATTTACCTTTAATATGAATTCTAAATGCTTTACACAAACCAGATGGAGTTTCAGGGAAATTTCGTTTAAATTTAGTAATATGTATTCTCTTACCAAGCTCTACAGCTAATAATTGAGTGCCTTCAGTCTTAGTTCGGAACCTAAAAAAGAACATATCGTTAAGTTCAAAAACGTTTTTAAGTTCACTATTACCTAATCGCTGTGAGAGCTCACTAATTATCGCATTGATATCAAAATTGCTCATTGAAGCTTTCAATGGAGTCACCAAATATGCCAAAAAAGAAACAAAGTGATAAAGTTTCCTCAAGTTCTAAAAACGACGACGTTGATTTAAGTGATTATGAAGAAGAATTTGACGGAGAACCAGTAGAAAAAACCGATGAAGTCAATCTCGATGAGTATGAATTGCCAGAAGATTTTGAAATCGAGGAGGAAGAGGAAGAAGATCTTTCAGGACTAAATTGGATTCAAAGACAAAAGAGAAAATTACAAGATTTAGATAATAATCAGCGTCTCTACTGGATAAAAATTCTTAGTGGTTGTATTTTAGGAATTATCTTAGGATTTGCTAATGCTCAAACTGGTTGGTGGCTCTTTTTAATGATAGGTTTATATGCCGCAATAACAGCTGGTGGTTATTTCTTGTTTAAACTTGAATGGAATTTCAAGGAAGTTATTTTTAGCGGATTCTTTCCCTATTTAGCATTATTTATGTTAACTTGGACATTAATGTTTACTTCAATTTATGCTCCTAATATGAGTGATTGGTGGCCTATTTTAGAAACAATTGTAACACAAGTAACAAATAATGAAACAATAATCTTTACATCTACTAGAACGACTTCAGCAGCAGGATTTCCATACTTAACCTTTATAATCATTATAACTTCAACTCTAGGATTGTTACAATTTTTCTTAAGAAGACAAAAAAGACGAGAAGCTAAGATGCTATAATGAAAGCTATTTATTAGCTTCAATTATTTATCTTATTAATTTCTAGGTAAAAATATCTCGAGATAATTGTTTGAATCTTCTTGAGAGGTTATTATACCATCGTAGAAACGAACTAAAGCGTTTATTATGAAAGGACCAAGATCTTGAAATGATTGCTCTGAAACAACCGCTTTCAAGTCAGAAGGGTGTTCAATATCTTTTTGTTCAAAAACACATTTAACAAAAAATGAATTGACTATTAATTTAAGGTATTTTTTACCTTCAATTTCAGTTACTTCAAAATCTAATTTTATTCTAATGGTTGGACTTGGGTCATTAAGGATGGAAATTAGAAAAAGCTCAAATAACAGATGAACTAAATCATTATCAGCTATTACTTTAGTGGATGGTGATAACTCATAGTAGATTTCAAAATTTTTATCGCTGTAATCACTTCGCAATCGATTAGTAACTGTTGTAAGTATTCTAGAAAGATCAACTTCTATTAAATCAGCTTTATTTTTTAAGCGAATGCTTTCCATTTTCTTAATATTTCGAGTTAAACGAGCATTTTTTCTGATAGCTTGTTGGAATAATCGTAATACTTTCTTTTGCTCATCAGTTGGATTCAATTTTTCAATTTGGACCATGGTTAAGAGCAAAGATTGATTCATATCATCAACATTATTAATTAGAAGGTCAGTAAGAAAAGTGATCTCTTTATTTGCTGCTTCTAAATCAATCAAGAATTTTCTATTTTGCATTTTTAACTTATTTTTCTCAATCACTTCTTCTAATGCTAAAAGTAACTTTTCAGATGAAACAGGCTTTTCTAAATAACTAAAAACCTCAAATTGCATAGCTTTGATTGCTGAGTCTACAGTTCCATAGCCTGTAATAATAATATAGTCTGTATCAGGACTAATTGCTCGGTGTTGAGAGATAATATCCATGCCACTGATATCTGGTAGATTTAAATCTATCAATACTACTTGAACAAATTCTGTAGATAGGATATTGATAGCTTCCTCTCCAGTTGCAGCTCCCTTGACATTTTTATAGCCATCACGTTTCAATATTTCCTCAAATACTTCACGCAGGTCATTATCATCATCAATAATTAGTATACTAGTATTTTCTTTTGTTGTGAAATTAATACTCAAACGATTTCCTTCCTTCTTAAATAGGCTATTTATGAATATTCATAATTAAATTCTCTACTGCAAATAAAAGTCCAAATCCTCAGCAATTTGAATTCTTATTGTCAGTTCTAAATTACTATTTCATTTTTTAAAACTTATTGAATTAGCAAATCTCAATGAAATATTTCATTTATAATCAAGTTTCTAAACATCAAAAATTTTCCACTTTCGATCTTCAAAATCGAATAATTCATGCAATGGATTGAAGATTGACTTGTAGATTTTAATCGTATAAAAATTAGAATCAATATTTGAACTATCAATGACTTGTTTGATGACATTTTTAATAGGATGATCGTGTGATGTTCCAGGTAGCGTTAAAACAATACGATCATAAAGAGTCATTTGTCCCATAAATGAAAAAACACGTAATTTATCTAAGAGTTCTGTTAATTCTTTTTCTTTAGCAATAGTATCTGAGAGAAGTTCAAAAACCATTATATTCGTGCCTGTAGGGGTAAAATTCCTCATAAAGATAGTATAATTTAATATTCCCTTCTTTCGGGCTCGTATTTCCAATTGGTTTAACAAATCAGTTTGTGGGATTACATCATCTAAGGGGATATTGTTCTTTTGATAAAAGTTTGTTAACTCATTAACCCATACAGAGTATCTGGCTTTCAGTAAGAATTTCCCTTTGATTAATGAAAGGAAATATAGCTGGTTATAATCAAATGTTACTGGATCATCATCAAAAACCATTGAAAAATCTCTTTTTTCATGTGAGAAGGTGAATTTCGTAAGATAGGAATCATCCTTATTCATAAGCTTCTCGAACAGGTTAATTGTGGGATTGTATGGATAGTTAGTGACTGTACCATACATTAATCGTTCTCTAATAAGTTGAAGATTATAATCTTTTATGTTCCCTTTGTCCTTAAAACTTCTTAATTTATTATTTAATATCTCGCTAAATAAATGAGGACATGTTAAAGAGGGTGAATATATGATGTAAGAATTGCCACTATATCCTTGATATAATTTCTTCAAATAAGGTAATTTGCCAATATAATCCAACAATTTTTGGGAGGATTTATCATTCTCCATTTCAATTTTAAGGAAATAATTGTGAAGATTTAATCTAGCAAAATCTATATTTGCCAACCAAAAGGTGGAATAGGTTGACATTAGATCTTTGAAATAATTTCTAACGGTATTTTGGTGAGTCTTTAATTTTTTAGCAATTGCTGAAGTTGAGCCATTCTCATATCCTAAATCTACCAAAGTCTCTACTAGATTTATTAGTTTACTATTAAGATAAATAGGAGCTATTACATCTTCTTCCCTAACGGTTTTTTCGATCACCCATTTGCTAAATTGTTTCCCAATCTCCTCTTCAGTTAAATTAGTATTTTTTATAATCTCTTGATATTTATCAAATAATTGTTTAAATGTGATGCCTTTTGAAAACAACAACATAAGTAGACTGTTCCAGTAAGAATAGCTAAAACCAGCTATATCTGTAGAGTAGATACGTGAACCAATGGAACCAATTGCAGGGTGATCAAAGGTTGTTACATTAATTAAATCCTTTATCCACAATATTGAGATTATATTAATAATCAATTCATCTACATCAGTAATCTCCTTTTGAACAAAATGTAGAATGCTCTCTTTAACAATAATAAAATATAACAAGTAACTTTGGGCTTGTACTTGCAAATCAAATAACCAATCACCAATAGTTATTGAATCTTGGGTACGCTTAATAGCAAACCTAACACCATAATCTTTCTTCACTCGACCAAGAGAGATATTCCTGATTTTTTGTATCTGTTCAGTATTTAGTATTGTTCCAAGATGGCTAACAGTTTTATCCAATATCATTTGGAGAACTTCTACACTATCATTTCTATTTTGAACGGGTATCCGCATTACCCGCTGAATATAATAAGTAATCTCCTCATCTATTGGTGTGGTCATCTTACCCTACAACTGATTATCTTATATATAATTTTTAACAAATAGGACTTTAACAACAATATTTCTGAATTTTTATTAACTTATGCATATATATTAATCAGTATAACTAAGTTAACTTTCAGACTAATGAAATTAAAATATTATTATATCGACAAAAATCTAAGCAACCAAATTACTAACGAAATTAACAAAAAAATGTTAAAAATAACCTATTTTTGATAAAAATATATAAAAAGGACAATACAAAGTTAACTGTGAAATGTTTTAGCTTAACATTTCAAATCCTTTAAAGGATTTTTTGAAGAGGATGATGAAAAGTTGAAGAAAATAAATCCAAAAGTAACAAGCTTAGTTATCATGCTACTTAGCATGTTGATCGCTGGTGGGGCTATAGCAGCCAATGAAATTGCTGGTCAACCTGGTCTTGACAATAGTGCCGGAGACGATACCGATACAGGTATCTAAATTGCAAGTGTGGAAATATAATAAATTCAATATAATTAACAATTGGGATTTATTGTGCTGCGCAGCATTTGTTTAGTTCGCGACTAAACAAACCCCCTCTTTTTTCTTTTTTTGATGTTTTTTAACTGATTTTGAGATTAAAACCTGCTTTTTTAATTATTTTTCATCAAAAAATGCTATTTTTAGACATAAATAAGGTTCTTTTACTTAAATTTTTATCTAAGTAAATATACAGATTTGTGTGACCAAAAACGAGGGGTTTTTATATGGTCTTTTAAAATTAAAAAAAATAACTTTAGACGGAAGAGGAATTAAAAAAATCAATTTTAAAGCGAGCTAAAATTTTGAAAGAAACTAAATAAGCTTCTTAGCAGTAATATAAAATTGAGATAACATACCCAATAACCCAGCGAAAGTTAAAGGAGAAATGTAAAAAATGTGTAAAATCATGATCGCCGAGGATGATCCTTTAATTAGAAACCTATTTCGCAAGATATTACAGCAGAAGGGCTACGATACAGTAGAAGCTGTAGACGGTGAAGAAGCAATACGAATGTGGGATGATCTCTGCGAAAAGCCGGATATTATTATTGTTGACTACCGAATGCCAAAAGTAAATGGCTTAGAAGTAATAAGAGAAATCCTCGATAGAGACCCGAGAAGTAACATCTTGATGATTACTGGTGATCCGAGAATAAATCAGGACACTATGACCGACACAGGAATTAAAATTAAATCGAAACCAGTTAAAATGGAAGAATTCCTCAGTGAGATTCGAAGTATAGCTCAGATCTGAGCACTGGTAAATGAAAGCACCGTTAAACCAGGAAAAATATAGGTAAAAAAAGAACCGGATAAAAACCAGGATCAGGAATAGGAATTATTATGCAATGGACAAACTTTGTTCAAAAAAGAAGGATCAATTATGAGAAGTTATCGGTTGAATTATTACCGATAACCGCTCGATCCAACTCCTTGTTTCAAGAATATAATAAGCGTGATAGATTAGATAAGTGGGTTGAGATAAAAAATGACCTTATGACTCGAGAGGGTCGAGTTTGCTATTTTTGTAAGAAAGAGGCCACGGATTTTCATATTACTGAATTCTGGGAATTTGATGATGAAAACAATACCATGATTCTCAAAGAAATGCATCAATTATGCGAAATGTGTTACAAGATAAAAAGAACTGATATTTGGTTTTTCACTGATTTTGGAAAAGAACAACTTAAGAATTTAGGCCTTTGTAGAGAGGATTTAATTGAACATTATTGTAAAGTAAATGATTGTTCTTGGAAAGAATTCGGTGAAGAATGGCAGAAAGCAGTAGATGCTTGGAGAAAGAGAAATCAACAATTATGGACAATTGATTTTGGTGAGTATCAGTTATCTAAATAGGATAAAAAAAACTAGTTTTATGCAAGACTTTACATACTTTCACTTATTTCTTTTTTAATTGTGATTTTTATGTCAGCTGATGATCAAGATACAATTCGAGAATTGGTAAAAGATTATATCGCAATTATGGAAGCTTGTGATGAAAAACGGTTTTTAGATATTTGGCATCCAGAAGCAAGAAGATTTGGTCTAGGAAATAGGAATGAATTAGGAGTTATGAATTCAGAAGAAATAATAAAATTCTCAATAAACGGTTTGAGAAATCTCAAAAATCAATTACCAAACAAAGAAACAATTAAATTCACTATTGATAAAATTGTTGATATTAAAGTTATACAAAATATAATTGCTGCTGTAGAATTACATTGGCATATGATTCTACCTGGGAGTAAAGGTACCCACCAAACATTAATTCATCTAGCAAAACATAATAATAAATGGTTAATTGTAAATGTTCTTGATAAAGGATTTGAAGATGAAATATGAAAAAAGAACTAAATCATATAAGATGATTGAGCTCTTTTAACAATTTATTAACTTCTTTTTGTTCACTTTTCGTTCCATTCCTTTTTAATTCGAGAATTTTTCTTAGAGCAGTTTCTAAACTATCTTCAAAAACATTTAACATAGATTTAGCACGTTCAGCTTCTTGGCTAATACCAATAGGAGGGGGCATTTTGATCATGTCTTCTAAGCGCTCTTTTGGATCATAAGGTTGCTTTGCCTTCGCTAATGCATTCCTGAAATAATCAATTAGAAGTCTCCAAATGGTTTCATTTTTTGAACCGTTCAATAAAGATGAAATTGCTAATAATGGATAGTCAATCATAAAGAAATCAATTGAAAAAACCACTTCTAGTAAGATATCGTAAGAGAAATCTCGTTCAAGTAATTTACCTAATTCCTTTAGTGAATTTACAGTATGGACGCTAGTAAAGGTCCTTAGTATTTCCTTTTGTTCATTTTCAGAATAATTAGTAAAGCTCCTTACAATATCAACAAGATAGGGATCAGTTTTCTCATTGAAATATCTCATTAGCTTTATTGCTTCATAAGTAACCTTCTTGTTTTCATGTTTCAAGAATTTAGCAACTAATGAAGCATCTGATTCTTTTAATACTATACTATCATCCTTCGTAGCACCAGTTAAAATTATTTTATTATCAGCTATTTTTGCAGTAATGAAAGGAGAGGATAGAATTTCTAATAATAATTCAGATTTGTTAGTTTTCATAATAATATAATATTATTTTACTTGTTTATTAATTTTTTAAGCGAAAAAAAATGATCTATTGTGAAGGAAATTTAAAATAACATTAATTGCTAGAAGTTGGGTGAAGTAACTTATTAAAACAAATTTTGAGGATGAAAAAATGGTTCAAAAATTTATCAAAGAAGAATTTATTCAGACACTAAATAAAGCAATTGAAATAATACCAGAAGCAGTAAATCTAGGAAAAAAATTAAGCGAAAAAAAATTTAACAGAGTTTTTTTTGTTAGTTGTGGAGCACCAAATAGGATTATGTTCAATTTTGAATATTGGATACAAAAAATTATTACTAACCTTGAGGTTAGAAATTATTTTCCAGCAGAATTTGTTAATCAAAATACAAATGCATTAGATGAAAAAACGTTAGTAATATTAGGGTCGTATTCAGGGACAACAAAAGAAACAGTTGCAGCAGCTGATTTTTTGTTAGATAAACCTTGCACAACAATAGCAATAACTCAAACACCTGATCTTCCACTAGCTAAGAAAGCCCAACATACGTTATTATTTGGTAAAACAAAAAGTGGTGATTATTTAAGATTCATTATCGCTTTAGCGTTTCTAAGCGCATTATTAAGCGAATTGGATAATCATTGGGATTTTCATGAAGAAGTGCTTTCCTCATTACGAGCATTACCTCAAGTATTAGCTAAGGCAATAGAACAATCAGAAGAACGAGTGAAAAAAGAAGCCCAAGAATTAAAAGATAAAGAACATATTTATGTAATCGGTTCAGGACCTGCATATGGAACAGCTTATATTTTAGCTAAGTGTGCTTTAACCGAGATGGTTTGGTTACCCTCTCATCCAATTATTGGAGCAGAATTTTTCCATGGAGCATTTGAAGTATTCAACGATAAAACACCTGTTATAATATTTGTTGGAGAAGATCCATCCAGACCAGAAGCTGAAAGAGTAGTAGAATTTTGCAAAAAATACACTAAAAAACCAATCATTTATGATACACGAGATTATTCAATGGACGGAATAGAACTAAAGGTACGAGGGATAGTTTCATCATTATTATTGGATGCTGCTACAAGGAGGTTACCGGATTATTTAGCTGAACTAAGAGGGCATGATAAATCTCAAAGAAAGTATATGGGAGTGATCGATTATTAATGGTTAGTATTGTTGGTGTCGGAGATAATGTAGTAGATAAATATGTAAATAAAGGAATGATGTTCCCTGGTGGAAATGCTGTTAATGTTCCTACCCTTGCACATAGATATGGTGCTATAGGAAGCTATGTAGGTTGGCTAGGGAATGATATTTATGGCAAACTTATCTTAAATGCTTTACAATCTGAAGGAATTGATACCAGCCATTGTTATATGTTTGAAGGAGACACAACTTATGTTGAAATATCTTTAGTAGATGGCAATCGCACGTTCGGAAAAGTTAGGCGAGGTATGAGTGGAAAAATTGTTCTAAACGATGAAGATTATCAATTTATTGCTAAACATACACTCACTCACTCAAGTATCTATAGTAAATTAGAAAATAGTATTCAACGTTTACATGAGGAAGCAAAAATCCTTTCATTTGATTTCTCATCAGATTGGTCAGATGAATATTTGAATAAAATAGCTCCAAATATCGATATAACCATTCTCTCTCTTGAAGAACAAACAAAAACAGACATTCATGAAAAAGCACAATGGATACATGATATGGGACCAAAAATAGTTTTATTAACGCAAGGAGAAAAAGGAGCTTATTTGTTTGATGGAGAAATTATGCATCATCAAAAAATCATTCCCACTAATGTTATAGATACATTAGGAGCTGGAGATGCATTTGCAGCGAGATTTTTAGTTGAATATTTATCTGATCAACCTTTGAAAATTGCTTTAAGAAAAGCTGCAGAAGCAGCCGCTGAAACTTGTGGATATTTTGGAGCATTTGGTCATAGTGCAAAAATAGTAGATTAATTAAACCTAATAATACTGAAAGTAAAAAAGAAAAATATTCATGATTAATAATCATGAATATAAAACTCATTGTTAGGGTCGCCATCAAATAATTGTGGTGTCATATAACCCCAAATAGGTCCCAAATAAAAAGGATAGACATTATATGCATTTGTAAAAGCTTGAAAATAAGCATCTTCTAATGATAAATAAATACCAGCATTATAGAATTCAACGATTTTATTGTTTAAATCGTAATTAAAGACAAAATTAGAATATTCATAGTATTGACAAGAAGTGATTATTAAATATCTTTCCTTATCAGGTAACGATTCAAAATCATCAATAATACCACCAGAAGTACAACACATATTATTTATGTATATTTTAGCAGCAGCAGTATTTGAAATATCGTTTTTTAATTCATCATCACTATACAATCCATCAAATAAATCATTGAAATCTAGCATAACCATAAAGTGTTCATGTAAATCAATTGGTAGAAGATTTGTACCATGACCTCTAAAGAAAAATGCAATAATATCATTTGAATCAGCAAGTTGAGCCATATATTGAACTGCTAATCTAACATTGGATTTTGTTGCTAAACCAGCCCAAGTAATTTGAGGATAATCAGTTGCTGCATGATCATCACCATACATCCATATAAAATCAAAACCATACAATTGTAATGTTGTATAGGATTGAACTAAATCACCCGTTCTATAAGGATCGTCTTCTGTGAGAATAGACCAATAGTCACCAATACCAGCCATAACAGCATATTTTTTGATCTCATTTAAATAACAAACTTGGTATGTGGTCCCACCTGTTGTGCCTGAATTTACTGTATAACTTTTATCACTATAACCAACTGATGAAGCTTTAACAACAAAAGAAGTATCGCTATAAACGGTAACAGCAGAAAAAGAGTAATACCCATTATTTGTTGATACTGTTTGCAAAAGTGTACCTGATTTATATAAACGAACAGTGGCATCTAAATTATTAAAAGTTGCATCATCCCTAACATAACCATGAACAATATATGAGTAAGGTTTCTTTAGATAAAAATTAACAGTGTAGATTCCGCTTGAGTATTTTGTTACTTGAGAAGTTTCATAACCAGATTTAGAAGCTCTAATTGTATAATAAGCATAATCGGAAGTACTAATTGAAAGAGCATAGTAACCAGATGTTCCTGTTGTATAGGATGCTTTCACAAAACCATCAGGATTGATCATCTGAACGGTTACACCGGAAAGCTTAGTCGAAGTACCATACTGATAGACATACCCTGAGCACTTGAAAGTATGACCGCTTGGGGGAGCTATACTGAGTATATTTGTACTAGATATTGTCAAAATACCAATCAAAACTATAAAAGAGAATATTATAAAATATCTCCTTTTCAAAAGTGTATTCATTATATCCCTCATAAATAACTAATAACCAAAAATAACTTTTGACTTATTTAAACATTATTTTTTCATATACCGAATGAGTTAATAAAAAACAACCTAATAACAAAAATGAAAAAATACAAAATAATAATGGTTTAGGGTTTGAAATGAGTTTTCACAGCAAGTACGAGAAATGGAAATTAAGATTATTACAGGAAAATTGTCCTATATGCCATAGTGAACCAATGCCTGAGGGGATGGAAGATGTTTACGAATTAGAAAACACCTGGTTGAATGCTGAACCAGTTGATTGTATCAAAGGAGCATGTCATGTAACAGCGAAAATACATGCCATTGAATTGTTTGACTTGACAGATGAAGAATTATTAGGATTTATGAAAGAAGTAAGCATCTATGCTAAAGCATTGAAGAAAGTAACTAATGCAGTGAAAATAAATTACGAGATACATGGAAATACTATACCACATCTTCATTTACACCTCTATCCAAGATATTTAGATGATCCATTCCCTGGAAAACCAATAGACTACAATAAGAAAAGTGAAAAAATATACTATGAAGGTGAATATAAAGAATTCATAAATCAATTGAAAATTGAAATTACTAAATTACTTGAACAGTAATCAATCGATTGATTTATGAAAATATAAAAAGAAAAGAAATAACCTTACTAAAGGCATCTCTTTCTTCTATCAATTAGATATAACATCGTTGCTACTATTGCAGATACAAAACCTAAGATAATAATCCCACCAAATAAGGGATTCGTTTCTGTTGTTGAAGGTTGTTCGTTGTAGACATCATACCCATAGCCTATCCAATTATCATTTCCTGCATTATCAACAACAGTAAATACAATTGAATGTTGACCGTTGGTATAACTCGTGGTATTCCATTCATAGGTCATTGGCAAGGTAAGCTGAGTGTAAACTGGAATGCCATCAATGGCTATTTCAAATGATGCCAAACCACTACCAACATCTTCAGCAGAGACAAGGAATAATGCTGTGCCATTAATTGGTTCTAACTCAGAGGGATGAACAACCGCTAAAATGGGATTTGTGAAATCACCTACTATATAGGTAACAAGTGTACTTTCGGTATCAGTTGTATGACCATTGATATCTGTAGATTCCACATAATAACTAACCGAAGTACCATAAGTGGTAGCTGGGATAACTGCTTCATAAATAGGGCCGTTTAACAACATTTCTACTGAAGTATAAGGATCAGAATTATATCGATAGTAGAGTTCAACTGAATCAACACCTAAATTATCAGTTACTTCAACAGAAACAACTACATCATCATCATATTCCGGAATAGATGGATTGTTTTCTAAACTGTTGATAATTGGCCCTGTAACATCAGTGATAAAATTAATGTCGTCCCAAAGAGTTGAAACAACTTCAGATCCAGCAGCATAATTTCTGATGTCAATTTCAGTTACATTCCAATTATCTTCACCAAAAGCTACGGTGGCATCATTACGTAAATCCCGAATTATTGACCGCCATTGGCCCATTGTATTAAGATTACTATCAAAATAGTAGCAATTATTACTATTGTTTGTTGGATTATAGTAACTATTTTGCCCTACAATGTAATGAATCACTTTAGAACCATCCAAAACCAATCTAATTTCTGAATAACCAACATTTCCTATATTAGTCAGTTTATCAAGTCGCCAAGAGAAATCAGTGTAAAGATTATCTGTTATTGGCAAGAAAGTAAATCGTGCACAATAAGGATTAATGATTCCACTATAAGCTGTAATATTAGCAGCATAATTACCAAAATGAGCATCAGTTGTCACATTAACATAATCTTGATTTAGTGAGGTTCGCCAGTAGAGTATTGGATCAGAAGCACTAAAACCAAGGTTGCCTTCAAAACCAGGATCGTTGGCTGGATAAGTAATTACTTGAAAATCGTCAATATAGAGGTGATTAGTACAACCAGCAGTGTTTCTAGCATTGAGATTAAATGACATCTGGTAAGGAATAAGGTTTGATAATTGAAAGATATTAAGGAGATAGTAAAAATCAATCGAAATCTCTTGCCAAGTATCTCTAACACCAAAACCAGGTGCTTTAATAGCATAGCTCCCTGATGTTGAATAAGTTTGATTAATAGAAGGAAGTGAACCAGATTCTGTTCCTAAATAGAGAGTTATAGTTGCTGTAAAGGTAGCATTTACAGCATAAAAATAGAAACAACCAAATTGCTGACCACCACTACCAACATTATCGGAATATTTCCACATAAAATTAAATAATAAATCACCTGGTGCTCCAGAATAATAACCTTTAGGTAAATTAATCCAATTTTCATAAATATCTCGTGTAGCATAGAGGTAGGAATTCGAAGGAGCTATAGGTAAATCAGTTACCGTCATATTCATAGATTGCATTCCTTGTATTTTTTCAAGACTTGTTGTATAAAGGTAAGCTGGACCATCAGCATTATTAACCCAAGGATAAGCATCGCCATCTTCGAAATTACCATTATCTGCAAGATAATTAAATCCAGTACCATTTGTTAAATACACATCATCAATTAACAAAATAGTTGCACCACTAGGATTTTGTATTGAAGTTACTGTTAGGTAAAAATAACGGCAATATGATAAAGAATAATCTAGTCCCGCACTAAATACACTAACAAAATCATCAGTTATATTTCTATCAATATTGATCCATGAATTTAATGATCCTCTAATATCAAAATAAGCTGTATTCGTACCATTTCCAGGCAAACCTGATACTCTTGAAAGAAAATAGTGAATGTAATAATTTCCAAGATTGGTCATAAATCTTATCGTAATATATATTTCAGTACCGAAAGAATAATCAGGATTAGCTTTAGCATTATACCAGAAATTAAGATTAATATCTTCATCAATATATGATAGCTCACTAATACCACTAGTTATGTCGCGATAACCCTGATAATAAGTGCTATATTGAACTGTTCCTTTGGAACTAATATAACCACCATAACTTCCGGAATGCACTTCATCTTTGTATGTGAAATTAGCTACTGAAGTACCAGTACCCCAGCCATAAAATGCTGTTGGTTCACCATTAGATTCAATAGCTTCCATATCACCTTCTGGATAAACATTAGTTTTTACTATTTCAGTTCCTGCTAATGCTTTTGAAGAAAGCGTATCCGAAATAGGGTGACTAGCATCCATTAGAGAAGTATTATATTTGGTAGTAATGGATGAGCTAGTATTCATATTTTGTATAATTATCGTTTGGATTAGTAACAACGATAACGTAAGCAAGACAATAATTTTTTTGATTTTCATAATTTTCCTACCCCAAATAATTCTATAAATCTCATATTTACTTAAAGTCTATAAAAGTTCCTTAATACAATAATTGATTAAAAAAATGTGAAATTAGCTAAAAATTGAAAGGAAATATCGAATTAGATTTCAGAAAATCAATCGATTGTATAATATAATCAATATTAGCCATTTCTATAACAGTAATTGGATTTTTACAATAATCAATTACCAATTGAGTGAAAAATTTCCAATCAAATGTTCCTTGACCTGTTGGCAATTCCTCGTCGATTTTACCATGGTTGTCATTAAGATGAAAATAAACAATATGATCGTTTAGTGCTTCAAACCATTCATTCAAAGGTACTCTTGAGAAAGCATTAAAGTGGCCTGTATCAAAACAAACTTTGAGATTAGGCGATTCGACAATTTCAAGTAATTCTAGCAACCATTTTGGAGAAGAATCCCACATATTCTCTAAAAGGATTCGAATATTAAATGTATCAATAATTTTTAACCAAAATTCACTATTACTCTTCACCCAGTTTTTATAATAGCGTTCAAAACCAATCATAGGATAATAATTAGTGTGAAAAACAACATTCTTTATATCTAATTTTTGAGCGATCTTTAGAGATAATTGTATTCGTTCGGATGCAATAGCTTTTATTTTTTCATCAGGACTATTGAGGTAAAGATCATATACTGGACCATGCATGGAATAAAATCTATTTGTTTCCACAAGCTTTTCTCTAAGCAATTCTATTCTCTCAGTAAAATTACCATCTAGAATATTTGGATAAGCGAAATCGATAATCTCAAAATGATAATCGTTTTCTAGAGCAAATTTACGATAATCAACTAATTTTTCAAAAGATGGTTGAATAAGCACTTTGTTCATAATGATGAATAATCATTCAAATTAATAAGGAATAAGGCAATATTTGCAATAGAAAATATAAACATACATAAACCTTTTACCAAAAGATTACTACCTTTGTAAGGTCGTATAGCACCGTAAAATAAAAAACCTAGAAATATTACTCGTAAAGAACTGAGTTGATATTTGATGAGAAGATGAAAAGGAGTTTTATCTCCTCTTTTTCATTGTAGATTTCTTGCTCTTCTTTAAGGTAAGAAGGATGAAAATACCAGCTAATAGGAATAAACCTAAAATGACTGTCACACTAATATAACCAAACCCATAACTCAAATCTGTTGCTTCAGTTAGGTCATTGCCAAAAGGAATGAAAGTCATATTACCGATAAAACCAAGTAATCCACCAAAACCCAATAGTACACCAATAAATGGTCCAGGAAGCGAATTGTTAGTTAACAAACATTTCTTTCTATTAGCTAATACTAGCCCAAACCAATAAAGTGAACCTAAAATAATAACGACCAAACCAATCAAAGTGATAATGGCAAAAGCTGAAGGGAAATTATCATCGTGGGTTACTAATAATGTACCACCAATACGCCATTTCACATTACCATTAAAAAAATAGCGCCAGAAATTATCACTGTTAACATAATAAGAAACAATAGCTGTAGTAGTGAAAAAAATGATGTTTAAAATACTTAAAAGCACTAAGAACCCAGCAAAAATCATTTGTTGACTATTCTTTTCCATTAAAAACAACACCTAATATGTATAATTAGATTACACAGGGTTCTACATAATAAGCTTTCTAATTTACGAGTTTTCAAATAGAATAAAAAAAATCAAAAGAAAAATAAAATTATGCAACTAACGGTTAGATAAAATCAATAGTAACAAAATAAAAGATAACCAAACGATTAGAATTAAGCATCCAATAATATTGAGAACCAATCCTGATATACCAATTATTTTATGTCCTTTCTTGAAGCTTTTAATCGATAAAACAATTCCTAAGATGCTTAATCCCAAATAAACGAAAGGCACAGCTGAATAGTCGGTAATTCCTGTATGCCATGAAAAGACTGCTAATGATAAAACTCCGATTATTAATCCTATAATACCCAAAACAAGAGAAATTGATATAGTTGATTTCTCAATAGGTTGATGATATTGTTGAGATTGAGCTTGAGTAAGATTTGGAATTGGGATTGATAGAGAGCTTGAATCTAGATCTGCACCACAATTGCTGCAAAATTTACTTGCTTGATCTTTTTGCGCTCCGCAATAAGAACAAAATGTCTCATTATCCAATTTTAATCCCCCAACTTAGTAAAGTACTTATTAGATAACTTGATTAATTTAGCTTTCTCTTATTTGATGTATAAAAATTCAAAAGCATTATGAAGAATTGAAACTGAACGAGAGTAAGCAAGCCAGCTTATGAATTGTAATAATAATTAATAGGATTATACTTAAATTGGCATTACTTTTTTTAATTTTTATTCTTTAATAGAATAGAAAGAAAATGATTGATGAAAATAGAAAATTATATGATTTATTTTTTAAACAATTTGAAGAGGAAATGGAAAATTCACCAATTATGGCAACATGGTATGGTTACAAACATGAAAAATATGATTACCTACTACCTGATGAGTCTTTGAGAGGTTATGAAGAAAAAATTGAACGATACATGCGAAATAAAAGGGAGATTACTACTAGAATAAATTATGAAAAATTATCTAATGCAGGAAAACTTGATTATGAGGTAGTGATAAATTTCTATGAATTATTACTTTTCAATCTAAATGAACTTGCTTTGTGGAGGAGTGGAGCTCCTGGACAAGGACCTATAAGTACAGCTGGTAAAGCTCTTTATCTATTATTTACAAGAGATTTTGCGCCACTAGAAAATAGGGTACAAGCTATGATTGAACGTTTAAAACTAATACCTGAATTTCTGGAGAATAGTAAAAACCTATGGCAATTCCCGGTTAAACTCTGGACAGAGATGTCGATAGAGGAAGGAAAAAGAACAATTGATTTTTTCAAATTAATTGAACAATCAATTAGAGAAAAAATTAAAGAAAAACAGCTTCAAGAATTAAGCAATGCCATTGAGGAAGCAAATAATGCAATTGTTGATTATGTTGAATGGATAAAAAATAAAGTATTACCAAAAGCAAATCATAATTGGTCAATTGGTCAGCAAAAATTCGAACGATTTTTGGAATTACGAAAATTAGGAAAAACAGCAGGAGAAATTTTAGAAATTGGTGAGGTTATATTAGCGAAAACAAAAGAGGATTTGGAAATACTTGCAAAAGAGCTTTTCCCTGAAAAATCTATTTCTGAAGTTAGAGAATTAATCAAAGAAGATTGCCCTGCTACTTTTGAAGAAGCAATTACAATAACAAAGAAATACATATCTGAAGCAAGAACTTTTATTGAAAAAAATGATTTGGCAGACCTACAAAATAACGAATCTATAGAAGTAATCCCTACGCCTTCATTTATGATACCAATAGTCCCTTTTGCAATACATATGCCAGCAGAGAAATTTTCAAAACAATTTCTAGGGCAGTATTTAATAACACCAATTGAAGATAATCCTGAATTGCTAAAAGAACACTGCCACGCAGCATGTAAAAATAAAGCAGTTCATGAGGCATACCCTGGACATCATTTACAATTTGTACTTTCTAATTCACAAGAGAATTTGATAAGGAGTATTCTATTTGATCATCATTTTCAACCAGTAGCTGGTGCAGAAGCACTTGAGGGATGGGCTCATTATTGTGAACAATACATGGCCGAGAAAGGGTTTCTTGGAAGAAAAGAAATATTCATACAACTAATAGAACAGATTTGGAGAGCTGTAAGGATAATTGTTGACGTGAAGATTCACACAGGAAAAATGACTTTTGAAGAAGCAAAAGAATTCATGATGAAAGAAATAGGCATGAACGAAACAGCTGTATTAGCAGAATTAAAAAGATATACAACTCGTCCAACTTATCCACTGAGCTACCTTTTAGGAAAAATAATGATTATAGAATTACGAGAAGAAATAAAACAAAAAATGGGTGATAAATATACCGATAAATTCTTTCATGATATTATTTTAAGTAATGGAGGATTACCTATCTATTTTTTAAGAAAATTGTACTATCTAAGAATTTCAAAAAAAGAGTTTTCACAATAAATACGAAAAATGAAAAACAATATTATTAAAAGAAAATTGCGAATCCAAATACATAAAGGAAATTTATAGTCAGCAATTATTTCTTTATTTCGTATATTAAAAGAAAAAGCATTTTAAAGGCATTGCCAAAAGGCTGAACCCAAGAAAACATACATAACTCCTGCATCTCCTAGATTGATATCAGCGAATGATTCGTCGAATTGGAGAATAAAAGGAGTATTTGGTGATTCATCGCTTTGAAGCCAAATTGGTTTACCGCCAATATAGCCAGCATTTATAAGGGCATTATTTAATTGAATGATTGGATCGTCTTCATCAAGTTGAGTCTCAAATGGAGCGGAGAAAATAGTCTTAGGCACTTTAATAGGGATTAATTGAAAAGAGATTGCTTCTCTAGACATTCGCTTAGGCAAAATTCCTTGATACTCACCTTTGCTCAAATCATTTTTTGAAAGAGGAACGACTTTTGAATGATTACTATTTGGTTCCCAAGCCTTGTTATAGATATAATCACTCAAGAAGACAGCAATAGCTTTGACATCAACAGGAAGAGGTAATTGAAGATTTTGAAGATCAAGAGTAAAAACATGAACCATACGTTTATCACCATCATATTCTTTATGTGCTTCTTTAGCGAGATGTTTCATGTCTTTAAAAAGGGGCCAAGAATCATCATCAATACCAAAAGGAGAGCCAAAAATACGGTTGATAGATTTGGGAGTAGGAGGATCTTTCTGTAAATCAAGTAAATATAAAGTTAGAGAAGGAATAGTAGGGTCAATAATCGGCATTTTTTGAATTAAATCAATGACTTGTT
>JAEORJ010000299.1 GCA_016840945.1 Candidatus Gerdarchaeota archaeon
GGCTGCTATCTATGATAAATTCAAGTGTCCCAATTGTTTTCATGGTACATTATTAAAAATCGATCGAATGGTCAGATGTACCTGTGGTTGGTGGACTCAAATTGATGATGAAGAAGAAGTTCCAGTCAATAGTGTTGAATATGCTACTATAGTAGCATCTTAAGTCTATTTTTTTCTCTCTAAACTCTATTTTTAATCGATTTTTTATTTCAGAAAGTCTAAAACGTTGCTTTTATATTGATGAATTATGATTAATTTGTAATTCCGATATATTTAAGTAGAAATAGACTAGTTTATATTAGTTTTAAGTAACATTAATTTGTTACGATATAACAAAAAGTATTAATAAGGAAATTGTGTATTAAAACGAAATCTCAAAAATGAGGTGATTGCAAAAATGGAATTTTGCGATAAATGTGGAAATCTTATGAAACCAATACGCGATGAAACGGGTTCATATATAGTCTGCAATGTTTGTGGTAAGAAAATAAAATTAACAAAGACAAAATCAAAAGATTATACTATTACTCGTAAGATAACACACACTCCTAAGGAGAAATTAGAGGTTACAGAGGTTAAGAAGAAGGAAACTCTTTCAGATGAAGAGAGAGAAGAACTAGAAGATTACTATGGTGATATGTTAGAACAAATGGAATATGATTAAAATTCCTTTGTTTTCTTTTCTATCTTATTTTTTACTATCAAGTCTATCGTAGGTTTTTAATGCTAGTAAAATCTATTTTTCTTTATGAATGATATAACTGAAATTTTTATTCGATTCAGCGAACTTGCTTTAAAAAGTCCATACGTTAGACATCAAATGGAACGACAGTTATCTCATAATGTAAAACTTTTTCTTGAAAAAAGACTCATACCTAATTTTCATATAGATATTAATCGATCTTGGGGAAGAATAATTCTCACTCAAAAAATAAATGACCAGCAAATATTATCATTTAAAGAAGTAGATGCTATCGCTCAAGATATTGCTCTAAATGTATTTGGATTAACTTCAGTAAGTCCTGTAATACGGATTGAAACAAATCTTGATTTGATTAAAGAAAAAGCTCTAGAATTTGCCCAGAAAAACTTGCGAAAAAATACAACTTTTGCTGTTAGAGTAAAACGATTTGGTAAGCATGATTTTACCTCTAAAGATTTGGAAATGATTGTTGGAGGGGAAATCTATGATAGATATAGTGAGCAATTAAATCTAAAAGTCAATCTTACTAAACCTGATTATTTACTTATGATTGAAGTTAAAGAAAATTCCACCTTTATGTATGATCAAAAATATATTGGATATGGTGGCTTACCTCAAGGAACCCAGGGATCATTAGCATCTATTTTACGAGGTTCTATTGCAGATGCTCTAGCAGCTTTTCTTATGTGTAAGAGAGGTGCCATAACAATACCAATCATTTTTAGTTATAATGATAAAATAAGTAATCAAACTGAGCTCAAAAAACAAATAGATTATTTTAAACTAGTCCAACCTAAACAAAAACCAATATTTTTCGATGTTAATTTTACTGAAATAATTAAGCAAATAGGATTAGAGAATATGAATTGTTCAAATTGTGATAAGATTTGTTTAGGGATTGTAGAACGAATAGTAAAAGGTCAGAATAAAAAAGGTATTACCTTAGGAAATAGTACTAACTCTATTTTAGAAAGAGATTTCGATATGAAGCTAATAAATGAAAATATTCCAATTTATTATCCAATGATTGCTTTAGATCAACAAGCAATTGATCACCCTTTTTCTGATGATTTCAAAGATAGTTTTTGTCTCGAGCGATGTCCCGGTTATATTAATGAGCAAAATAAAGAAATAAAGCCACTCTCAGAAAATAAACTAACTGAGATTGTGGCTTCTGCAAACTATAACCTAATTACCACTGGTAAAGATTAGGTTACGAATATAATTGGCGAAGGAATTTGATAGATTCGAATTCTCGCATCGTCGGTATCTAGCATTCTTATAACAAGACCTTTCTTTACTAAGATTTCAAGTGCATAACCTAATGTTCTATCGGGAAGATTTGTTTCATCTTGCAGTCGATAACGTGGTAATGGTCCAAGTCTATCTAAAACATAAAAGACAAAGTTTGCACTAGGAGGTAATTTTCTAAGAATGCTAGCAAACATGATTCCTCATTTTCAATGTAATCTCCTAGTAAATAATTAATTTCATATTTCAATCAATTTTTAAAAATCTTTTTGTAAATCTACTAGCAAAATAATCATGTTTTTGTTAGCAATTTTTGAAAAATATCATCAAAATTGGATATTTCCTCTTTAAATTGTTGAGTAGAGTAATCCTCAATCGCTTCATCTTGTTTTTTAGATCCAACAACACATATTGATTTACTAGTGTTGATTTTTTCATGATTTATCAAATGACTAGGTATAATTGTGAAAGATTCACCTAATAACACAGGAGAGATATTTTGTGAAGGGAGGATATCTGTGTAAGTGTTTATTTCAGGATGCAGTTCAATTAAATCATCATAGATGAAAAATGAAACAATAGCTGAATTATTTGTAAGAACTTTACAAGTTTCTAGAAATACATGGCTAATCATATCAGATTTTTGTTTTTCAAAAAGATTAGAAACATCACCAAATGAAAGATAGGATAAGCGATTTTCACTTTTAGATAAAAGAACATGTAATTCAGCTATTCGAGTCATACAAAATAGTTTGCCAATATTCTGGCCTATTATTTTTAAATAATCAAAAGATTGCGAAATATTCTTGATGGCTTTTGCGTAATTACCTTCTTTTCGATGCGTTTCAGCAAGTGCGTTAAAATAAAAAACATTTAATTTTGGTGGAACAGGAGCTGTTAAATTAGCAGTAGCTCGCTTCAATAATAAATCAGCACGTTTTAATTTACCAAGTAAAGCATGAATCCAAGCACTAAGTAAAGTTATTTCAGTAACTTTTAAGGTGTTTTTAGTTTCCTGGTAATATTTTGTTGCTATCTGAGTATATTTTACAGCTTTTAATAAGGATGCTCGATAATCTTCATCATGAAAAATATATGATGGATAGGCCATCATTAGGTACAATTCAGCATTCGCTAATGCCAATTTTCCTTTTAGATTTGTTGTTGGTTCTTTTTCATGAAATTCTTCATTAATAATTCGTTCAATATTTTCATAGATACTTAAGGCTTTGTAGAACCAACCTTGTTGAGAATAGATATAACCCAAATCAAAAAGTCCATCAACATGTAGTTTACGCATAAGTATAGATTTTCTAGTACTCAAACGGAGATATTTTATTCCTCTATTCAAATATTCCTCAGCTAGGGGTAATTTATTATATGATACCAAGAAACGTCCAGAAATCAATAAAGTCATACTCATTAGATTCATAAGGTCTGATCGTTTTTTATTAGTAGAAAATCTAATACATTCATTCAATAGATCCTTAAGATTGTCCACACTTACTTCTGGTAAAGTCTCTAATTCAATCATTGAAACAATTTCGAGTAAATTAACATCGATTTTATAATGATCATTAAAATTATGTTTGGATGCATTGTTCTTTAACACTTTAATAATTTCTAATGCTTTTTCTGGATCGATATTTAACCAAAACCAAGCGAATCTTAAGAGAACCATAAAGAGCGATTTGTTACCAGGAGATTTATGATTTGTTGAAGTTAATCGTTTAATGGTATCTTCAGTTATTTTTTGCATAATGACTGGATCAGTAATTAAAATAGGTTCAAGTTTTGCTTCTTTACAAGCAGCAATTATTTTATCTTCAGCAGTAGGTTCAAAATTTTCTGTACCAATTATAACAAAGCGTTGGGCAGAGACCTTTTCTTGTACTTTATCAAGGAATTCTTTTCTAAAAAGAATCTCATTCTCAGCAGTCATTTCTAAAGCTGAAGCGAATGATGCAATCCAGCCTTTTTCTTCAGCAATTCTAACATGATAAAGAATATTTTGACGAGACATTTCTGTTGGTAAAAGTTTCTCTGCTAAATATTTAATTTGTTGTGTATTTGCTACTCCCAAGTATTTAACACATGTAGCGATAAATCGTGACCAGAAGAATTTTGATCTTGTAGCAAATGCCATTGCTCATACCTCTTGTAACCTAGGAAAATAACTCCTATTTACCTAGATTAATTTATGACTATCTCTAATGATTAATCAGTTAACCACATTTTTAATCTTATTCATATATTTTACCGAGATACATCAAATTTTAGTAAAGGTATGATTTAGTTAGTTTTTTAGTCGGCAAACAGCTGCTACAAATTCTTCATTAGTGTCAAGTTTTGTTGATAATTCAATGTTTTTAGCCTTTGATTTCAAAGTATTACTTTGAGGTAATTTTACAGGATCAATTTGCATTGTAATCTCTTGCTCATTATATTTGCTAACAATTAGATCATGCAAATCGATATTCAAACCAACACCTAAAACCTTTGATGCTGCTTCTTTTGCAGTCCAGATTTTGGTAATCAATTCTTCAGTTATTGCTTGCTTATTTTTTTGCAAAAATTCTTGGTCTCTTGGACTGAGAAGTTCATCAACAATAGCTTGATCTCTTTTTTCGATTATCTCAAGATCAATCCCTGTATCAACAGTTGGATTGAGTATTCCAACTGCATAACCATTGCTATGAGTTATTGAGATGAAAATACTTTCAGTTTTACTTAGTTTGATAAATGGCTTACCTAACTCATTTTTTTCAATTTTAATTTTATTAACTGAAATCTCTGGTTTGTATTTTTGCAATGCTGTTTTGATGGCAAAAACACCTCCAAACCATTCATCTCTTCTTTTTTCAATAGTTAAAGTATTCATGTATGCTATTTCATCAGTAGTAAGATAATCAGTGATAATATTTGGATTTGCTTTTATTAATTCTTTAATTTTAGCCACATTACAAACTTCAAGGAATGTTCCTGAAGGCAATGAAAATAATCGTTTAATTCGTTCTATTTGAATATCCTCTAATCCTGATAGATCAGCACCAAAATCGACATGAACAGTTGAATAACCAGCAGAAGATATGATGATTTCACCTGTTTTTGTTACTATATCGAAATTATACAAGCTACCAAAATCTGTATCAGTAACCTTTGATCCTATAATATAGGCTGGTTGTTCAGTAGTTTGATAATATTCTAAAGATTTTATACCAAAAGGTAATCCTAATTTGCTATCACGTATAATGTCCAAAAGTCCCATAGTTTGGAATGCTGCTTCAATTGTTAATGGTTCAGCAAAAAGACCTTTGATATTCCACGCGAATTGTTCACCTTTAACTTCTGTGGGGACAGAAATTATTTGCTTAGAAATATCATTAATGCCTTTCAAAGTTCGGAATAAATCTTTGTGAGGTAGAATTTTGTAGATCCTTGATTTATCTATTAGATAACCTGATTTGGTTTTTGGAAGTTCAATTGTTTTAGTTTCTTTTTCACCTAATATTATATCTGTTGTGAAATGAATTTTTGTTTCACCAAGTTTAACTCCATCTTTTTCAAAATTGGATTCAAGAATGAGTTTTATTGTGTCATTGTTATAATTTAATCTAGATCGTAATTTTCTAGGTTGATCATTCTTGAACTTAATTGCTGATTTAAATGAAACATTCTCAAATTTCTTAATAGTTTTTGCTGGATAGATCAATTTTGTTAATTCAGCAAAAAGCTCCAATCCCATCACTCCTGGGAAATAAGGTATTTCATCAAATCTGTGATGATTAAGATAGAGATCAGTTTCCAAACCAAATGTTCTTTCAGCTATCAATGATCCATCATAATTTCGTTTAAACTTACCAACTAATGGGTATGTTTTAGAATCAACTGAACTGAAATTCGATGGTGATTCTAAAAGGACTCCAAGATTTCCAGCAATTACCACTTCTGGTTCTTGACCATATTCGAGTTCTTGAATGAATGCCTTAACACCATCATCAATTTTTAATGGTGTTACACCAGCATATTTCAAAATCTTCATAATTGATCCTCTGGTAGCCATACCAACTTCATCCCAAGCTGACCAACAAATAGCTGTCGCGTGAATACCTTGGGCTCGTAGTTGCCAACAACTTTTGTTAAGATAATCGTTTGCTGCTGAATAATCAACTTGTCCAGCATTACCAAATCTTCCTGCAACGGATGAGAAACAGATAACAAATTTGAGTTGTTTTGTATCTAGATTATTTAGTAGATTATCAAAACCAATAGCTTTTACATTATAGACAGAGTCAAAGTCTTCAATCTTTTTCTCACTTAATAATTTAGAAGATTCAAGACCAGCACCATGAACTATTCCTGTAACTGGTTGTTTGAAATCAGAAGTGATTTTTTGGATAGTCTGTAACATGTTCTCAGAATCAACAACATCAACTGAGTAATATTTTGTTGGAGAACCTTTTTCGATAAGATAGTTAAGTGCTTTTTGAACACTAATTGCTTTTGTTATCTTGGACCATTCTTTTTCAATAATTACCGGAGTAACCTTTTCCTCTTTTGCTTTTAATTCCTCGATAAGTTGAGCTCTAAGAGAATCCAAGCCACTTTGATCTAAAGCTACTAATTCATTAATATTATCAGGTAATTTAGTTCTACCAAGTAAAGCTAATTTTGACTTATAGGTTTCAGCTATTTTCTTAGAAATTTCATAAGTTATTCCTTGAGCACCACCAGAGATAATAATCAAATCATCATTGGTTGGTCTAAATTGTTCTTGTTTGGTTGATACGGATGATTCTTGAACAATGAAAATTCTTCGTGTTCCAGCTTTGTCATAAGAAATTTCAATAGATCCATCACCAGAGGCTACTTCAGAAATAGCTTGTTCAGGTTTCAAGCAAGACACCGTTCTTACTATTCCATTAGAAAACTCCCTAGCAAGAGTTTTAGTGAAACCAGTAATTGAGCCAATTATAGGTGAAGTCTTGCCTTCCCAACCAAAGGAATTATCAGAATTGGTTATTGTAAGGATAAATGGTTGTTCAGTAAATTTAACTAATTTGCAGAGTAAAAATAAGGTTCTAGCAGTATTGTTATGTTTATTCTTTTGAGTTGTTTTTGGTTCAATGAAAATTAAGCCATCAATTTCTTCAGAAGGAATTTCTTGCTCAAGTTTCTTATCAGTACTAATCATCTTACTATCAAGGAATTTACTGATAGTAGCTTTTTGTTTTAAGAGAATTTCTTGTAATTCATTAGCAAATTGGTCATTATCTCCAACAACAAGGAATTTTTTCTTTGCAAGTGAAATTTGTTCCTCTTTTGGTACAGGAGCATCAACCAATTGTAGTGATAATCTTTTTGCTGGAACAATCTCATCTTTAGTAATTTGTTGAGAGGAATCAATTACAGCTGAGGTTATTTGTTTTGTTTCTGAACCTTTCAACCGATTGAGAATATAATCAGCAATTTTATTGACATTGGAATATTCTTGAATCTTAATTCCTTCTTCTCGAGGTAGTTCCCATTTGGTTCTAATAATACCAAACATTTCAGCTTGTTTGACAGTATCTATGCCAAGATCTTCCTCCAATTCCATCTCAGGTTCGATCATCTCCACTGGATAACCAGTTTTTTCAGAGATCAAGCTAATAATCTCTTTAACAATACCCTCTTTTTGTGGCAGATTACTCGAGACTTCTATTTTCGTACTGGTAGGTTGTTGTGAAACTTCTTTTTGAATAGAAACAGCTGGTGAGAGTTTGGAAGAAATATATTCAGCTATTTTGTTAACAGATGAATAATCTTGAATTCTGACACCTTCCTCTCGAGGTAAATCATACTTTGTTCTAATCAATCCAAATAATTCAGCTTGTTTAACAGTATCAATACCTAAATCTTCCTCAAGATGCATATTTGGTTCAATCATATCAACAGGATAACCTGTTTTTTCTGAGATTAAATTGATAATGGTCGTTAAAAGATCTTTATCAATACCTTTAGAAGATAATGCTTGTGTTGATGGCAATTCGGTTTTAGCTATCATTGGTTTTTGTTGGATAAGAGAAGGATCTTCATTAAGACGTAAGGTTTTATTGACAACCTCAAGGGTTTGACGAGTTCCATGAAGAGATTCTAACCAACCATCATATGCAGCACTTTGGAATCTGTTCTGTTGGGTATTAACTCTAAATAAGGCTAAAGTTAGTTGGGAACCAAAACCCGCAGCAAAACGAAGAGCATATTTAACATTATATTTACCACCTTTTGAAAGATTCAATTTACCTAATTCTGGATCTTGTTCTTTCCAATTTGCTACAGGTGGAACAATACCTTTCTCTAAAATCTTAATTGCTACAACATCTTCAATACCAGCACCCATCGCATGACCTGTGAATCCTTTAGTGTTAGCAATAACGATGTTATCAATGGAACTACCAAAAGTTTTTCTCAGAGCATCAATTTCAGCTGAAGCACTTCCTCCTCTGGCAGGAGTGTATGTTTCATGACTAACAAAAACCATTTGTTTAGCAATCTCTTCTCGAGATATTCTAAATCTCTTCTCGACTTTTGAAATAAATTCATCCATTTGTGAGGAGATATGCTCTCTATCTAATCTTGTGCCATGAAACGCTGAATTCACAATATGAGTTCCTAACAAATCAACAATAGGTTTAACTCCACGAGTTTTTATAGCACTATCTGATTCCATTATTATTCCTGCAGCACCCATACCGATGATCATGCCATGTCTTCTATTATCGAATGGTAAAGCTGCTTCCTCAACCTTATCTTTAGTTGTAGCTGCTCCTACTGCTAGAAAGCCTGAAGCTATCCATTCAATCATTTCCTCATTCGTTACATCATCAGCTGCGACTACAATAACTCTATTACATCGACCATTACGAATCCAATCTTCTCCTATTGAAATAGCTTGTGTAGTAGAAGAACATGCAGCATTTACTTGAGTATTTGGTCCTCTTGCTCTAATCAATTGAGCAAATTGTGAGTGACCCATTGAAAGAACTTCAAATAAGAATTTTCGACTAAATTCAAATTGAGACTCTTCGGAGGTTAGTTGTGTTTTATTCTTTTCAAACCAACCAGTAATTTGCTTCTTCGCTGATTCATTTGTTATCTGATTTATCATTTCTTGATAGAGATTGAGTATTTCTTTATGATTCTTTTTACTATATTTGTCTGCTAGATATTTGGAAATTGTTGATATTAGGTTGCTGTACCCTGGAAATGCTGAAGCAAAAACAATTCCTGTATCATCCCTCAATGATTCTGGTAATGCCCATCCCTTGGTGATTTCTTTACCAACAGAAGTTAGCGTTTTCATAGGTACTAAAGGAATACCCGCATCGCGTAAGGCTTCAATACCAGCAGCAAAAGCTAATTGGAACGTGATATCTAAAACAGCAGTAAATTCAATATCTATACCATATTCTTTTGAGAGATCAAACTCACCCTTTTGGGCTGCTAATTTGATGACATCTTTAACATTGGCAATTGTTTGGAATTGTGCACCTTTAACAGCATCCTTTACTAATCGAACAATGTTTTTATCAACCATTTTATTCCTAAATTCCATAGGAATCTTTTCAATAAAATTCTCACCATTGAGTATAGCATCAAAATTTGAATCGTCAAATACTTGTCTTTTCTTTCCTGGAAGTCCAATGGAAATACCAGTAATTCCAATAGGTTCAGTATTTATTTCTAACTTGTCAATTGCTTCCTTCTCCTTTATTGCTGAAGCAATTTTCTCTTTGTAGGTGGTATAACCTGCTTTAAGGAATGCTGAAATTGCCGGGCTTTGTAATTCCAAATAATCTTTGAAAGAAGTATCACTTGTTAGTTCTTTTAGTTCCTGATCTAATAGAACATCGAAAGGTGATTCTCTAGTCATGGACGCAATTTGAGCTTGCCTTTCAATTGGTTTTCTGAAAAAGAATTTCTTGAGTGGATTCTTGAATTCCTCTGAATAAATCTTATCATCTAAAGATGGATATTTCAAAGGATGACCAAATGCTCCTAGTGCAGCAATTACTTCATTGAAATGTTGCATTGCTCCTTTCTTAGGATGATTTGATGCTAAAGCAAGATAGTCTTTATTCTTCTCGAGAATCGCTCGAGTAAAACTAGTTAGGACATATTTTGGTCCTATTTCGATGAAAGTTTTAACACCATGATCAGTATACATAGACTTTATTTGTTTGATCCACTCGACTGGTGATGAAATCTGTTCACATAAAAGATCAATTATTTTGTTTCGAGTAGTGGGATAAAGTCCACCTGTAACATTGCTTGAAATATTTATTTCTGGTTTATTGAAATTTAATTTTTCTAATGAAATCCTTAAATGGTCAACAGCTGGTGCAACTATTTCTGAATGGAAAGCTGCAGAAACGGGTAATTGAACTGCTTGAATGCCTTTTTCAGCAAAAATTTTCATAGCAACTTTTACTGCTTTTGTAGCTCCAGAAATGACTGTTTGGCTTGGAGTATTCTTATTAGCACAAATGACATAGCCATCTATTGTTTGAAGGATTTTATCAATCTCCTCATACCCTGCATTTACTGAAGCCATTATTCCTTTATCTTTAGTTGAGAATTCAGCCATAGCTTGCCCACGAGGAACAACAGCTCTTAATCCATCACCAAAACTTAAGATTCCAGAAGCAACCAAAGCAGCATATTCACCTAGTGAGTGACCTGCAACAAAATCTGGTTTTATACCAAATGATTCCAAAAGGCGATAAATAGCAATATTGAGTACAAAAATTGCTGGTTGAGTAATTTCTGTTTGTTTTAATAATTCATTTGCTTCTTCATCACTTTTACCAATAGCAAAAATTGCATCAGTAATCTTAAAATTCATCATTTTTTGAGTTATTTCATCAGCTTCTCTGAACGTTTCCCTAACAATTTCATATTTATCCCAGAGATCTTTACCCATACGAACATATTGACTTCCTTGTCCTGGAAAGAGAAAAGCGATTTTTCCCAATGAATGATCTTCACTGTAAAAGATTCCCTTATTTTGCAAGAATGTTCTTTTAGCTTTATCGTTTAAACCTTCTATTATGGTATTTATTGTTGAAGGTAACTCATTAAAGGAACTAACTGTGAACCCTACTTTTGTTTTATTAACTAACGATTTTGTACTTTCAATAGCTAGGTCTCTTACTCGAGAACCTATACCATCTATTGAATAAGTACTAGTTGGAATTTTATTCTGATAATTTTGTAATTCAATTAGTAATCTATCGTTTGTATTGGCACCAATAAATAGAGCTTCAGATTCTAAGGCACTATTTTCTTGATAGTGTTTTTGCCAAGCTTGTTGATCAAAACTCTCTTCAAAATCAGCTCCGTA
>JAEORJ010000300.1 GCA_016840945.1 Candidatus Gerdarchaeota archaeon
ACATAAAAGAACAACATAACTTCCTACAATTACCTTGACAGAAATTCCATTTTCTTCTGCATAATTACGCACATACCCACCCCACTTTATCTATTAATTCTAATTAAAAATTTATAACATATAAATAATTCTCAAAAAAAACCGAAAATTTACTATTAATTATCTTTTAATTAAATTTAGAATGAGTTACATAACATTATTTAGTATCAGAAAAAGAAATTATTAAAAAGAATCTATTTGTAAAAAATTAGATATTTAAGTTTTATATTATAGATAGAAATTACATTAGAGAATCAATAGATAGGTTTTCAGTTAAATTCAATAGATTAAAAATTAATGAAGAAATTGACATTTTATAATACTATTCTTCTTTTGCTGTAGATTATTTATTTATATTCAATCCAATTAAGGAAAAAAAGATAAAAAATAAAGAATTTCTTAATTTACCTTAAAATCTAAGAAAGACGATATGTATTTAAATTGTATCGAAAAGTGTTTATTGCTTTATAAAAGGAGTGTTATTTTTTGAAAAATAAATTAGGTTTAATTTTAGTAGGTTTATTTCTTTTTAATGTTTTATTTTTTACAAATACTAGCAGTTTTTTAAATAATGATTCAGAATACACCCTAGAACCAAATGCTATCTCAATTAGTAAAAGTTGGTTTTATAAGACTGATTCTTATAGTATTCAGTCTTCTCCTAGAGCTGTTGACATAGATTGCGATGGTGATATAGAAATCATAATTGGTGGTGGTGGTGATCATCTATATTGTTTGAATAGTACAGGTGATTTAGAATGGGATTATCAATGTGATGGGGAAATTAATTACATTGTTCCAAGTATAGCAGATATAAATAAAGATGGTTATTTTGAGGTACTAATTAGTTCCTTTACAGGTTATAATCTATACTGTATAAATCACACAGGAGGATTGATGTGGGAATATGCTACAACCAAAGAAATAAGTACCTCACCTGTTGCAGCAGATATAGATAGTGATGGCTCATTAGAAATATTGATAGGAAGTACAGGAGTAAGTGCAGGTCTATATTGTATAAATACTACGGGTAATCAAGATTGGTTCTGTACAACCATTTATAGTATAATGGGAAATTTATGTGTTGCTGACCTTGACAATGATGGAACTCTAGAAATAATAGCGATCACTCAATTCAGAATCTTTAGTATAAGCCATCTAGGAAGCATTGAATGGGAAACCCCTAATATAGCTGGTGGAACTGCTCAACTCCAAGGAGTATCGATTGGTGATCTAGAAAAAGATGGTACGGTTGAAATAGTAGTCACTGATTATACTAAATATCTTTACTGTTATGATCATTTAGGAGAGCAAGAATGGAATTATACAACTTCAGGTGAATTGGCATCACAACCTATTTTGGTTAATTTACTTGGTGATGAAAATTTAGAAATACTAGTACTAGATTATTTTTTTGGCCCGTATCTATACTGCATTAATGCTACTGGAGATCTAGTTTGGCAAAGTAATATCGGTCAAGGAGGAGCTGCTTCTCCTATAGTAAGTGATATCAATAATGATGGTCTATATGAGATCATTATTTCGTCTGGGAATAATAATTTATATTGTCTAGATTATGAAGGAGCAATAGTGTTCTCTCAAACAGTGAGTATAGGAAATTTCGGATGGTCCACTCCTTGTGTATTTGATTTGGATCAAGATGGCGTTTCAGAAATCATTCTTGGTAATGATTGGGATATTGAATGCTATGAACTTTCAGGTGTAGACTCATCAGGATTAAGTCCTTGGTATTCTTTTAGTTGTTCACCATTCAGTACTGGATGCACAGATAGTGATGCTGATTTATTAGATGATATAACAGAAGAATATTATGGAACTAGTGTAAATAACATTGATACAGACAGTGACACATTAAATGATGGGCTAGAAATTCTTGTGTACCATTTAAATCCCTTGGATAATGATTGCGATGACGATGAACTTCTAGATGGTTTTGAAGTATATCTCTATGGTACAGACCCATCCAATGCAGATACAGATGGAGATAGTATGCCTGACGGTTGGGAAACCGCTAATGGAACCGACCCATTAGTAGATGACGCTGGTGATGATGACGACACTGATGACTTAACCAATATTGAGGAAATGAATAATGGAACAGATCCACAAGATGCAGATTCAGACGACGATGGATTGTCTGATGGCCAAGAAGTGAATGACTTTTTTACTAATCCACTAAGCTCAGATACAGATTCGGATGGATTGTCAGATTACGACGAAATAGAAACTTATGTTTCTAATCCAAACAATCCCGATTCTGACGATGATGGGATTCTAGACGGAGAAGAAGTTATTCCTGGAGAAGATGGTTACATAACAAATCCAATTAGTGATGATACAGATTTAGATGGCCTTACAGATGACTATGAAATTGATATTAGTTTAACAAATCCAGCTGATAATGACACAGATGGTGATGATATTTCAGATGGCGAAGAACTAATACTCGGTGAAGATGGTTTTATTACTGATCCATTAGATGCAGACACAGATGGAGATGGCTTAGATGATGGTTATGAAGTAACCAATGGTTACGATCCAACCGATCCGAACGATCCTCCTGCATCATCAACAAATACTGGTGGTTCTATTTGGTTCCTTGTATTTGGTTTATCAATACTTTCTTTAGCTGTTCTTCAATTTTATAGAAAAATTAAAGCTCATTAAGATCAAAGAGAATTTTCTTCTCTTTTCTTTTTTTCATTTTTTCTTAAAGATATAATAAGCTAATTCTTTTAGCAGCTTAAAATCTATTGAGTTCTTAGGAATATTGGTGATATAAAATCTATAAATTATAATTGCTGAAATCGATATTATGATTTTTTTCACCTAAAGATTTCACTACAGTATCACCAGAATTGTTCCCCTTGATATTGTTAATCATTATGATTCTAAAGAATTAATAATACTCTTGATAAAGATAATGTCTTTGTGAATAGATTTATAGAAATACTAAATTAATTATTTTATTTTTTATAAAATATCAAGTTAAAAGAGACTAGTATATGCTTATTGAAAACCTTTGAGGGTTAATAAAATGGAAAAAATTAATTTTGGAAAGACAGATTTGAAAGTATCCAGAATTGGTCTTGGTACACTTGCTTTTGGACATAAATGGAAAGGTATTCAAGACAAAGAACAAATTCATAATTGCCTTAATTATGCGCTTGATAATGGCATCAATTTACTGGATACAGCTGAGGAATATGCGGGGGGAATAACAGAAGAACATATTGGTGAGGTGTTGAAAGAAAGAGGAGATCGAGAAAAGATAATTATTGTTGATAAAGTATCACAACTTAATTTAAGCTATAAATCAGTCATCAAATCAGCTAACTCTAGCTTGGAAAATTTACAGACTGACTATATTGATATTTATTTGGTTCATTGGCCAGATACTTATAAGCCAATTTCTGAGACCATGAAAGCAATGGATGAACTTTTAGCTGAAAGTAAAATTAAGCATGTTGGGGTATCAAACTTTCCTAATGCCTTGATACAAGAAGCAAATGAAAAATTGCATAATGGCGAGATTGTTGTTAATGAAGTAGAATATAATCTAGTAAAACGTAACATAGAGAAAGAAATCATTCCTTTTGCTCGAGAGAATAATATTGCTCTTATCACTTAATATCCTTTAATGAGTGGTTATCTCACCACAAAATATGATGAAAATTATGTTTTTCCAGATAATGACTATCGCAAGCACTCAGAACTTTATCGTCACAAGGAGAACTTTGATTATACTCGAGAGTTATTTGTTGCACTAAGAGAAATCGCAGCTACTCATGAGGTTACCCCAGCAGAAGTAGCTATAAATTGGTTATTGAAAGATGATGATATTATCCCTATTCCCGG
>JAEORJ010000301.1 GCA_016840945.1 Candidatus Gerdarchaeota archaeon
CCTTCAAGGAAACTGAAAAATTGTTTTGCATGTTGATATTCGTTTTCAGCTGTTTCTAAGAAGATATTAGAAATATGAACAAATCCTTCTTTTTTTGCTATTTTTGAGTACATCGTATAACGGTTTCGTGCTTGAGATTCTCCAGCAAAAGCTTTGAGAAGATTCTTCTCGGTTTCTGTTCCTTTAATTGATTTAGACATAGGTTTTAGCCTTCTTATTTTTTCCAAAGTAAATGTTTGTTGCAATATTCACGTATAATGATATTTTCTATATCTTTTACTTTGAATTTAGCTTTTGGTTCATCACCAGGTTTCAAAAACTTACGTTGTGCTTTATCTCCAGCAATAACTTCTATCCATTCAATCCAATGATCTTCAACCATTGGATGAAGTGTACTGCCAACTACAACTTCAATTTTGCCTTCTTCAAGTTTATTCATTACTGGAACATGCTTTTCATTTTTCCAGTCGGCTGTTTGCTCTTGCATTAGTTGCATTGGCTCACCGCAACATACAAGTTGACCTGGTCCTCCGTCAAGGACCTCAACTATGTTGCCACATTTATTACATTTGTAAATCTCATATCTTTTAGCCATATTGAGATCACCAGTTAATTCAAAGTACTTAAAATTGCTATTAATAATTTTTCCTTCGAAAATAAAGAATAGCTTTTTTAAAGGAAAATAATTGGTTGAAAATTTCAAAAAAAGAAGTAATTAGAGTAACAAAGTTATTCTAATTAACAAGTCCTAAGGATTTATGTTTCTGATATATTTTTTCTGCTAACTCATCAAGTTGCTTTTTCCCTTCATCAGTCATTTTTCCACGTAGAACTACTGGTTCAAGTAATTCAGGTTTAATACGAGTTAACATAGCGATTAAATCTTCTTTAAGTTGACATTTCCATCCATAAGATGCTATGATAGATGCGAACTTAGCTTTTGGTCGTAAAGCATTTGCCAAATAAGTTGCATAAACAGCTAAAGGATGTGGACCAGTCAAAACTGCTGGTGCTCCTATCACAATTGTTGCAGTATCCACTAGAGCCATTGCTAATTCACCAATATCGGTTACTGTTAAATTGTATGGTCTTACTTGAATTCCTTTTTCAGTTAAAACATCAGAAAAGTATTCAACCATTTCTTTAACTGAATGATGCATTGAAACATAAGGAATAACAACTTCATTTTTTACTTCATCAGAAATCCAATCTTTGTAGGCATTAATTATAAAAGCTGGATTTTGATGGACAGGTCCATGACTGGGTGCAATCATATCAAAATCATAATTTGATAATTTCTCAATATGCTTTACAATAATTTTTCTAAAAGGCATCATTATTTCAGCATAATATCGTTTAGCTGATTCATAGGTCTTAGCTTCATCAGTAACAAAAGGTTCGCTTTGAGCTAAATGTGTACCAAAAAGATCACAAGTAAAAATTATCTTATCTTCTTTAAGATAAGTAAGCATAGTTTCAGGCCAATGAACCCAAGGGGCATTAATAAACTCTAAAGTTTTATTCCCCAAAGAAAGTGTTTCCCCTTCATCTTTAACTATGAATCTTTCTTCAGGTAGATGTAAATGAACCATTAAATGTTCTTTTCCCTTAGAATTAGTTACAATTTGGGCTTTAGGATATTTTTCAATTAATTGAACTATACCTTCGGAATGATCTTGTTCAGTATGGTTTGAAATAATATAGTCAATTTTTTTTACTTTTAATTTTGCTAGATTTTTTTCCAACTCATAGAATTTCGATCCATCAACAGAATCTATAATAGCTGTTTTTTCACTCCCTATAATAAGATAGGAGTTATATGTTGTTCCATTGGGTAAAGGGATCAATTCATCAAAAAGCCTACGATCAAAATCTTTTGCACCAACGAAATATATGTTTGGTTTTATTTCTGCTACTGCCATTATTTTTTCCTCAATCATACTAATATTTTTTCAACTTGATATATCTTTCACCAAAAAAAGTGAATTTGTTTTTATTGATTTGTTTATTTTCTAAGAGAACGATTGTGTTATACCAACCATTCTCAAAGACTTTCTAGTAATCATTACTTAAGCAATGGTTTCGAGAATTTGTTTAAGAAGCATATCTTCTGTAACCAATCCTTCTACATTACCTTTACCATTATTGATAATAGTATTAGGTACACCGAAAATATCAAAATCTGATGCCAATTGTGAAAATTGAGACGCTTCAACCATTTCAGCAGTAATATATTTACTTGCTAAAGCTAACTTTTGTGCTCGAAGAACCATAGCTGGGCAATAAGGACATTCTAATGTAACGAATACCTTGAGATTAACTGGTTTAGTAATTTTTTTCACTAGAGCTAGATCATTTGGTCCTAATAATGGATCTCTTCCAGAAACAAGCATTATTGATTCGATAAAAGTAGTAAATTCTTTTCCAGCAGGTACACCAAAGAATCTTATACCATAATCTTCATCTCCCTCAATAGCTAAAGCTGGGTGATGTTCAATCCCATATTTTTTAGCCAAGGGATCATTTTCATCGCAATTACAATGGTCGATTTTGATTTTATCACTTAATTCACTTACAGCATCTACTAGAGATTCCATTTCATTACAAAAAAGACAATGGTTTTTTGAAGAGAAAACCCTAATTGTAACAGGTTCTTTCATATTCTCAAATCGCTGTTTTACTAATTGCTTAACACTTTCATCTAATAAAGTAGTCACATATATCTTCTCCTGTGATAGTTTTGTTGTACTTATATACTCTTACCTTTTTAAAACCATTATTTATTAATTTCTTAAGAAATAGAACTATTTTTTATAATTCTCTAAAATATTTTATTTACAATATACTTTGAGAAAATTAATAATATTGATTTGGTATTTTTAAAGAAAATTTCCTCTAATTAATTATTTTAGATTTTATTATAAAAAAAAGTCTTAAAACAAAAGGAATTTATACATTAACTATTACTTTTGTTATGAAGTAAAACTTCAATTCAAAGAATAAAACAAATTTATTGGTCGTACCTTCCGTGCAACAAACTCTTGAAGAAGTAATTCAACCATTTCATACATTACTTACCCATGATTATAATATAGATGGGATTTCAGAAATAATTGCTTCTAGACTAGGTAAAAATGAAACAGAAATAAGTATCGCTCATCCAAAACACATGTCCAATTATTCAATAAAGATTAATGAAAGAATCAATACAATGTGTGTTGCTCAAACAAGTTTAGATAGAGGATTCGAATTAGTTACGGGAGATATTAAAGGAGTAGTAAGAATTAATTCTAGGGATGGTAGACCTTTTTTTAGTAAGGATATTAAAGATGGCATCCGTTTACCATCTGCTGTTCTTTGCGCAGCTCCAGGAGATTTAAATGGTAATAAATTATCAGAAATAATTGTTGGATGTGCAAACGGGGAAGTAGTAATGATTGAAAGAATCCCTGGAAAGAAACAGCAATGGGATAAAATCAGAGGTTTTTCATTAGGACGAATTTTCCCACAACCTGTGACTCAAATATTAACCGGTGATTTTAATGGTGATGGGTATATTGGTTTTATTGTGGGATCTGTTGATGGTTCATTTAAGGAAATAGAATTTAGACCTCAACTACAAAAATTTGATCTTATTGGTGAAATAAACATTCAAGCTGTACCAAGCTTTTGTTTTAATGGTGATTTTGATCGTGATGGTATTTCTGAAGTTATTATTGGTGATCAAAACGGAAAATTAAGTATTTACAAACGAAATCGATTAATGTCAAGCCACAACTTAGATGGGGCAATTACCTGTGGTTCTGTTGGGGATGTAGATAATGACAGACAATTAGAAATAGTTGTTGGAACAGCTAATGGTTCATTCCATATCTTGCGACAGAATACTATAGAAAGTTATGAAGGTTATAGTAATATCAATGATTTGCGAATTGGTGATTTGAATGGTAATAGAGTTAATGATTTAATTTTCTCTATTGATAAAAAGAGAATTGTTGCATTTAATTTTACTCGAGATAAAGCAAAAGAACGTCCTAATGTTGAATTAATTCCTTTTAAAGGCACGCCAACAGCAATTGGTTCACAAATTGATATACCTGATACCTCAAATGCTTTTTGCCCAAATTGTCAATCTCAAGTACGATTTATAGAACAGTATAGAAGATATTATTGTTATAATTGTAGACAATATGTTGCTCCTGTTCCAAAACAAGAAGGTAAAAAACAACCTTCTACAATTATTGAAGCAAAATCTCATGGAAGTCCCTATGCAGTAGGAACTCCATATGATCCATATAAAGCAACAGAAGCTAAGGATGAATCAATAACTGGCGTTGAAAAAATTAAATCAAAAGTTCAAACAACAATGGGAACAGGGAGTATGGAAAATGATATTGTTTGGCAGGAAGAATCAAATAAAGATATGGCCTCTGAATCAACACCAAATTATTACTTGCCAGTAGATTTGGAATCTGATTTGGAGATGGGCATTGAATTTTTCAATGACATTCTAAAAATAAAACATGTAATTCTAATTCATTCATTATCAGGAGTCCCATTATTCAGTCAGGGTTTTGGCAAAGAAATTGATGTTTCTCTAACAAGTGGATTCCTTAGTGCTGTGGGAACTTTTACAGAAGAAATGTCAGGTGAAACAGAAAAACGCATTGGTGTTTTTAGTGAAATAGGACGTGAAGGTTTTTGGATCATAATTTATGAAGGTGAAATTTCAAAAACAGCTTTATTGGTAAGTGAGAAAATTGGTACACACATGAAAAAACGAATTTCTATTTTCATGAATGAATTTGAAAATAACTATAAAGAAGAATTAGTTAATTTCACAGGATTTATCTCAGCTTTTACTGGAACCACTGATTTACTTGAAAAACATTTACGATTAGAATATTTATATCCATTAAAAATGGATATCAAAAGAATGCGATTAACAGCAATAACTCCTAATGAAAAGAAACTAGCGAAAGCTTTTACTGAATTTCTTACTGATGCTGAAGATGAAGTTTATTATGTTACAGAATTAATTGATACAGTGTTAAATAAGCAGGCAGCGAATCTATCTAAAGATGATATGTTAGCAGTAATGATAAAATATCTAGAAAATGGCATGTTGATTCCAATTCCGCCACCACCAAATTCCCAACTATAGATCCAAATATACTTTACTAAAAACTTATGAGTTATTTTACATATTGATATGATATAATATCTAATGTACAATATTATTAATTAGAACTACTAATAAGTAAATGAATGTTAGAGGCTTTAGAAATGTCTGAATATGAAACAAAAGCAGACTCCTTTGTAGCAAAAGGAAAATGGAAAAATGCTGCAGAGACCTATATTGTAGCAGCTAAAACTTTTCTTGAAAATAACGATAAAGAACCAGCTAAAAACTCAATACTAAAAGCAATAGAAAATGCTGAAAAGTCTGGAATAGATGATTTAATTATTGATTCAGTATTTCTAATGAAAGAGGTTGCTTCTGGTCAGGAACTAAATGATGTTTTATCTAAAGCCATAAAACCACTAAATAAGCTAATTGAAGAATCTATACCTAAAAAGAAATTTGATTTAATAATAGAATACATTAGTAAAAAAGAGTTAATTTATCGATCATTAGGTGAAGATTTGGAAGAAACTTTGTTAGAAAAAGGTGGCTTTTTACATGAACAAGCATTTTTGCTTATAACTAATAAAAGTGAGGAAATTAGAAAGAAAGCAATAGAGGACATTCATGAAGCAGCTAAAATTTTTCTTGAAATTAATAAGAAAGAAGAAAAAGTACAGGGAGAAATAAATGCCTTAACATTACTTATTGAAGAAGGTTATTTGAAGCAAGGATTGCCATTTTTCCATGAACTAGTAGATTATTGTCATAAGGAAGGAATGCCACAAAAAGCTGAAGAAATTATTCAAATTATTATCAATTATGCTAATGAAATACTAGATGGAAGAGGATCTAAAAAACTGGTTAAAACAATAAAAGAGACATTAAATGAAACAGATCCTGGAGGGGAGTTGCTTAAAATAGGTATTGAAAAAGCTCTTGAGATAAATTCCAAACAAATGATTGTAAATGCATCAAAGGTGCAATCAGATTTTGCTGAACAATTATTTGATAAGAAAAATTATACTTCAGCTAAAAACTTTTACGAAAAAGCATTGCAATTACTAATAACAATCAATGATAAAGAAAACGCTTCTCAATTAGCTCAAAAAATAATTGAAAAAGCTTATTCAATTTTAGATTTGAAAGGACTCTTTAATGAAGGATTAAATTACTTAAAAGTAATTCATCAAATGGAAAAAATCAATCTTGATTTTCTTGGTGATTTTTATATTGATAAAGCAGAAAAAATGTATTCTCGAGAGAAACTTGAGTTAGCTTTAGATGATTATTTGAATTCTGCTCGAGCCTTTTTATCTGGTAAAATAAAAAAGAAATTTACTTCTACTGTTGAGATTATTTATAATAAAGCAATTGATTTGATTGGTAAGAATAATAAAAATACTGCAATATTATTTGTTGATAATATTACTGGTATTTTAGAAAATGAACAAGCATATGAACAAATCGGTAAAAATCTATCAAAAATATCAATCGCTTTTGTTAAAATAAATAGTCTTAAAGAGGCAAATGATTATTCACAAAAAGCTGTTGAAAATCTCATTAAAGCTGGGAATACACTCGAAGCTGGAAATTCTCATAAGACAATAGGAGATTCTTTGATCAATTTGGGATTATTTGATACTGCATCCTATCATCTAATAGAAGCAGCAAAATTATTCAAACAAGCAGAAGCAGTAGATAAAATTCCAAAAACAGTTACTCCTTTGGTTAATTCAGCTAAATTAATGTTGACTGAAGGAAATGTTGCTCAAGCTCAAAAATTGATTATGGATGCATCGTTATGTGCTGAGCAAAAGGATCCACTAGCACAAATGAATGCTTTGATGGATTTCGTGGATCATGCACTTCAAAATAATCAACCTCAGCTTGCTTTAGATGATTTGAAAATCACTACTTCATTATTAGAAACAAATTATCCAGAAGAATCAAAGAAAATAGTTAAGAAAATACTAACAGCTGGTAAGCAATTAATTAATTCTAAACAGAACTATTCACTAGCTAAAGAATATGTAAACCATGGTATTAATACATTGGAATCATTAAACGAATTTAGTGAAGCAAGTACTATAATACTCGAATTTGGTGAATTATTATTAAAAGTTAATCAAAAAGAATTAGCTAAGGAATTATTACTTCAAATTGATAAAATACTAAATAATGAATCAAATCCTGAAGAATTTGGTGAAAAGGTAAGTGTTGCAGGAAGATTACTTATTGATCATAGTCTAATTGATGATGGGATTGATTTACTACGTAAATCGATTGGAGCTTTTCTAAGTCTAGGTATTGTTGAACCTGTAAGTAAGCTTTCGTTCTATTGTTCAGAACGAGCTAATGTTGAGATTAAAAATAATGAAATAATTCAAGCTAAACATCTTTACATTGCTGCAATGGAGTTTAGCAGTTTAGTCAATTTAGAAACCCAAGAACAAATTTTAACTGCTGCGACAAATTCATTTATAGATGCAGGTGATCTTTATATTGTAAAAGAATTTTACGATTTTGCAAGAAATAATCTTGAAGGCGAAAAAGATTATTTAATGAAATTAGGTCGATTAATTATTTATCAAGGAGCTATTTTACGAGATAAAAAGGAATTATTTGATGAAGCTTCTGAATTTATCAGAAACGGAATTCATATCTTGAATCAAGTAGCATTGTTAGAAGAAGCTGGTGAAGCTGCACTAACACAAGGGAATGCTTTCATAGAGAAAGAGAATTTTATTTATGGTGAAGAGTTAATAGAAACAGGGGCTCAAATTTTCATCCAAATAAATAATTTAGAACGTTCAGGTGATGCTTTTCTTTCTTTAGCAGAAATTAATATCAAACGCCAATTATGGGAAGATGCTTTAAGACAAATTAATTTAGCTATAAAATCATTTCAAGATGGTAATCAAGAAAAGCTTGCATTGGCTTTAATTAAATCAGCTGAAATTGGTCAAAAAGCATTGATTCAAAATCCTGTAGAAAATCGAGAATTTGCTATATCCTGTTTCGATATAGGAACTGAAATTGCTAAGAAAAACAATCTTACAGAAATTGAAATAGAAATTAATATGGAACAAGGTAGAGCTTTTGCTCAAATAAAGGATTATCAAACATCTTATAACACATTTTTACAATCAGTCAATATCTTAGAAGAACATGATGAATCAGAAAAATCACCTTTCATTGCTGATGAACTTTCAAATTATGCATTACAGTTTATAAGTGAAAATGAAATACAATTAGGACTTCATATTGTAGATTTAGCTACTGGTATATATCTAAGATTAGGAAAGCCAATAAATGCATCAGAAGTATATATGAAAGCATGTAATGCTTTGCTGAAAATGAACCAGATTGGTGAAGGAGTTAAATTAGTTCTTCTTGCATCAGATACTTTAATGGTAGCTGAAGAATATGTAAATGCGGTAAAAATTCTAGAAGAGATCACTGATCTACTATACGGTATGAATGATTACAATAATGCATCAATTGTTACAGGACAAATTGTTACTGTGCATCAAAAAACAGGTAATATAGCAGAACAAAAGAATGCCATATATAAATTAGTGAAAAAAGCTGATGAAGTAATAAAAAGTGGTAAAATTATTGATGCTGAACAATTATGGGAGCAAGCTTCCAATTATAGCATATCCACTAATTTAGAATTTGCTATGGAAATAAACAATCATAGAATTAATAGTCTAATGAGTGCTGGAATGTATAATTCTGTAAACAATGCATTCAAACAGATATTAGAAATTTTAGAACAAAATATAGAACCATTAGTGGAACAAGGAAATAGAGTTGCTGGAATAGCTGCAGAACTTTTCTCTAAAAATGAGTTTGAATTATCAAAGAATTTCATTCTCACAGCAATTGAATTTTTCAAAAACGCAGAACATTATGATCGAGCAACAAAGCTTTGTACTACCATGAGTCAAAGTTTCATACAAAAAGGTGATGAAGTTAATGGCATTGAATTGATAGATAATGCGGCAAATATTGCTAATGAAACTAAAGGAGCTCATGAAGCGGCTAAAATTTACCTCTCCTCAGGATTTGTGCTAATAGAAAAAGGTTATGCCAATAGTGGCAGATTATCTATTAACAAGGCAATTGATATTGAAGTTCAAACAAATAATTTGGTCGGTTGTAATGAATTAGGTGAGATGACATTACAAAAAGCCAATGAATTAGTTACTGGTGATCTTGCTATTGCTATGGAAATTTATTCTCGAGCATCAAGTATTTTTGAAAGTGCTAATTCATTCAGTAAAGCAGGTGAAGTGCAAGGAATAATCACTTCAAACTATCTTAATGCTAATAAAGCACAGGAAGCAATGGATTCAACAGAAAAAGCAATTGATCTTTTTATAAAAGGAAAAAACATCGAATCTGGTGCATTATTAGTTAAACACACAATTGAATCATCGAGAAGATTTTTCGAAGAAAATGAAATGACCAAAGGAGTACTAATTCTAGAACGAAATAGACTACTTATTGAAAAGCTTTCCAGATTTGATCTTCTTAGTTCAATAATTGGAATCTATTTTGCTGCTGCAAGGCAAAATCTACCAAACAGAAAATCAGCTATTGGTGTATTCTTTTTAACAAGAGCAATAGAATTAGCAAAAAGTAGCCCAGATTCTGAAGAAATTAAAAGAGCTATAGATATTAGTCTTAAATTGGCTCGTGAAATAATTTCTAATAAAAATGCAATATCTGGTGCGAAAGTAATTGAAATAATTCAAAAACAAGATGTTGCAAAAACAGTATTGTTACCTATTGTTACTGAGACTATTATTGAATCACTCAAATTAACTTTAGATGTAGAATGGAATATGATTGGTAAGATAACAAGAGATGCAATTCGATTTTTCAAGGCTACGAATCAATCTGAGGGTATTAGTCAAATAATTTCTATCCTAACTAAAAGAGCTAATGCTGATATTTTACAAAATAAACCACAAATAGGATTCTTCTTTGTGGAACATGCATTGAAATTAATTCGGGAAACTGAGAATCCTTCCTTATATTTACAATTGGGAAGTGAATTATTTGAACAATTATTAACAATAAATCCTGAAACTAATTTTGAGCTTAAATATCGAGTGCGTGGTTATTGTTAGCAAATATTTCAACAAATAAAGAACTTGGACTATATCGAACG
>JAEORJ010000302.1 GCA_016840945.1 Candidatus Gerdarchaeota archaeon
AATAGTAAGAGTCATAACAATGATACCAATTACTCCAAATGAAATTGCTCCAAGAGAGTAACTCCAGCTCATTTTTTTCTTTCCTTTTTATTAGATCATATAATTTTTTAACATTTTTATAATAATTTTATACCAGGTATCAAATAACCCATTTTTTATATACATCGGTAATTTTGTTGCCTACGATTTCGATATCATTCATATTGCCAATACCAGATTCGTGAAGCCAGCGAACATGATCAATTGATTGAGGATCTATACCAATACATCTTGCACCAGTTGCATCTGCAGCAATTGGGTCAATACTAGCTATAATAGTATCCATTTTGACAGAATCACCACTCCAAGGCCCTCGACCAGATTTGCCATAGAAACCATCTATTACACTTAATTTTGGTGGTAATGTTTTGCATATATCATAAATTACATTATTCATGCCATATGCGTGATATGCGAATTTATTTCTGGTTGTAAGCATCCCAAACATATTTTTCAATCCCATAGTGATAGTTGTATTTTGCAGAGTCTTCATAGAAGGTACAGTAATAATAGGGTAATCTACTGCAAGTTTAGCAACTTTGAATTTCTTTATTGCACGAGGATTTTCAACTTTCATTTCAACCTTATCATCAAGTTTTCGCATGTTGATATATTCAGATCCAAGTCGTTCAATAACAGCCATTATACCTGTTTTATGGATTGCTGTATCTGGTGAGGTGATACCTCCCTCGGTTTCAACTACAATTGCTTTCTTACCAAGATCTTGTACTTTCGTTATTACCGCTTCAACAACAATAGGATCTGTGGTTACTCCTGTTTCGTATGTATGGCTTGTAATAAGGTTTACTTTTATTAGGACCGTATCATAAACCTCGAGAGCTTTTTTGAAAGGAATCAGATCAATTGCTTTATAGACAGGATCAAGACCTCGTTCTCCTTTCACAATAGCAACAATTGATGGCATTTACTTTAGCAACACCCCATAGTTAAGTATTAAAGATATTTATTGAAGAAATTCAACATTGGTTCAGGAGTATGATTAAACCAATCATAGGATTCTAATCTTTTCTTTGTTCCTTTTATCCAATACATCTCTTTTTCAACTTGGAGTTCCTTATAGAATTCTTTTATCCAATCAAGATTCGCCCAAGGATCACCTTCAGCTTGCACTAATAAAGTAGGTACAGTAATTTTCTTGACATTTGGTAAACAATCAATTGAAAGATCAGCTCCACCTCGTTTCATATTAAACTCATTAGCTTTCTTAGCCATCTTATCTGAGAAACCATAACCTTTAATGAAATCAGTTAATAAAATGGGCTGATTAGCAATCAATGCTCTGATATTCTTATTTTCTTGAAGTCCATTTTCGAGCCCATAAGCATTTGTGGTAGAAACAGCACCCATGCAGTAGCTGAGAAGACCTATTTTACTGTTCTTATATTCCTTATGAGATGCTATGAAGTTAACTGCTGCTAATACATCTTTGTATTCCTCAACACCACCACTTATCCACGGAATGATACCTTTCTCACTATTTCCATGATTCCTCAAGTCATACATTAAAACAGAATATCCTTCATTCACAAGATGTTTAACCGTATTCAAATATTCAATTTTCTTGTTGTATGGTTTCAACAATCCTTTTCCTTTGGGTGTATATCCACTTCTGCTACTTTGGATGCCAAAATGAGTAAAAATAATCACTTTGTCAGTATTACCTTTTACTAACCAACCTGATAATTTAACGCCATCTTGAGCTTTGAATTCTACATCTTCATAATCTAATCCAAATTCTTTTGGATTTCCAATTACGGGTGAGCTCCCCGGTTTTGTTACAGAATTTGCAATGAATTGTCTAAGCATTTTTTTACCTTCTTATTTTGTAAAGATTCTTAATAACCTCTTTTAGCTATCATTTGTTCTAAAATTTTCATATAATCTTCATGGCAGTCCTTCATAGGTTTTTGTATTTTTTCAACAAAAAGATCGGTTTTCAATCCTCGCCTTTTTAATCGTTTAAATTTCATGGACACTTTTTTAATAAATTCATCACCACAATCTTTGCATAAGGTACCAAGCAATTTTGGAAAATGTTCAATATAAAAACGACCAATTTTCTTACTCATATATGTTTTAATTGTTCGTGTAACCATAGTATATCCAGGTCTATCATAGATATCCATTCGTCTATTTGTTTGATATTCAGTAACTTTTCTTTCAGTATAATGATCTTTATCTTTACCAACAGCTGGTAAAGACAACATTAAATCTTTAATTAATCGATTGGTCATTGACTCACATTGTTGTTGATAATTTCCTTCTTTAGGTAAAGATTTTGTACAATATAAACAATTATTATCTTCATTAATTTTCAATAATTCATTCATGCGTTCCTTTAATTTTACTTTTGCACCATAAGCTGAAGTAATATAACTTCCATAATAGGCTTCTCTTTCAACTCTCTCACTTTCAGCAGTTGCTAATCTTTCCTCTCGTTCCTTAGCAATTTTTTCTTTATAAGCTTCTTGTGCCTTGATTTTTTCTAGAATTTCAATACTGAGTTTTTTAAGTTCTTCATTTGATTTTCCAGAATATTTGCGCAAATCAGCAATAATATTTGCTTTATCATGGTATTTTGCAAAATATTCAGGTAGGAGAGTATTCCCCTCAAGATTTAGCGATTTTAATTCTGGAAATTTTTCAAGACCTTCTAACGTTGAAAGATTATTGTTACTTAGATTAAGATATTCAACGTGAATTGTTCCTTGATAATCAATTAATGTTGAAATTTGATTATTAGCCAAATTTAGTGTTTTAAGAGATGGTAGAAATGACAATCCTGTTAGTTTTGTAATAGCATTACCAGATAAATAGAGATTGGTTAATTTCTTTTGATTATCTAGACCAGTTATTTCTGTTAATTGATTGTCTGATAGATCCAATGAGAACAATTCAAGTTTTTCTAATCCTTCAATCTTTGTTATTTGATTATCACTCAGTTTAAGTGAATATAAGCTTGGTAAATTATCTAAACCACTTATTTTTTGAATTATATTTCCTTCTAGTTTAAGAGTTTGAAGTTTTGGCAAATTACCTAAACCATTAGTATTAGTAATTTTATTGTCGTTTAAATCAAGAGTAAGTAATTCAGGGAAATCATCTAAACAAGAAATTTCTTCTATTTCATTATGCTCAAGATTTAAGTGAGATAAATTTAAACGAGTAATTTCTAGTGATTCTATTTCCTTGAGAGATTTAATTTCCTTATCATTTAAGCTTAATGATCCATAACCAAGTTCTCTAATACTAATTTCTTTAAGAGCATTAATTCTTGCTTGTGATTGATTAGTTTCCTCAAATTGATTTTTTATTTCTTCATAGAGTTTTTTTACTTCTTCATCTTTTGGTGCAGCTTTAATAGCTCTGAGAATATATGAATAAGCATTAGAATAATCACCTTTTACCAAATGGATAACACTTAACCAATACCAAGAATGTTTATCTCGAGGATTTTTTTCTGATAAAATGAGATTAATTTTAATAGCATTCTCAGCATCATTTAACCGTCTATAACAGGTTTCTAAACCAATCAGTGCTTTATAATATTTAGGATTATACTCGAGAGCTTTTTTATAATGCTCAACTGCTTTTGAATATTCTTTCAATCCAAAGAAACTTTCAGCTAAATAATAATATCCCCAAGAAAGGTTAGCTCTTTTATTAGAAATGAAAGTGTTAAATGCATCAATTGCTTTATCAAAATTTTTTAAATTTAGTAAACATACTCCTTTCGCATACCAGGCAAATGGATTTTCAGGATTTTTTTTAGCTTCTTTTTCGGCTAATTTTAAAGCACTCTTGTATTCCTTTTTATTAAGTAAAGGTTCAACAGTTTTTATGAATAATTCTTCAGACAATTCCCATCACCCAATAAATAACAGTTCTTTTAGTGTTTTATTACTTTAGAATTTTTTGCCATCAAACTAGTGGACATTATTTAATAAATTAATTAAAAAGAAGGCAAAAATCAAGACTAATGCTAATGTTATAAAAAATAATTGAATAAATGTAATTAGATTTTAGTTGTTAAACTATTAATCGTAAATTAGGAGGTTGAATTTATGGATAAAATCAAATTCGGAAAAACTGATTTAAATGTTTCCAGAATTGGTCTTGGTACACTTGCTTTTGGACATCCATCAAAAGGCATACAGGATAAAGAAACGATTTATGATTGTCTCAATTTTGCCCTTGATAATGGTATTAATTTAATTGATACAGCAGAGGAATATTCTCAAGGCAAAACAGAGCAGTATATTGGTGATGTGTTAAAAGAACGTGGTGATCGTGAAGATACAGTTATAGTCACAAAAGTCTCACATGATCATTTGAGTTATAAAGGCATTATAAAAGCAGCGAATAAAAGTCTAGAACGATTGCAGACAGATTATATTGATTTATATTTACTTCATTGGCCTTGGGCTTATTCACCTATTTCAGAATCAGCGAAAGCATTGGACGATTTGATAAATGAAGGAAAAATCAGATATGTAGGTATATCCAATTTTCAAAATGCTCTTGTGCAGGAATTAATCGATAATTTACAGAATGGTGACGTAATAGCCAATGAAATAGAATACAACCTAGTTAGTAGAAATGTAGAAATAGAAATATTACCCTATTTAAGAAAACAAAAAATCTTCACTTTAGCTTATTATCCTTTATCAAGTGGTTTTCTAACAGCTAAATATGATGAAAATACTACTTTTCCAGAAAAAGATTTCCGTAATTATTATGAACTCTTCAAAAATAAAGAGAATTTTACTATTGCTAAAGAATTATTTTCAGCATTAAAGCAAATTGCTGAAAAACATGAGGGAACTCCTGCTCAAGTAGCAATAAACTGGTTATTAAAAGATGACGATGTAATACCAATTCCGGGAGCAAAAAGTAGGAAACATATAGAGAGTAATATTCAAGCAGCTGAATGGAAATTAACAAAAGATGAAATTTCTCAATTAACAAAAATCTCTGATGCTCTTGAATTCAATTGGGATAGATTTTAGAAACTATTCCAATTCCTTTTATTTCTTTTTTATAATTATATGTAAGAAAAAAGTGTTAGTTTTAAGATTTTATTAGTTCAAAATAAAAGAAAAAAATACAAAAATAATTATAAAAAAATAAAAATTAAAGATTTTAACCAATAAAATGCTTTAATTATTTCTTTGCAGCTACAGCTTTTTGTGATATATCTATATCGTCATGAGCTTTGTAAACATACTTTTTATCAATTAATCTAGTCATTCTTCTTGTTATAGTGTATAATTCAGAAAAACTGGCAACTAATATTATAGATGTAACTATGAATGTAATTGTTATGAATAATATAGGTGGATTCAAGTCATTATTCCATAAGTTATTTGGAACAAATGAAAATATTCCTGCTATAAAACTAATTAAAATTGGAAAAGATAATGCCATTGTAGGAATATATAGTTGTTTTGTTTCATAACCAGCTTTTTGTAAATCAATGAAAGTGAAATTTAAGATCATCAAGAATGAACCTATTAAACTGTAAAGAATGAGATTCTTCCCTAGCGATAGAATTATTGCTTCATTTGCAATATGAAACATTAAAGTAAATATTGAGGAAATAAAATTACTACTGGTATATATAACAAGTAGATATATTAATGACTTTAATTTTTTGCTATATTGTTTACTAAGATTAAGTTTTATAGATTTCAAACCTAAAGCATATATTATTGCAGCAATTACACCAGAAATTGTAGTAAATATTTCAATAGTAAAAGTTATGATAAATAAAAAATCATCAGCTTGTGCAAAATAGGCTATAGAGAAAATACTTTCAATGAACAATAGGATAGTAGTAATTAAAAAGATAAAACTTCCATTTCTTAGTAATACCAATCCGTTCAATACCTTACTGTTATCTAAATCAAAACTGTATCCCGATTCCATGAAATCCCTCATTTTTTTAGTTAGTAACTAAAGATAATTGAGTATTACTTATAATTGAACTATTTACTTTCTTAAAGCTATCTTAATTGTTTTTTAGAATAATTCCAATGACTGATTTATATGTTTAATTTAAGAAAATTAAGGATTATTGACTTGTTTTAATTTTTTTCTCTTGATTATTTGTATTGGTGCGAGCATAATAAATGAGATAATGACTATTGATATCATAACATGTGTTTCACCAAATTTATTTGTAGTAGTATAATCAATAATTTCAAAATCAGTCATTGTGTCATCTATCGAAATAATTGTTACTAGAGCTTGACCTATATTAATATCAGATATTTGCGTTTCTTGCCAGATAACATCATTATTTGCTATGTGTTTGACAGTCAGATTGACATCTTGAGTGGCACTAGCAGCAAAAGAAGCATTAACAACTATCTTAAAGCTCTCATCACCGACAGCTTTTACTTGTGTAAATCCACTTGTTGGTGTAGGTATACGAATCATAAAATTACCATAAAAGTCATCCATATATTCTGCTCCTTCTATACCAACTTCAATACCTTTATTGGTGTCAATAAAAGCTTCATTTAATCCGATATGATAAATTTCTGTTGGTGAGATTTCGTAATATAGATCTAATCTCACTGTAGGATCTATTTTGAATAGTTGTATTTCATAGAAATCTTTCAATTTAAAACTGTCAGGATTCAAATATGGGAATAATCGATTAAGAAATGCTCCCCAACGAGTATCAATATTAAGTTTTAAACCAGAATACATAGTTCCATACAAGAAACCATTGTACATATCGTAGCTATCTGGAAAACAGAAATTAAAACCTTGCAAATAAGGTGCGGGATAGGTATGATTTTCATCCCATAAATTGTAATAATTAATAAGAATACCATTCGGATTTGGATCTAACATGCCCAATAATTGAGTACCATATATTCCTATCTCTGCATAATGAAAACCTGTTTGATTACCGACGATTTTTTCGATACAATCTTTCAAATCAACCATCATTGATTCTGATTGAGCCATCCCCGCTGTTCCCATACCACTTCTTATCCATTTGAAGAAATCTCTCTGTGTGATATTATAATCAAGTTCATCATGTAAACTTTCAACAAATAAATCGAAAGTATCAACAAAAGATGATCCTAAACCAGCAACAGTAAATTGAGTTAAATCATAAAGAGCGATATTAGGCCAATCACGCCACGTTGGTAAAGCAACAGGATGACGACTAACATAGAAAGCCATTTCAGCAAATTCTCTTGGAGTTAAATTAGGATTTCGACTTAAATTATAGACATAGTCAAGTGAGGTATAAATTTGATTTAATCCAAGAGTAGTTTCGCCACCAATCATATAATCTACCTCACCCATTAATTGCCATGCTGTTTCAAAAGAACCACCAAGACAGGTGCTAAAGATAATTACATCAATACTATTTGGACCACTCAAAGCAGTCTCAACTTCGTTTAATGTTAAGCAATCACCAATAGCATATGTAAAACTTGGATGTGGTGCATGATAATCGAAGCAATAGCCAGCATATCCCCGACCATGATCGACAAGTGATAGGGCATAATAATCAGCAGGATAATTGGTTTTACAATAGGTTATAAAATCACCAAGGGTTTCACTGTCACCCATATTGGTTACTCCCCAATCTGCTACAACAGTTTTTCCACCATCTGCGGTAGCTTTTATATCATAAATATAGGCATGACCATTTGGATCTGTTACTGTATAAGGATAATCATATAATGCGATAATATTGATATCAGTTTCTGATCCAGGTTGTATGTTATTTACCATATCAATGAGTGATTCCAACATAGCTAAATGTAATCCATTATTTGAATTATCCAAATTTGCTGTTACATATTCATCTCTTGTATCAGCACAGAAATAAATCATATAAGTCCATTTTTTTGTTACATTTGGTTTGATTTCTATAAAAGTATCATTAATATTTGAATTGATCTTATTTAGTTCTGAAATTAATCCAAAAGAAGTCATAATTGTTAACAGAATAAGAAAT
>JAEORJ010000303.1 GCA_016840945.1 Candidatus Gerdarchaeota archaeon
AGAAGTTGTCTTTGTTCATGATCCTTGGGCTTTCACAAATGATCCCATTTATCAAGGACCATTCAGTCCTATGTCTATCAAAGATGATTCATGGTGTGATATCCGTTGGTCTTTTGGCGATTATCAAGTAATTGTTGTCCGCCCTATTGCTTTAGAGCTTGAACTTCCTTCCGCACCTATTACTGAAGCTGGTAGTTATACTCTCAAATGTACCCTTGATAATAGTTTTATGAATGAAACTAAGGATATTAGTCTTCAATTATCTCTTCCAGCTGGTTATTCTCTGGTTTCTGGTAGCACTACTGTTAATTATAATAATTTCTTAAGCAATACCACTTACACTTGGACTGTTTCTTGCCCTACGCCTTCTATTAATGATATCATTTCTGTAAAAGCTCTAACTCAAGGTGACCTGATAACCTTAGGTGGGAAAGCAATAATTCATCCCGCTCATCCTAAAACTATTGTAACATCATTATCTTCAGGTTATGTTGATGATAATACTCCATATATGGCAACAATTACCGCTGAACTCAACTGTACTGGAGAGATTTCCTCAGAATTACATTGTTTCACAGCTAAACCCAATAGCTCAATTGACCCAGTAAATACAACTTATTCTGATGTTACAGCTCTTTCACCAACGACTTTTCAATGTTGCACTGGACCAACTCCGCCTACATACTTGGTTTATTGTCGGTTCGATTTTACTACTATTTATGGTACTATAACATCTCCTTTCCTTATACTTTACATTTACTCTACTGATTCTGACTCGGATGGTATCTCCGATTATAATGAAGCAGTTATTTATGGAACTGATCCAGAAAATAGTGACACAGACATAGATGGGCTCAATGATTATGATGAAATATTTGTTTATTTCACTGATCCCAATAATATGGACACAGATGGCGATGGTATGACAGATTTCGATGAAATTCAAGAAGGTTTTGACCCTCTTGATCCTCAAAGCAATCTTCAAAGAAAAATCATCATACTAACTATCAGTATTACTGTCCCCTCAGTGGTGTTTATTGTAGGTCTTATAACTACTTTTGTTGTTATTAGAAAGCGCAGAAAATGAGTTTTTTATTAAAAAACTCTTCTTTCTTTTTCTTATTTCTTCATAAAATACTCTTTCCATCGTTTTTTTCGACTTGAAAAAATTTTTTATACCAAATTATTCTTTGTATATTTTGAAACGGATTATCCTTTTACTTTGGGTTGTTATTTGATTCGGAGTTAGCTATTTGGGATGGGGGATATTCGTTTTTTCTTTATGTTTAGCTTTTAGCTATTCATAATCTCAGTTACTATTGAAACGGGATGGACAAAATTGTTTAGAAAAAAGTGTTTAACATTAATTTTGGTATTAGCTTTTCTAATACCTATTTGTAGCATTGTTGTTGACTTTAAAGAAGCATCATGTGAAGCTGAACCAAATGATTCTTTTGCTCAAGCAGAGTTGTTAAGTGGTATAGGTTTTCATGATGGAGCAATAACTAGTCTTGGAGATCAAGATTGGTTTAAATTCTATTGTAGAGAAGGTACTAATGTTCATATTACTTTTTGGATTGCACATGATGTTGATATCTTCATTCTCAATAAAAGTAATGAAGGCATTTATTGGAGTCCTTTTTCAAGTAAAAATAGTATAGATTTTATATCACAATATGATGGTTATTATTATATCTGGTTAATTATCTATTCAATGCCTTTTGTTGAACCTACATACTATTGCTTTGAAATCCTATATGATAAATATAATGCCATCGATGGCTATGATTTAGAACCCAATGATATTTCAGCTAGTGCATCAGAAATTTTTGATTCTGGAAGGTATTATGGTGCATTAGATGATTTTAATGAAGTTGATTGGTACAAAATTAATTGTAATATTAGCACAGATTTTCAATTCTTTCTTGAAACTTCGGATATTTTTGATACTGATCCAATTAAATGGGAATTATATGACTCTAGTTTTACAAGGTTAACTTACGGTCAATCTGATACTAGTAAATCCTTTGAAATTATAACTAGTTATTCAGGTTATTATTATATTAAGCTGAGTTTTGCTAATAGTAAGTCTTATTTTGAAATTTTTAATCTGCGATTACTCTTTAATCAAAGAATAACTTCTGAATCGGAACCTAATGAAAATGTAGCTATTGCAGATATTTTTCAATCAGGTATTATTACAGGTCAAATTTCCCAAGAAACTGATACGAAAATTGATTATTGGCAGTTTTATTTAACTGATCCAACCACTATCCATATCCAAGATGTTTCTCAAAGGCCTATGTATAATTTTAGCATTCTTGGTCATAATTATTGGGGATATAATCTTCCAGTTGATTTTGTTATTGATGGAGGGTATTGGCACGGTGAAGGTTGGTATAGCTTCTCAATATCAACTTATTTAGGTACAAAACTTGATCAAGATTACAATATTATTGTTACTTTTGAATGCAATTCAACTATATATTGGCTCTCGCCTGATAGTGGTGATATAGAATTTGGTATTGATCCAGATATTGATCATGCTATTTTTAATTTCACATATGGTTTTGAAGGATTAAATATGATTGAAATATGGTTAAATAATATTAATTTTGGTGATGTTTCTCCAGATCCCTTTGAATCACCATGTTCTCTCTCAATTACTATTCCTTATAGTATTTCTATTAATGGTTCAGTTTTAGCTGAATTGAAAGGTTATTTAGGTGGTGAATTAGTTAGTGTAGCACAACGCAATTTTAACTTTACAAAACTTTTAGAGGATCCTTTTATTGAAGTACTACAGAGTCATTATGAGGTAATTGGTGAAAAATTACTAGCTATTATTTATGATCCAAATGGTGATAATAGTTATTCTTGTTGGCAAGAAGAAGCTACTTATTCTATGTCTATAGGAGCAGAAATTTCTAAAAGTATTAGTACTGAAATTGGTATTGGTTTTGAATCACCTATTTTTGAGGCTGGCATAAACTTTAATTTTGGTATGTTTAAAGAGGAAGGATACCATTTTGCTATTGAAACATCAAGCTTAGATTCAAGAACAAGTTCACAAGCATCCAGTAATCCTGATCTTATTGGTCCTGGTCGTGGAGACTTTTATTGGGGTCAGGGTTGGATTATTCCTTGGGATTTAATAGCTGTTAAAAAAGTATTTTGGAATGAAACAGGTGAGCCAATTATAAGATGGGTAGAACCGCAGTTCATTTATAGATTAAATGTTACATCCGAAATGTTCCTTAATGATGCAAATGCTCCAGAGGTATGGCGACAACAAAATGTTGTGCATCAAGGATATCCAGAAGAAAATTATACCGCAATCTGTACTAAAACATTCGATGGTACATCAATGGTTGTTGCAGAGGAAGAAGAAACTTCTACAGCTGAAATTACACATGCTTTTACTTTAACCATTGGAGGGGATGTTCATACAAAAATAAGTTATGGTGCTACTGGGAGCTTCACTTTATCTTTTGAATTAAAAACGAAAGTTTATCAAGAAATTGAGGCTGGAACAACTCAAGGTCGTATGTATACCATTTATGATGACGATGAAAATCCAATTGATACAATTACTAATGAAATTGGCTATGATAATCGATTTGGTACATATGTATTTAGAACAATTTCAGAAGCTACATTTACTTCTCATCCATGGGAATATAATACAGTAGATTATATTAGTCCTTTAATTTATTTTCCAACTTATGAATATGATACTTCGAATGATGGATTAGGGCCATGTGAAAATGATAATCCTCATATTGTTGTTGAAATATATGAAGAAGACAGTATCCTTGATGCATGGATCAATTACACGATTGACGATGGCATCCATTGGTATCAAACTTATATGACTGAACAAGCAGGCAACCCAGGTTTTTGGGAGGGAAAGATCCCAGCTCAAGAACATGGAACAATAGTGCAATGGTATATACAAGCTAGAGATGCATCCTACCATATAGGTAGCCGTAAAAATGTTTCAGGGTTACCATATGTCTATACTGTTCTGAATCGCAATCCAATTGTTACTCTGTTGAATCCGAATGGGGGTGAAAACTTTACTGGTGACAATATTCTGATTGATTGGTCTGCAAATGACCCAGATGATGATTCGTTGACCTTTGATCTTGCTTATAATTTTAATAACCTTGGTTGGATATCGATTGCTACAAGTATTACTGGCACTTCATATCTCTGGAATATCACTCAATTTGGCACTATAAATTCGGTACAAATAAGAATTACTGCTCACGATGAATTTGGTGGTTCGGCTGAGGATACCTCTGATTTTATTTTTGTAATAATTCATGAAACTGAAACCAGTCCAATACCTCTACCTTACATTATCATATCTTTAATAACAGCTCTGTCTTTCTTCTTTGTTCTGAGCAAACGTAAGAAGAACATTATTTGATATTAATTAAAATAAATCCAGGACAGAATATTCTGGATTTATTTCTTAATTTTACATTTTCCTTGTACCTTTGCATCATTTGTTACTGCTTCTGGAAATTCCCTTATATCATATTTTATCATCAGACCACTTATAACGATCATAAATACAATATACACTATCATCAAGGTATAATTTGCAGCATAAAATGACCAGTTCTGTTCTTCTAAGAAATAATATATTAGAAAAGTTGAGATGTTCCAAATTGAGTGTAACGCTACCGCATAGAGTATACCTGGGTATCTTTTCCTTCCCTTCAATCTATTCCAAGCGCAATAAGCACCTATTAATCCAGTAAAAAATGCTTGAGTTCCTGGTATTCTTATGGTTTTTATTATTGCTATCCTCAAACCTTCCAACCAATCTGTGGATAATATTGCAAAGATTATCGCATCAACCACTCCTGCCCCGGTTCCAATTATAGCGCCATAAAAAAAACCATCATACAATCCATCCACTTCTGATATTAAACAGAAGCACCTTGTATAGAATATATAATATTTAATTGATTCCTCAATCACCACTTGTATTAATACTGCCCCAATCATCGTTAATATGATACCCCATTCTGGTCCTATTATAGCTATTAATCTGTCGATCCCTACAAACATTGGTACAGTTATCCCAATAATCAACCCTCCTGCTACCAACCCCCATAAAAATGTTGTAAAAACTAACCTTTTTGGCTCTTTTTCTAAATCTCGTTTATAAAACATGAAAACTGTAAAAGCTCCACCCAGTAATGGTACCGTTATTGTTATAATTGCTAAAATAGTATCCATTACAGTGGCCATCTAAACACGTCCACATTGCTATTTTCTTCTAGCAGTTTTAATTTTTCCTTTTCCGCATTTTATATTATTAGCTAGTTATTTTTCTAAAATTTCCTCTTTATGAGGATCATAAGGTGGATTTACTATCATATAGAAGGCAAGTTTCACTCTCCCACTATTCTTCAATTTCTGTTTATAATTTGGTTTTATAACTATTATATCCCCTTTCTTTATTACTAGCTCCTCTTCCTCTATGGTCATAACACCTCTCCCTTTTATAATATAATATACTTCTTCCATTGCCATTTTATGCAATTTGTTCTCTTCTTTAGGTCCTAACTCTCCATAACTTAATGAATATGATTGATTTTTGTAAAGTTCAACAATTCTAACACCATCTTGACTTTTCTTGAATTGTTCTATATTTTCCAAGAGCTCTTTTGAAAGTTTTTTACCCCAATTATGAACCATTTTTTTTTCACCATTGTTTTATTTCAATTAATATTTTTTCAACCAGTTGTTCTCTATTATCTTTAGTTATCTCGAGTAATTTACAATCCTTCCTTGCTTTTATAATTTCGACTACTTGCCCTCCCCCCCTTGCAGCTATTGTTGCTAATACTCTCTTTTTAGATAGACAATTTATCAATTCTTGTTTGAACTTTTCTGAAAATAACTCCATTTTCCCTATTTCATCTATTATTATAACCTCAACCTCTTTTGTCATCTCTTCTAGAGCAATATCTTCGAATTCATCAATAGCTACTTGATATTTTCCAACTTGTAAACCACTTTTAATTTTTATATGAGCCAATAGCCCTTCCTTTTTAGTAGATAGTCCGATTATTTTAAATCCCTCTCGAGAACCATGCTGATTTCTAATCTCCTCTGTATAAAAACCAGCATATGATAAATTTAGATTTGGAATAATCTTTTTGATGAGTGTTGTTTTTCCCGTTCCAGGGTAACCTGTAATCAATACATGATTCATTGTTATCTACTATGTTGTTACTTCTTTAGTCATTTTGAGTAATTTATAATTTAGGGTTAATTTCTCTTGAGTTAATTTTTCAACCAATCTAGGTTGACCATCAAAAGTTAATCTAACATAATCAAATTCAGGATTCGTTATATGCTCTTTTAAATGACCAATGAAATCTAGAGCATATTCAGAATCTTTGACTATAAATGGAAATGCTCCTGGAAAACTTGGTGTTAATCTAGCAAAACCCATTTGTTGTCTGTTAACTTCAAAAATTAATACATGTTGATCCTCTTGTCCGAAATATTGTTGTATTCTTATTGGATTCAATTCAAATCTCAAACACACTAATTGCACTTCTCCCCATTCAACATGCCTACAATTCCCTCTTGGTGTTCCTTTTAATAATTTAAATGGGCAAATAAATTGATGACTATCGACTTCCTTTTCAAAACCATATTTTTCATATAGCTTCACTGCAGGTTCATTATCAGCTCTTACATAAAGGAAATATTCTGTACAACCAGCTTTTTCTAATTGTGTCATACTTCTCTCGAGTAAAACAGAACCTAATTTCTTTCGTCTAAAGTTTGGATGGACACCAATTCTATAAACATGCCCTTCTTTTCCATACACTCCTATTCGATAATAACCTAGAAAATCTTTTGATTCTTTATGAATAGCTATGACTGTAAGTGCTTTATAACCTGCTAAACCACTTAAGAAACTATTTTTTGATAACGGTTCATCAGGAAAGATAGCTGAATCCATTTCATGGAATTTCTCCCAATCATCAGCTGTTAAATCACGTAGGTAATACACTGATTCCAAATATAGCAAACCCCTTAGTATCTTGTAGCAGTTATTCAATCATTTTCCAGTTAAAAAAAGATTTTCTCTCAATTTATCGATCTATAATTTGATTATCAAGATAAAAATACATTTAAGCTAGTTCTACAAGCTTCAAATTATGCCAGGATTTGTTCAGAACCTCAAGGATTTTATAGCTTCAAAAATCGCATTACCACTTTTTCGTTCTATTGGTAAGTTACTAAATACTAAAATCATACCATTCAGATGGATCACTTTAGGTGGCGTTCAAAAAGTTACCACAAATGGCGATATAGCAATCTTTCAATTTGCAAATGGTTATTTGGAAATCAAGGTTATCACAGAATCAATATGGCGAATAAGGGCATCTAAATCCCCTCTACAAAAAGATCATTACTCATGGGCTGCAAGTCCCATTGAAACACCATTCAATCTTAAAGTAAATTTAGATTTAGGTTATTATGTCATAAAAGTGGATAAGAATATCTCTCAGAAAAATGATTTACTTATAAAAATTAATGAAAATAATGGAGCAATTTTATTTGAAAAAATGGATGGCGAAGTACTATCGCAAGACATAAAAGCTATCTCGTGGAGTAAACGAAAACGTTGGGCAGCTACTCATAAAAAAGCAACTGTTAATGAATTACAGATTGGATTTGGTGAACGAACAGGTAGTTTAGCAAAAAATGGTCGAAAAATGATTTTCTGGAATACAGATCCAAGGATTTATCACAAAACTAATGATCCTTTGTATCAAAGTGAGCCAATCCAAATATCAGTAAGAGAAAATGGTTCTGCGTATGGCATATTTTATGATAATCATCATTATTCTTTAATTAAAATTGATAAGAAAAAACAAAGCAAAGTGAGTTATTTCACAGAACAAGAACCAATTTGCTATTATTTCTTTTCTGGTCCTTCTCTTAAAGACGTTATTCAACAACTTACTTTGATTAATGGTCGCATTTCCCTTCCACCACGCTGGATTTTAGGGCATCAGCAATGTCGATGGAGCTATTATCCAGAAGAACAAGTGCGAGCTATCGCCTCTACTTTTAGAGATAAACAGATACCTTGTGATTGCATCCACTTGGATATTGATTACATGGATGGGTATAGATCTTTTACTTGGAATAAAGAACGTTTCCCGAATCCTAAAAAACTCATTGATGATCTTCATTTAGAAGGTTTTAATATAGTTGTTAATACTGACCCAGGATTAAAAATAGATACAAATTGGAATATCTATAATGAAGGGGTTAAGAATAATTATTTCTGCAAACTTCCAAATGGTAAATTATATACTTCAAAAGTATGGCCTGGAAAATGCGTCTTCCCTGATTTCATTAAACATGAAGTTAGAACTTGGTGGGGTAGTTTATTCAATTCACTTGTTGAAGTTGGTGTAGATGGATTTTGGTTAGATATGAATGAACCTGTGACATTCACAATTAAAGGTACTTTTCCTAATAAAGTTCAACATCATATGATTGACAAAGATGTTTCTCATCGTGAAGCTCATAACATCTACGGATTAAATATGGCTCGAGCAACTCGTCAAGGCATTGATAGTTTAAGACCAAATATTAGAAATTTCATCTTCACTCGTAGCTGTTATGCTAGCATACAGAAATATGCTGCTAGTTGGACTGGTGATAACTATAGCGATTGGATAGGTTTACAACAATCACTTCCTATGATAATAAATATGGGGTTATGCGGTCAATCTATTGTTGCTGCTGATATTGGTGGTTTTTATCAAAATTGTACTCCGGAGTTGTTAACACGTTGGTATCAGCTTGGCATCTTTTATCCTATGTGTCGAAACCATTCTTCAGCTGGAACTGTTTCTCAAGAGCCTTGGGCTTTTGGTGAGGAAATTGAGCAGATAGTCAAAAAATATATTGAACTCCGTTATCAATTAACACCATATTTGTACTATTATACTTGGGAGGCAAGTAGAACAGGATTACCTATCATGAGGCCACTCTTCATGGAGTTTCCAAATGATATTGAAGCCTACAATAAAAAATGGTTTGATACTGAGTTCATGTTTGGAGAAAGAATTCTAATAGCCCCAATTTTAAATAAAATGCCAAATGATAATAGTTCAGCTAAAAGGGAAATCTATCTACCTCAAGGAACATGGATTGATTTCTGGTCTAAAGAGATACTTAAAGGAGGAACCGTTATTGAGAAAGAATTTTCATTAGATCAATTAGCTATTTTTGTGAAAGCTGGAAGTATTATACCAACAAATCCTGTAGTGCAATTTCTTGAACAGACAAAAGATCACCCAGTAATATTTGAGATTTATCCGGGTATTGAATTTCAAGGCAAAGCCTATTTTGATGATGGAATCAGTAAAGATTATCTACAAAATAATTATTGTTCCTTGAATTTACAAGGTATAAAGAAAAGCAACGAACTTACAATTGATATTTTCAAGGAAGGGAAATTAGAGGAATTGTCAACCACGAATAAAAATATCCACTTTGTTTTCCACCGAGTAAATAAACCATTAATAATTCGATTAAATGACAAGAAGTATTCAGAAGGATTTGATTTAGGAAATAATTCATGGAACTATGATGACAATACTAAGATGCTAATAATTAAAACAAATAACTACGAATTTCCATTATCGATTCAACTTTTATTTTAATCATTCCTCAGATGTTAAGCCTGGAAAATAATATTTCACACCAGTAGAATAGCTACTATCTTTCACAGCACAACCAGCCTGAACGAATTTTTCTAGCTCCTTGGTAACTTTTTCTATAGGCCATTTAGTTTCAAGCATAATCTCTTCAATAGTCAGAAAACCTTTCTTTTCAGCTAATGCCAAGATAATATTAGCTTCACTCTCTGATGGTTTAAGATTAATCCAATAAAATCCTTGATAATCTTTAGTTAATCTTAGGAAACCATTTTGATCAAGCATTTCAAGAGCTCTTAGAACATCCTTCAATTCAGCTTCTATTCTCGGATATTCATCATTTAATCTATTAGTTAATGCTTGTATAGCTATAGGTTCATCGGAATGCTCAAAACCAAATGAAAAGGCTATTTTAAGAAGTATGTTTCCTAACTGCTCATAATATTTGCTTTTTCCTATTAATTTTGGTTTTTCTAATTTTAATATCCCTTTCAAAGCTCCAGCTTGTTCAGCTAATACCAATTCAGAATTAAATCGATTAATTAACATCGCACCTACTTCTTCGGAAGATTGAATGTTAACTTTAGCGTTTTCTTTACTAGAATATAATTCATCTATAATCTGAATATGGTCTAAAACAGCTTTTACTAGATCTTTCAATTGTGATGCTTCGTTGAAAATAATCAATGAATCAATTTTTCTCAACTCCTCTTTTAAATCCCAACATCTGCTAAAAATTATCAAATCAAATAAAATAACATTATTTGCTATAACTTTCATTACTTTTTCAGCTGTTCCAGGTCGTAATCGCAATTGCCAAGATCGAGATTGATCAATCAATCTATCAATACGTGATTGTAGAGGAGGAACCATAAATTTAGCTTCGCTATTTGATCTACTAGAATCTATTGCTTGCAAGATTATTTTCCTACAATCAAATAACAAGAATGTACAAGCATCGTTCAATTTTCGCTCATAAAGAACTAGTTTGTTATAATCCTTTGGCATCGTAACTAATTCTTGTAAAGCTATTAATTTATCATGACTCATTGAAATTACCAAGTAATTTGTCTATTGTACCAATGCTAAATGCGATATTAAAAATATATTGAAAACAGTAATATTAAGCTTAGATGCTTATTAACTCAATATTTTTTTAAATTAAAATTGCAATTAGAATTACTAGTGATAATATTGTTTCCTTTAAATAAAATCTTAAAATCAAAAAAAGCTAAACCAAAAAAACTCTTTGGAGTAATTATTGGTATTGTAATCGGTGGCATTGTTTTATCAATTATTTTAGCCACTTTTGTCGATGTATTAGCTATAGCAGGTATTTGGGGATCAATTATTGTTATTGGGGCTATTTCTCTGGGGGCTTATTATTGGATGAAAGCTGTTGGTGATTTGCCTGAGGCTTTTATCAGAGAATAATTTAATTAAATAATTAAAATATATTTAAGTTAAACTAAAAATTATTTTTTAAATCAACAATATGGTATTCACCATTAAAGCAAAAGTCTCGACAATAATCAATTTAATTAAGTAATTGGTTAAAAAAACAAAAATCAGTTAGAAGAATATCTTTATATTTCATGAAGATGATATATTATTTAGCGTGCATAATGCCATTTGGCACGCCATTTTGAATATTGACTATCTCCTGTTTCGCGCGGGACTTTTCAAAACGAAAAGTTCCCGCGTTTTTGTTTTCGAAGACATGAAAATTGTGACTTTAACAACTTCTCAAGTTATTTTTTTGACTTTTTCAATAGGATAATATATACAGCGAAAACCACACTGATTACTATTGGCACCAAAATTATAGAAAAGGATGTTTCTTCTGTTGTAGGTGTTTCAGGTATTAGTGTAGAGATATCTTCTGTTGATTCAATTGCTAACAAAGGTGAATCAAAAGTCATCATATAACGAAGTCCTTTATTAACACTAATGCAATTTGCAATTACTTGATTTGCAGATGGATTGAACATATCCCAAATAAATTCTGTGCTCTTCCCATATGTTTCAAGTGTTAATGAAATAATACCTCTTGCACCATACATCCAATCACTCCATTCGCCGGAGCAAGGATAGAGTGGTTTATACTCCAAACCTGTTAGACTCTGAAGTTGATAACCTATTGTTTCATAAATAGAATAATCAGGGCAAGTAAGATATGGGTCAAAAGACCAAGGAGTTAGAACAAGTTTCACACCTGAGTGTAAGGAAATTGCTGACTCGAAACGATGTTTTCTAACAAAATTAACTAAAGCTTGTGTTTCTTGTTCTGATAATGACGAAGGACCACGAAATGTTTCATAACTAGTTATATTGCTACTACCGGAGGTTAAACCCCACATGTAAGGATAATTACGATTGAGGTCTACACCACCAGGTTTATCTTCACCTACTAAGGTATCACCATCTAATGGAGTATCTCTTCCCCACAAACATTCATTATCATCAATAGTACCATCACCATCCTCATCAAAAGGATGGAGATTCTTTCTTTGTTCAGGCCATAAATGGAGCATATTCAATGTATCAATATTTAATGTAGGTATTATATAGAGAACTCTTTGTGTTAATATTTCTTGAATTTCTTCATCTTGATTGATGTAATCATATATTAAACGATCAATAAAATATAATACATTTTCAATAGTTATTACTTCTCGTGCATGGTGATGAGCTACAAGGAAGAATTCCTTTTTAGTTGCTTGAACAGTTTCATCTGTAATTATCACTAAAGGAATTTGTTTACCTAAAAAGCTGAATCCGATTGAACTAACATCTACAAGATCCGGAAATGATTCCTCTAAAGAATTTATTTTAGTTAATAATTCATTTAAATTATGATAAGGGCCAAAATCAACCCCCCAAGACTCAATATCATTACCAGCTAAATCACCAGGTGCTCCTTGGAATTCATCCCAAATCCAATAATAATCAGTTTCTGCTAATTGTGAGACTTCAATCGTCGAATCTTTTTTTGCAGTTGTAAACCCAATTATTGAGAATTGATTAATAGTGAATAATAATAGCAAGAAAAAAGTTATTTTCTTATTAAACAAAAAATTCCTCATAGAAATACCCATTTAAATTAATGTTTCAACAATAAAAAAGTATTAGATAGCTTAGGATTAATTTATACCAAAATTTACTGGTTGTATAAATTATGATTGATGTTGAAATCAAAGCTCGTTTTGAAAATCATGATAAGGTTAGAAAAATATTGTTAGAACGAGGAGCAAGATTTGCAGGTGTAGATACACAAGTAGATGTTTACTTTAAAGTAAATACAGGTCG
>JAEORJ010000304.1 GCA_016840945.1 Candidatus Gerdarchaeota archaeon
CACTAATTCTTTAACTTGCAAATTGTGTTTCCAATACTTTCCTCACAGCAATTTCAATCTGCTCTATTGGAGCATCTGTTTTAATTGAATTTGAACGAAAATGAGTTTTTGTTACCAGAAATCCTTTCTTTTCCAACTCACCAATAGTGCTATCAAGTTTTGGTGATGGTAGGTTTAATTTATCAGCTAATTGATGCAAATCATAGAAACCAATTTTAGCCTTGGGAGTATCATTTGCTCTTACCTCTTGGTTAATTAAATCTATCATTTTGCTCATTTCATTTGATGAACCATAGTACTCCAAATTATTTTTTAGATGCTGTTGTAATTCTTTAACAAAATTAAAATTATAAAGAATATCAATCCAATAAGGCCCACCTATCTGTCTCTTTTTACCACAAACGGGGCATTTTGGTTCTAATGAATTTACTAACCCTTCTGCAAAATCAATAGAATAGCAATGTTGACAATGGGAGATAAAACCTAACTTATCCATCGCATCTTTGGCTTTTGTAATATTCTTTTCGATTAAAAGATATGTTCTAATGTAATGCTTTGTGCTATGACTAAAAAATGGTTTTATTCCCTTGCCATGTCTTGCTAATGCCATACAAGCTGAACCAATCATTATTCTTACAGCTAATTCATGAGCTATGTAAGAGTGAATTGGTTTTGAAGCATATTTCCTAATACAAGCTTTAGGATAGACTCCACACATTGTTGCCATATCTGTGGAAGTTATTGCTAATAATCCATTCTTATTGATAACTTGAGCACTAGCATCCAGAAATGGTGCGGGAGAACCAAAAGGATCTACATCAAGCACATCGAATCGCTCCCCTTTAGCATCAAATCTTACCATTAACTCATTAGCATCATCATGATAAAGCTGAACCTTATCTTGTAAATTTAATTTCTTGAGATTCTCAGCAATTAATTCTACAGCAAAAGGATTCTTATCATTAATAATTACTTCAAGATTAGGGATTTCATTTGCTACCCTAACTGAACGAACACCTGTTCCTGCCATTGGTTCACAATATCTATGAAAATCGCCTATAGCATATTTTTCTTGATATACTCTTAATGTTGCTAAAGCCCAGTCACGATTTAATTCCATTTCTTTATTATAGAATACAGGGGCATCAGATGGTGGAAAACTTGAAGGTGATTTTCTAAAAGCTTCTACATCGGGGACAAGGATTTCTGTTTTTCCTTCTGTAACGCTGACTAAAGGATATTCAATCATCTTTTTGTCCTTCTTCTTGCTTCCCTTCAGATGTTTTTTTCCATTTAATTGGTCCCTTCTTTAAACCCTTTGATATTGTATACACTTCGGCACTTCGCGATCTGGAAGCTTTTGGTTTGAAAAGATATACAACAGTGAAGAGTTTTTTAAGATTGCTAATGTAATCTTCTATCAAATCTCCTTGAAAAAGCTTGCAGACAAATTTTCCTCCTTGTTTTAAAATTCCAGAAATAGTAAATTTTAGTGCGAGCTCTGAAAGGTAAATTTGCCTTGCATGGTCTGTACTCCAATTACCTGATACTTTAGGGCTAATATCACAAATTACAGTGTCAACTGGATCGTTTACCAAGGTTTTTACTCTCTCGAGAGTTTTTGGATCTGTAATGTCTCCTTGAATAGCTAATACACCATCCAATGGTTCAATATATTCAAGATCTACAGCATAGACTCGACCTGGCTTTATGAATTCTGAAGCAATTTGAGACCATCCTCCAGGTGCAGCACCAATATCAATAACATTATCGCCTGCTTTAAAGATGTTAAATTTCTTTTGTATTTGTATCAATTTATAAGATGCCCTTGAACGATAACCTGCTTTTTTAGCTTCTTTGTAATAATATTCTTTTTTTCTCGTATCTCGTCTATGACTCATAGTATTTCCTCGTACTAATGTAGAATTTTTCACAAATAAAAATTGGTACAATATTATGAATAATTCGTTAAAATTAAGTGATAAGTACCTTTTAACTAATACACTAATGATTGCAGTAAAAAATCATAAAAAATTTATGATTTTTCCTCATCGATACATTGTGGTTCAGCAAATAACCATTTAGAAAAGAGTGGACAGTCAACTGAAGAAATTGGATTACCAACATCACATTTTTCTAATTCATGGCAAGTAAAGCATGGACAACCACCAATAGTATCCCATTTAATTTTAGAGGCACTTGTCATTTTTGTCCCTTCCAAATGTCCATGAAGGAATCGTTTCACATAATTAGTTCCATCATCAGCTCGGATTATTTTAAATTCACCATTTATTGACGGGTCTTTCAAGAGTGTTCTTAGTTCACTTAGGCTAACAGATAGCACTTCAGCTATGTCAGTTGTGGCAATTTCAGCAGTGCCACGAGCATTGAATAATTCTTCAAGCATTTGTTTGAATTCTTTGGTTATAGCGATCATTAATATGACCTCAGTAGCATTTTCATCTCATAAGTATCTACTAGCATAAAACTATAGATAACCCAGAGCATATGTGGTTCATTGTTTCTTCCTAAAGTATAGGTGCCTTTGTATGCAATTAAAGGTACATTCTATAGGGTAATATAGCATATTACAAACTAACTAAAAAGTGTTACGTGTATTAATGTTAATTTTTAACACTTTTTTTTAGTATTTTCGAATGTTTGCTATTATTAAGTTTCGCTATCTGCAAAACTTTTCAGAGGAATATTCTTATTATTTTCTCCTTTAATTAGTTTTCTTTATTAGTGATTATAACCCATATTATTTTTAATGGAGTATATTATTAGAAGCCATGTTAACCTCTAATCGGAGAGTTGGTGGATTAATTAACGATGAAATTTTAGAGTAAAGTAGTATCAATAGCTATTCTATTATCGTTAATAGTAATTACTTTTAACTTTAGTTTTATGCTAAAACCGAAAAGTAATCCTGAAAGCAATGAATTACAATGCGATAATATTTTTGATCAAAAACTTGAGATTAATTTAGTATATAATAACACTTATTCAAAAACAGCTCAAATAACTGATTTATCTTATACTCAATATTTTAGCCATTTTGAACAATTTGGTAATTATTTACTTGCAATGAAAACTGATTATTATCCTACTGGTATGTATGTAATTAATATAACTGATATATTATCACCAGAAGTCATTTATTTACATGATTTAGTAGGTGGAGAAATCACTTTCACTATGAAAGATACGGTTGCAATTATCGCTGATTATAATGGATTGTTATTTGTTGATTTTTCTGATATTTTGAACCCAGTAAATTTAGGAGAGCATACAATCAAGTACTTTACACTCATCTTGAGACTTTTCATAAATGACCTGCTCATTTATTTTTGAACAATAATTACCAAGTAGCGAAATGTTTGTACAAAGTAGTTGGATAGACTATAATGTAAGAGAGTACAGCGTCAGAGATGCCTTGTACGATATTCCAGGCGGTATAACCTCCAACCAAGGTTAGAACAGCTATAGGATCATCAAATACTGTAACAATTGGGGCATCAAAGGCAAAGTAAGCATAGAACGGTGCTGAGACAAATAGATTGAAAATAAATGTTAAAATCAATCTGACAAGTATAGCGTTACTCATTAAAAAGCTATAATTTCCAATTGGTGCAAGAGCCTCAGAAGAATAATTTAATTTCTTAAGGACTCTAAATTTATCCTCAGATTTTCTTAAACCATTAATTTTTAAAATCATCCAAGGAACGACAATCATTGTGGCTGTGGAGATAAATTTGATTATCATTGCTAACCAACCAACTTGTTCATTTGGATAAAATAATATAGCGCCACAACCGATAAAAGCAGCTATTAAACCACTACGTATACCAAAAACCATGAATGCTATTATAATAGGGACTGCAAGAATATCCAACCATGTCATACCTGGAGCAAATAATGGTCCTTTTAGGATTCCCTCTACATACATATCCCACATAAAACCAATTAGAACACTTAACCCTCCGAAGATAGCACCAGATGCAACTTCAATAGCAAAAGTTTTACCTGAATATTCTTTCAATTCAGGTAATGCATCTTCAGTATGCAATTCCTCGTTACTTTCTTTACTTTCTGAATGAGCTATTTCCAAAACGGACACCCTTGTAATTAGATATTAGATTATTAAAACTAATTTTTTTTTCAAGCTATTCTATACAACAGCTCTTATTTATAATAATTTCAACTACTCTAAAATGAGTAAGGATGTTAAAACATAGGTAAGCTATGGAATCCTAAAATCAGCTAATTCATATTAAAAATGAAAAAAATAAGAAATGAAAAATTAAGAGGAGTACGTTTATTCGTCCTCTTCTTCTTCAATATCTTCTTCAGTGGGAGGTCGTAATTCGCCTCGACCAGGTCGTTTTCTGACTTCTGGTACACGAGCTTCAGTTGCAACCTTCTTTTCTACAAGATAAAGTTCGACAATTCCTTCTTCATCCTTTATTGCTCTAACACGAACTTTTCTTGGTGGCTTTTGTATTCCGCGAGCCCAAATATATTCATTTAATTCATTATCAATAATGATGCCTTCAGCTTTCATATGTCGATGAATGAATTCTTTCATAATCCTGATTGCTCGAGGTGCGCGTTTATATCGTGTTGATAATTTCAATTTGGGATAGAATGGGATTGTATAAATTCTTTCTTCTACGATTTCTTCATCTGTGCTCATTTTCTATCAGCCTCACATCGCGACATTATTATTTTAAACTTTAAGATCATTTCTTTGCCAGTGTCTCTTCTTAGGATGATTTCGTACTCTTCCGGAAGTTTTCATCACAACCCAAGTCGGCACTGAACGTGTTCTTCTGTTGGCTTTAGCCATTCTGAGTTTTTTAGCGAGTGGTTTATATCTAGCCATTATTCGTTCCTTCTTTTTCCTTACTTTCTTTTGAATTCAATTGTACTTTCTCTTTTGCCAGATTGAAGCTTTTTTAGGATTTCTATTAATTGTTCTTCAGTTACTGGACTTTTGAGATTACTCCTTTGTGCTAAGGCAATTAATTGATTTTCTAGTCCATCAGCAAATTCCGGTCTTGCTATTTTGATATTAGCTAAACGGTCTCTTGCTTTTGGTGTTAGGATCTTTCGCAAGATCATTGCCTTTTGGGCTTCATATTCTGCTTGTTGGGCTTCTGCTTCTGCTTGAGCTTCAGATTGTGATTGTAATTCAGCCAATCGTTTCTTGCGCAACTCTTCAAGTTCGCGATCTTCAGACATTTTTATCACATTCTATATTATAGTTAAACTAACTAATATTTTTTGAGCTCGGGATACTTTTCTTTGATTATGCTTGTTGCTAATTTATCCATCATTGAACGGCCTTTAGCTGTAAGTAATCGTCCTCTTTTTGTGGAGGTGATTAATCCTTCTGCTTCTAATTGTTGTAGTGCTTTTCTAATAATAGCGCCACTTGCTCTAGCGGATTTCTCAGGTTTATTAACTCCTCTTCTTAATCCACTGTACTCTTTTCTAAGATGAGCAGTTCCAATAGGACCATTCATGTAGACTTTTCTTAACAATGATGCACAACGGACGAACCACCAATCTGGATTCTTGGGGGAATGTTGTTTAAAGGATCCTGTTTTGACATAGCTTGCCCATTCAGGTGGAGTAATCTTATTGTGTTTTTTCAATTCTGCTGCAAGAGCTTCAATTATATCTTGTGCAGGCACATCGTATACCGTTGGCATATTTTACCCTACTTTTGGATTTTTTTATTTTCTACTCGAGGGTATTTAATAATGCAGCTATTAAAGCTTAGCATTAACACTAAATACCTCTAAGAATATTTTGCGTTCATACTGTTTCTAGTTTTATATCTTTCGTTTGAAACGTTTATCTATGACGCTTTTTTGTAATCAAAACCACGTTCATTAGCTATATATATGCTTTTTCAATATTTTTGATATAAAATTTTGGTAACTTTTTAAAACTGAATAATATCATCTTATGATTATACATAATGAAATTCAAGAAGGTTTGTTAATTGAATCGCAAACGACGAAAGGATGATACTATAGAAATAGCCTTAGAACGTATTGAGATTCTATTAACAAGAGCAGATGAGATTTACCCTGAAGATCATTCTTTAGGTCAGCGATATGGTGATTTAGCTCGAAAAATTGCTATGAAAGCACGTATCCGAATACCAAAGAAATGGCGAATAAGATATTGTAATAATTGTAAAAAATTCCTTTACCCAGGTATAAATACACATATTCGAATAAAAAGTGGAAAACTTTCACGAGTCAAGTATTATTGCGATATTTGTAAGGTAGGTTTTAAAACTAAATTGTTAAAATAAGTTCTAAACAATTCTTTGCTAATTTTATCAAATATTAGGTTAATATACAGATATTCTCTTTCTTTATTATAGTGTTTTTTAATCCTATATACTAACATATTGCTGATGGTGTAGTATATGAGGAATGCAATTGATTGTCGAAAGATAGTTATCTTAGGCAATCCTGGGGTTGGAAAAACAAGTATTATCCAACGTTATGTTCATAATCAATTCAAAGAATTGTATGACGCTACGTTAGGGTTTAATATCTACACCAGATATATTGATATCGCTGATAAAAGGGTTGGATTATCCATTTGGGATGTTGGTGGACAAGAAGCTTTTAGGAAATTTGCTTTTCGATATTTAATAGAGGCTGATGCGGCGATTTTTGTTTCAGACGTCACCCAACCACAATCATTAGATGATTTAGCTATTTGGAACGAAAAGCTTGATCAAGTTTCCAACAGGAAAATTCCAAAAATTATCCTTTTTAATAAGATAGATCTTGATTATGATGTTGACACATTAACCGATAGACTTCTTGAATCCAATCTACGTTCATTTATCAATGGAATAGTATTTGCTAGTGCTAAAACTGGTAGAAATGTTTTAGACATTTTCTCAATGATAGCAAAAATGCTGACTTCATGGGATGAGGAATTTGGCGTTCAAAAAAATCAACGAACGTACTTCAATGGTAGTTTTGACGGCAGAAATCTCCCCATAATGTTTTTCTCAAATAGTGAATGTGATTGGTGTAAATCAGTTTTTGATAACATTACCTTGTTAGCTTCTGAATTCCCACTCAATATTATAGTAATTGATACAGATCTAGATGGTAAAACAACTAAAGATTTGGGAATACAGTCACTTCCAACAACTATCATTGGTTCCAAAACAATTGTTGGGGATTCTGACATGAGAATCTTAAGATCAATAGTTACAGATGAGTGTTTGAGATTATTTAGCATATAAAAACACTTAAGTTTTTAATTTTTCAAACTTTAATTCATGAAAGTATAACTGATAATTTTTGTGGAGACAATCTGAAATGAAAATTAAAGAAGGAGATCTCGTTTTAATCTCTGCTTCCCCTACAAAGAAATGGATGGTTAAAGTGGAAAAAGATAAGGAATTTCACACACATAAAGGGGTAATAGAAATGGATAGTATAATTGGCCTTGAATATGGCTCAAGTATTACAAATGTTAAAGGAGCAACGTTCTATATTTGGCGGGTTATTCCTTATGACTATCTTGATGCTATAAGTCATTCAACTCAGGTTATCTACCAAACAGATATAGCTCAAATAATCTATTCTGCTGGTATTTGCAGTGGTGTGCGGGTAATAGAAGCTGGAACGGGTAGTGGTGGTTTAACTTCTGCTTTAGCGCGTTATGTTCAACCAAACGGTAAAATTTATTCTTACGATAATAGGGAAGAACATCAGAAAATCGCTAGAAAAAACATAGACAAATTGGGACTAACAAACCAAGTTGACTTTAAAATCAGGGACGCAAAAGAAGGATTTGATGAGGTAGATGTTGATGCTGTTATTTTTGATTTACCTAATCCTTGGGAATTAATAGATTCAGCTAAAAATGCATTGGTAGGTGGTGGTGTACTGGTTGTTTTTGTACCAACTTACGCCCAGGTTGATCAAACTGTTGCTGCTATGACAAGTAATAATTTTTACCAAGTGGAAGCATTCGAAGTAATTAGGCGCGATTTAACAACAAAAATCGGTGCTATAAGACCTGTAACTCGAATGGTAGGTTTTACTGGTTTCTTAGTTGTTGGAAGAAAAGGCATACAACAAGAAGTCGATGAAGATGAATAATCCAGATATTTTTTTCATTAAAAAGATTAAAATTATAATAATTTCCTTAAAATGAATAAAAAGATTTAAGTGAGAACTTTAGTTAGAATGCGAGTATAAATTTGTGGTAGGATTTACAAATGGAGCTACCTAAAAAAGACGAACAATTTTTACAATGGTATACTGCAGTAGTTGAATACGCAGACATAGTTGACAAACGATCGCCTGTTAAAGGATCAAATGTTATTATGCCTTACGGCTATTCAATTTGGGAATCCATTGTCGACAAATTAGATGATGAATTAAAGAAAACTGGACATAAAAACGCTTATTTCCCACTCTTCATCCCTGAAGATTATCTCGAGCGAGAAGCAGAACATTTTGAGGGATTCATTCCAGAGGTAGCATGGGTAACAAGAGCTGGTGACCGAGAGCTTGAAAGAAAATTAGCTCTTAGGCCTACTTCAGAAACAATTATGTATGAAATGTTTCGGTTATGGATAAGAAGTCATGGAGATTTACCACTTAAAATTAATCAATTCTGTAATATAATCCGTTTTGATACTAAAGAAACTAAACCTTTACTAAGAGATCGCGAGTTTCTCTGGTCCGAAGGACATACTTGTCATGCTACAGCAGCTGAAGCTGAAGAACAAGTTCGTGAATCCATGAGAATCTACGAGTCAGTTTACAAAGAATGCTGTATGTCGTTTCTTATTCTTAGAAGACCAAAATATGATACTTTTGCTGGGGCAATTTATTCCATTGCCTATGATTGCCCATTACCAGATGGCAGAACATTGCAAATTGGTACTACCCATAATTTAGGGCAAGGATTTAGTAAAGCATTCAATATTACTTTCCAAGATAAAGATAAAGAAAATAAGCATGTTCATCAAACTTGTTATGGTCTTTCTACAAGATTGATTGCGGCTATTGTTGGCATGCATGGTGATGATAAGGGATTGATTATTCCACCATTAATTGCACCAATTCAAGTAATCATAATTCCAATATACAAAAAAGGACAAACAGAAATAGTGCTTTCTGAATGCGAAAAAATTAAAGCTAAATTAGAGAAAGCGGGTATTCGGGTGGATTTAGACAAAAGGGAAGGTTATACACCAGGATGGAAATTTAATGAATGGGAAGTGCGTGGCGTTCCTATTAGATTAGAAATTGGTCCTAAAGATATTGAGAAAAAGCAGGTAGTTTTTGTTCGAAGGGACACAGGTGAGAAATCCTTCATAGCTGTTGCTGAAGCATCTAAAATTGCGAAAAAGATTTTAGCTGAAATTCAAACATTTTTGCAAAAGCGTGCTAATAAATTGCTAGAAGATAAGATGAGTACTCCTAAAGACTACGATGAATTAATTAGCATACAAAATTCTAAACGAGGATTCAGCCGAATTAACTGGTGTGGCGATAGAACATGTGCTGATAAGATAAAAGAGGACACCAGTGCTGACATTCGTGGAACTCGTGAAGATATTGTTGAAAAACCTGATGGCAATTGTATAGTTTGTGGAAAGAAAGCTAAAGAAGTCGTTTATGTTGCTTCGGCATACTAAATGATTTCATTTTCCCTCTTTTTACTCATAAGAAAATATATAATAAGATACAATACCCAAAATAGGTTGAGTATATATTATTTTAATAGGATGGCAATTGAAATGGTTGAAAATCCTGAAATTCAAAAGAAAGTATATCAAATATTACAAGAAATAGGAGAATATACTGACTTGGAAGCTTTAGCAGTTGTTAATCGTGAAGGTATGAAAATATCATTCTTTTCCAAAAAAGGATCTGATCCTGATCTTTTATCAGCTATTTCAGCCGCAATACTATCCACTGGCGAACAAGCAGTATCACTTAATGAACATGGTAGCCTTTTAGAGGTATTAGTTAGAGGTGAAAATGGTTTTACTATTTTAGCTAATGCTGGAGACTACATATTAATTGGCACTTCTTTAGAGCTTAATGCTTTAGGATTAACTATACGTGTATTACGCAAGTATGCTGCTAAACTTCAAGCAATTATCTGTGGTGATGATTGTGCAGATGAGATAGGTCCTATTACCTTAGATTAGATTAAAGAATGAAACACCGGGTTAGTTATAATGACAATAGCATTTGAGATTCAAATGATCCATAGAAGAGATGGCGTGCAACTTTTTTCATACCGCTTTAGTGACTTTAGTCAACAAGATCCGACTTTAATTTCTGGTTTGATATCTGCAGTTAACAGCTTTGCTGAAGAGCTGAAACCTTCACAAGGAAGAGAAATTATCAAATTTGTTGATAGAGGGGATTTTGTACTCCAAGCTGAACCTGGTAATTATGTTATTGGATTGTTAATTTTAAGCTGTAAAGATTATTCTTATAGAAATAAATTGAAAATACTTGTTAATGAATTTGAGAAAACTTATGAAGAAGATCTTAGAGAATTTAATGGTTTTCTAAATTTCAACGATTTTGAAGTCAAAGTAAAACAATTAATTTCCAGTAAACCAATAAGCCCTTACCATATTCCTGAAATTGTTCGAAGTGATCGTGGTCCACAGAATTTAGATGATATGAAATGGGCAATTTTTACTCGTATTAATGGTGAGAACAGTATTAATTCGATTAGTGAAGACCTAGATATCAGCGTTGATATTGTTCAAAGTATCATTGCTTATTTTGAAGAAAGTGGCCTTGTTAAAACACACTTTCGTATCACTGATAATAGTGTCGTGGAATTAACGAAAAAAGGATTAATAGCTCTAGAAAAAGATAATGCTAATTATGATGAGCTCATTAATTCTTTTGGTGAAGGAAGTTATCAATTATTAACAACTATTGGAACTGAGCGAACAATTAGTGATATTAAAGCTGAAACAAACATGGATGACAATAGAATTTGTGATATTATCGAAAATTTAGTTTCCACTAGATATCTTGAGGTTTTACCAACTTGGAAGTTAGACCTTGATAAAAAAGCATTTCAATTTACACGATCACTTGAATTTATTAGTGATTTATTTCAGCTAATATATGACGAAACAGACAATTGGCTTGGTATTCGCGAACTTGAACGTGTAAAAAATGACACTGCAGCTTATTTGAGGATTAAACATGATGAACTTGCACGATTGGTAAGTGATAATTCAGAATACTTTATTGATCGAAGTAATTTAAAGAAATTTTTGAGCGACTTTACTGATATTAAAAATATAAGTGATTTACTAGAACCATTATTTAGAGCTTTACAACTTTTTATTGAAAAAGAAATTGGTTCAAACTTAACCAAAGATATTACACGTAGAGTACTAAACAGATTAAAATTGGACTATTCAGAATTAATAACTGAACAAAAAGAATTGAAACCATTATTAAACTGGTTACAATGAAAAAACGCAAGACTATTGGAACATTTATGATCCAATAGCCGAATTTTCTTTTATTTAGGCTTGTTTAATAAATCGTTCTAAACGATTCATTGCATCATCTATTATTTCTTCTTGTGATAAGAAAACTAGACGAAAATGATCTTTACCATATATGGGATCAAAACCACTGCCAAAAACAGAGACAACACCCTCATCCTTCAAGAAAGATAAAATGAAATCTTTATCATTTTTATATTTACCCAGTTTCTCAATTTTTGGGAATATATAGAATGCTGCTTCAGGTTTTTCAGCTGAGATACCTTCAATTTCATTCAATCGTTTGTAGATCAAATCACGACGTTTTCGTAATTTATCAACAGTTCCTTCGATATGATCTTGTGGACCTCTAAGAGCTTCCAAACAACCATATTGAGCTGGAGTATTAACACAAAGTCGTAAGCGTCCTAATTTGATGATACCATTATATACATCTCTAATTTTATCCTCGGGGTCTTGCAAATAAACATATCCTACGCGCCAACCAGGCATTAAGTAAACTTTTGAAAAACCATTAAAGATAAACCCAGGAACATCCTTTAATAATGAGGGGATACCAACAAATTTTTGATCCATAGATAATCTATCATATATTTCGTCTGCAATAATGGGTATATCATGTTCACCAGCAATTGCAACTATTTCTTTGAGAACTTTCTCCCTATAAACTGCACCTGTAGGATTATTTGGATTAATTATCAAAATAGCTTTTGTTTTATTGGAAATCTTCTTCCTGATATCATCGGGATCAGGCTGCCAATTATCATTACTTATTGTACGATAGGTTACAGCTTTAGCATCATAAAATTTCGGAAAAGCACTATAGGAAGGATACGAAGGTCCTGGAATTAGTAACTCATCACCAGGAGTTAATAATGAACCTAATAAGAACATAATTCCTTCAGAAATTCCAGCAGTGACATGAACATCATCAACTGAAAGGTTTTTTGCACCATTGATTTTAATTTCCTTTTCAACAATAGCTTCCCTCAAAGGAAGAATTCCTTGGGACTCGGAATAAAAGCTTTTGTTTTCCCGTGCAGCTTTTACAAAAGCATCAACGATATGAGAAGGGGTTTCAAAATCATACTTGTTGGGATCGCCAATGTTGAGCCAAATGAGATCTTTTCCCTTATCAGCTAATTTCCGGGCTTCAGCACTAACATCTCTAATAGCATATTCTAAACTCTGCACACGAGGAGCTTGAATGTATTTTTTCGATTCTTTAGACATAGAGGATACCAGCTTTTTTTATTTTTAGAAATTCTTACTAAAACGTGAAAGCTTCTTTTTTATTACATATAAATAATATTATTGGTTAAACAACCAAATAAGAAGATTTTATTGTATTTTTTTGAAGCTAATGTCAAAATATTTTTAATATGATGAACGGTTTTCAAATTAATTTGCTGGATAATACTATGTGGTGAAATCTATTGTCTGCTGAAGAAGTAAGAATTAAACAAATGATTGAAGATATCATTGAAAATGCTAATGTTGAAGCTGAAAAAATCTTAAAGGATGTTAAAAAACAGACAAAGGAAATCCTCCAAAGAGGTAAAGAAGCAGCAGAAGCAGAAAAAACTCAGATAATTGATGCTCAGGCTAAAATGATTTCTGAAGTTGAAAAACAACAGATTGCTTCTATTAATCTTCAAGCTCGGAAGGAAATTCTACAAAAGAAGGAAGATGAAATTCAGAAAGCTTTTGGAACTGCTAAAGAAGAGCTAAAAAACTTCACCAAGAAAGCAACCTATGCTAAAGTTTTAGATAATCTAGTAATTGAAGCAGGTATTGCTTTAAATGGTGGCGATTTAATAGTTAATACTCGGAAAGAAGATAAAACGATGCTTAAAGATTTAACTACATTAGCTAAAGAAATAACAAAACAATGTGGGACTAAATGCACTATAAAACTTGGCAAAGATAATATTGAATCCATTGGTGGAGTCATAGTTCAAAAAGAAGATGAAACTATTAAAATTGACAACACCTTTGAATCACGATTAGAACAAAAATATGATATAATAAGAACTAAAGTAGCAAAAGTTCTATTTAGTGATAATTAATATGATACATTTCCGTTTGAAAGAAATGTTTTAAAAATAAACAAAAGAAAAAAAGGTTAATTCAGATTAGAAAAACAAAAAGTTGTGATACCAATGAACAAAAAATGGCTAATGACCGCTTTTGTATTAACTTGTATACTAAGTACTATGTTTCTTGTGAAACCTAAAGTAGCTGAAGTATCAGCTGTACAGGAATTTTTCCTCTCAAATATAATATGCCCAACAGAAGAGATTTATCATGGCGACACTATTCTTTTTGGTGGCACAATTTTTAACAACCAAACTTTTACTTATAAATTAGATGAATTAGTGGTTGAGTTCTTCCATCCCGATAATCAGTCAGTTGCTAAGAAGACATTTATTCATTCTTACGCCAATTTAGATTTAAGGAATGTTATTGAACCAGATGAAGCTATGACATTGTCATTTGAAGGAACAATAAAAGAAGATGAACTTCCTAATTCAGTTAATTATACTCTCCGAATTCGATTAACCTATAATTACGAGAATAATCCCATAGAAATCCCATTTGTACAACAATTTGGTGATAATGTTACAATCGATATTTTACCAAATCGTATTGATGCTCCTCCTTATATCTGGGGTGTTTTTACTGTTTTATTAGGTGGTATTATAACCTTTGTTATCCTAGCTGTTGTTAGCTGGGTTAGAGATAAAAGAAGTAGATAATTTTTATCTTCGTCCTTCTTTTTATAATACTTTATAACTTCTAGAAGGAATTGTTATTTGATATCGTTTTTGATTTATTGTTCTATAATAGATTGTAACACTTGGTAAGAGGATTTCCTTATCTATTAGCGGTTTTATTTTAAAGTGTTCAATAATAGTAGAATCATAGTTGAGTTGGTCAATTATTCTTCGTGGATACATCGATATTATCTTGTAATCAAAAGATCTTGGATAAGTAAAGTCTACTACATAAGCAATTCCTTCACCAATATTAGAAATTTTAATTTGAACAAAAGATTCTTTTTTGTGCCTAAAAGGTGATGATATTATATAATCAGCTACTAACTCTGGTACAGCACTTCTTTCTACAGGTAAAAGATCACCAATTTTATCAGCTGCAAAAGCTGGTGGGGATATTCCTTCTAGAGCATATAGTGCAGCTAATTCCTCATAAGCTATTACATCAGAATAAGAACGATCAATGCCCTTTTCCATTAGAATTTCGGTTAAAACATCGGGATAGGGGTCACCTATATCCACACTGATATCAAGCTCTCGATATTCCCTTGCATGCATCTGATCCATGTGTACTTGATATCCATGAACACCTGGTTCATAACTATTGATTTTTGTTGGGTCGCATACTAATGCAATCGCATTTTCAAATAAGCTTTGCTGATATCTTTGTGTTCGGATATCTACTCCTGAAAGGAAGAATCCAAACGAAGGATGACTATGAAACCACCCTACTATAACAGCATTGATTTTTTCTGCTTCTTCAGCAATTTTAGGTATAATTGTATAATCATCCATCTCTACAAAAATTGAATTCCCACTTGACATCGGAATAGCTTTCAATACAGTAATAGTATCCTCCGTAATTTGACCTATTAACCAACCTATTACTTCACGCCACTGTCGATAAGGTCTGTTGGGATTAGCAAAATCAATTACATAACGAAACATATCTTTGTATGCTTGTTCAGTGATTTTCACAGATTGTATCATCATGGATATCCCAACTCAATTGTAATAATAAATTACTCGTTTTTGTTGTATAATGTAACTACTAAATATCTTCTGGTGGAAGTCCTTTTTTAACAATTTCAAATATCCATCTAATAAATGGTTGTCTAAAAGCACTCACAGTAGGGTAAATATCTTCAACAATGGATGTTTTATCTTCTTCCAGATTTGTATAAGCGATAATGTGTTTTAATGCTGATATTTCCATATAAGGTACTTCCGTTTGCTGTTTCTTGGTTAGCTCTTGAGCTAATGTTTCAGCCTCTGAAATTGAAATGTGATCATCTGAACTTAATCCCAAATCTGATTTATTACCACATAATAATAAAGGAATATTACCAGCATGACCCCAAATAATATCTCGCCATTTAGTGACATTCGAAAATGATTTTCTATCAGTAACCTCAAATACTATGATAGCACCTTTTGCTCCATTATAGAAGAGAGAATGGAGATATGGAAAATATCTTTGGGATCTTAAATCATATATTCTCCCTACTGCTGCATGTTCTTTTCCTTTTCGAGCTTCGTCGATTCGATTAATCAATGAAACGGAATATCCTTGTTCTGCTATACCAGTTCCTGTAAGAGCATGTAGTAATGTTGTTTTCCCAACTTTGGAATCACCAACTAAAACTATTTTTATATAATTTAGAGGAATTTCTTGAGGATGAAATCTTGTTTTAATGATAGGCTCCATTTGACTATACTCCAGTTACTTGTTTGGGAATCACATGAGCTATTAGTTCGATGAGATATTTATGTTAGATTATTTTACAATTGTTTTATGTATTTATAATTTTAAAATTTAATTCAAAAGAATTATACTTTCTGTAATTTATTAGTCAAATTACATAATAAGTTCAGAGATGTTTGTTAATATAAAAATAAAAAGCAGTCTTAAAAACAAATGGAAAGTATCATTAGATTAATGAATGAAAAATAACCAATTTACGAATTGAGGCGTAAGTAAATGAATAAAACTAAAGAGATACCAGTATTAGAACGAGTTTCAAAGAAAAATGAACAGATAGCTAATGAAATCCGATTGAAATTTAAAGAGAATAACATCATTAGTTTTAATATCATGGGATCGCCAGGTAGTGGTAAAACTACGCTTATTGAAAACACAATTGAAATATTAAAAAATAAAAAGAATATAGCTGTTATTGAAGGTGATCTTGCTACAACTATTGATGCTGAAAGGATTAGGGAATTTGGTGTTGAGGTTCTACAAATTAATACTGGGGGTATGTGCCACTTAGATGCTCGTTTAATTTTTGATGCCATAGAACGTATGGATTTAACTGGCATTGATATACTCTTCATTGAAAATGTTGGTAATCTTGTTTGTCCTTCTGCACATGATTTAGGTGAAGATTATCGAGTCATATTAGCAAGTGTTCCAGAAGGACCTTATAAACCTAAAAAATATCCTGTAATTTACAAGGATGCTGATGCTGTTGTGATCACAAAAGCCGATTTACTCGAGCATTTCCCCGATTTTACTATAGAAGGATTGTTTGCTCATGCAAAGGAAATTAAGCCTGATATTCTTACATTTACAGTATCCTTGAAAGGGAAAGAACATCAATTCAAAGAATGGATTGATTGGGTAGAGAATGCTAAAGGAAAAAAATAGCTTAATCTTTCAAGCTATTTTTCTCATTTTATTATTTAGTCTTAATTAATCTTCACCAAAAAGCATGCCCTTAATCAATCCTTCACGTAATTCATCTTTTATTTGATTGATAACACGTTCAATACTTTCATCCACAATACCTTCCTCAATTCTCGCAATAAATTCAGTGCTTGTTAATATTTTATAGAGATTCTCCATTGCTTTATCCATTGCCGGTAAGACTGCTTCTGCAAAAGCTGAGAGAAAAATATTTGTTAGGGCATTTTTATTGATCCAAGGTCTATCGGAGTATATATCATTTAATTCTTTATTGGTAAGTTGTTTGTACAATTTTATCACCTTATATCTGATATAGAGTTTTTTTATTCTTACATCATTTCTAATCAAAATTATAAAATCTTTAATTAAAAATGTTAACCCCTAAAACACTAAATATTCTTAATGAATAATGTTAAAATGGGAATACTTTTTATTTAAATTCAAGTTTAATTCATAAGGTATTAAATCTAGTTGTGATTAATAACTATTATAATAAAATCTAACCTTCACGGAGAATCGAAAAAGCATGTCTTTACGTCCAACATTTCGAGCAATGGGTATAGATTTAGGGACATCTACCATTAAGCTCTCATGCGCAGATCATCTGAGAAAAGTACCATCCATTGTAGGAACACCATTAGAAGGTTGGAAAGGATTTAGTGGTGATTCCTCACTTGAGAAAAACCTAGTTATACACGATGGAAATAAATCATTATATGTAGGTGAACTTGCGCGACTTCAAAGTGAAGTGAAACGTGAAATAGCGAGTGAGGGTAAGGTAAAAAGTATTGATGATGCTATTTTAGCAATAAAAGCTATTTTAGCGTTAATTTCAGAAAAAGATAATGATAATATTATTATGGCAACTGGAGTTCCTGTTGCGTCTTCTAAAAAAGAGATGGTAAAACTAGCTAAAGGATTAAAAGGCGAATTAGAGATTAATGTGGAAAATGAAGCAACAGGAGAGAAATTCCATCGTAAATTAAATATAAAACACTGTATAGTAATGCCAGAACCTTTTGGTACCTATTATTATAGCCTTAAAACTCAAGGAGAATCAAGAGCTGTAGATGCAATAGTGATTGATGTAGGACATGGATCTACAGATATTCTTACTCTGTATGAAGGCAGAATAATGAGACAAGCATCTGGTAGCCTTGAAGAAGCAACAGATACTTTGACTCATAGGATAGCTCAAGAATTACAAAACCAAACAGGAAAGATATTACGACCATTTGATCTCATGTCTGCTCTTTCACAAGGAAAGGATGTTCTCACTATCGGTGGTGAACGATGGGATATCTTAGGTATGAAAGAATATCACATTGAGATTATTGCTGATGTAATATTAGATGAAGTGAATAGATTAATTGGTACACTCCCTCCTGATGCTATTATAGAACGAGTTATACTCTGTGGTGGTGGAGTGCATATTTTTGGTGGACGATTAAAAGAAGGATTTGAACAAGCAGGACTATCAGATAATCCAGAAATGCTTATCGTCCCAGAAGATCCTGTAATGTCAAATGCTAGGGGGTTTGAGTTATTTGCTCGAACTTTTATAAAAAATCTAGGAGATGGACCTGATGAGTTCTAAAAAAACTGATACTTCAAAAAAGACTTCAAAGTCTAAAGATACAACAAAGAAGTCCACAAAAACTCCTGATAAGAAAGAAGAAGCTGAAAAAAGTCAACCTCTAGAAGAAGATGATGTAGAGAAAGGAAAAAGAAGAAGTTTGATCTCTGCTCTAAAACGTAGCATCTCACTTAAAGGCGAAAGTAAGACAATAACAAAAGAACCCATGAATATTGTTATCACTTTAAGCCCTGCAAAGCATTTGGATATTATAGAATATATTGATGAAAACGTTCCTGCTGGCGGAAGAGCAGAGTGGGTTAGAGATTCAATTAGATTAAAAATGAGAATAGAACGAGGAGTCTATGGATTAAATACTGCTGGTCCGGAAGGCGCTCAAAAAGGAACTGATGAAGCTCTCCAAAATGTTTTTGGTCAATTTGCTGAAGCAATGACCAAGATAATGTCTGATATGAGGTCAACACCATCAGAAGTAAGACGCGCAGCACCAGTTGATATGCCAAAAATTCAACCAACACCAATAGAAAGAACATCCGGTGGCCCTCCAAAATTAAAGAAAATAGAAACTGAAGATAGTGAAAAGAAGGAAGATTTCAAACCTGAGAGACCTTCACTAGATGATGCAATAGGGGCTATTGTAGTTGTAGAATAAGAAAACTTGGGTGTGAAAATAATTAATGACAATCTTGTTTAAAGTTCCATTAAATTCTAAGGATGTATCTAATTATCTTGAGGAGGAGAAAAGTTTCCTTAAAGGGGTTATCGAAAAACTATATGAGATTAATCCTGAAAATTTGAAAGCAAAAATTGTTGAATCAATTAATCAATTAATTGAAGTACTACCAAATGAGGTTGATAAGATATATCCCGCAAAAAGCTCAAAGATACAAGTTCAAGCATTATTAAATATTGCAAAAACACTTACGAAAGCATTCGCTAAAACAAAATTTAATGACTTGGAAATAAAGAGCCGATGGGTAGAATTAACAGATGGTTATCTAGGTAGATTTGTTGAGGAAGATTATGAAATTGCCATATTACTGTATATTATTACAGCAATATATCAAACGAAAGCGTTAGCTAATGTTCAAACAAGTTCTGAATATCGTTATTTTTACATTTCAGCTTTATCTGCTATTAAAGGAGCAATAGCATTTATGGAACGATTGGCACCTGAACAAGAGCATTATGCTTACCAATTTTATCAAATGTTATTGATGCGCAAATTAGAGATTGAAGCTGAAGTAACAAAATCAGAAGCGTTTATTGCTAGAAAACAAGGCGATTTTGAACGAGCATCAAAACTATTTGCTGGAGCAGCGTCCTATCGTTTTGGTATGATGAATTTCGAACTTCCTGAAGAATCTGATATTAGAGTGAAAATTTATGCTTCCACAGAACTAGGGATGGCTTGTTTTTATATTGCAGTAGGATTAACTAATCTTAATGAATCAGAGCAAGCACACTTCTATTTACTCAAATCAAAGAATTATTTTGAAAATGCTGCAAAATTATCTGAAAATAATACTGAATTACTTGAAGCTGCAAATAAAAGGTTAGATTTAGTGAATCCATATATAGATAGAATTGAAGGAACATATGAAAAGTCTAAAACTAAAATTGAGGAAGTACCAGATCCACAACCAATTATGCTCCACCCCGAACCAGAAGCATTACTATCTCCAAATGACAAAGATTTCGATAATATAGAAAGAATCTGTTCCAATTGCAACGAAAGAATTCCTTGGGAAGATAAATGTTCAAAATGTGGTGAAAATATTATTCCATTAGAGTAGACAAATAAATTGAAGGTTTAAGAGTGCTAATTCACAAATATCGAACAATACAATCCTTAAAAGTCTGTTATTGGGGTCCCAGTATGTCAGGTAAAACCTTTACCATAACAGCTATTAAGGTTATGAAATCATTAGAAGACCCAAAAAGTGTGTTCGATTTTGTTAAAGTAGCTGACCAAGAAACTGGGAGAACGGTATTTTTCGATCAAGCTGTTTTTGGTTTTGGAAATAAACCTGAAACTAATGAATTCCTATTTAAAATTCATGTTTTTACGACTGCAGGGCAAAGACGATTAAAGGAAACTCGAAAAGTCGTTTTGCAAGGCATACATGGATTAGTAATCGTAGTGGATGCTGACTTAGATAATTGGGATGAAAACATTTGGTCATTGCAAGAACTTAAAGATTTGAAAGGTGAAGAGATTAAAAATCAACAAATTCCTTATACAGTTTTTGTGAACAAACAAGATTTACCATGGGGAGCAAAAATAACTCATAGGCATGTGAAGAAACTTTTTGATGCTGCGGGAGTATCTGATTTATTCCCTGATCTTGAAGGAAGAGTTTTCTCGGGATCTTGCCAAACTGCAAAAGAGGATTTGGAAACAATTTTACGAACCAACCCACGAGATGTAATTTTAAACACTAATGGTCATTTCAAACGGGAATTTCGGCCTAATTCCTTCGATCCATTAATGAAATCATTGGAAAATATTGTAAAACTTATTATTAAAAAAGAATTAATTTCAAAATAAAATTAGTATAAAATGCAACAATCGGTAATTATTAATTTTATTAAATAAATAATCTAATCATAATATATTACATTTATATTTAAATTAAAGAGAAGTATATATATTAGAGTTTGACCGCGACAAAATTAAGCAGGAACAACTTCGAATAAAATTATAGGAATGTGCAGGAATGTTTAGAAGATTTCTTAATTGGCTAAAGAATCTCTTTAGACGAGAAAAGGAAGAACCACCAATTGTTATTGAGCAACCAATAGAAGTAGAAGTTGTAGAAGAGGAAACTGATTTAGAAATTGAAGAATACAGTCCTGATATTTTCCACGTTCAAGATGATCAATCACTATTTGATGAGGAAAAAGATTTAGAACGTCATTTACGAGAACTCAAACGATCAAGAGAAATAGAACAAAATGTTAATGATATTCTTGATGAAATAGAAGAAAAGGAAAATATTTTCGAAGCTCTTGGTGCTGAAGATTTTTGGAATGCTACAGGTTATTGTTCAACTGTACGTGAAAAGTTTCAAAATGCAATTGAAACTAAAGATGAAGAACAACAATTGAAACATTTCTGGCATACAAATAAAATGTATTTACGTTCAGTTGAAGCTTATCGCGATGCTATTGCGAAAAGTGATATGTTACGTGCTCGGGTTATGTTATTGAATATTCGATTGCTTTATGATGTTTTAAATGAAATGCATACAATGAACCCTGATAACATTCAGAAACCTCAAACACTTGATGTAGAAATGAGAAAAGAATATGTTAAAGATGTTCTAGTTGAAATCCTTGAAAAAAGCAAATTCCCATTAAGCACTCGAGAGATACTCAATCAAGTGAAAAAAGGGGTTCAAAAATATGTTTTGGAGTTATTTACTGAAGAATCTATTCAATTTTATTTAGAAAATCTTGTTAATGATGAGTTTATCAAAGCTGAAAAACGGATTATTGAATTTGCTCCACCACCTTTACTAAGCATTACTGAAGAGATGAGGGAACAAATACCTGAAATTATATTCGAATTTGTTTATAGCCCCGATATTAAAATGTATAGAAGGGAAGATATTGGTCGAGAAGAATTATCAGCTCTATTTCCACCTGAAATATACAAAGGATTACAAGTGCGAGGATTTTACCGAATTGAGGATGTTCAAGGTAGGCTCGATGAACTTCAAAAAATATTACTAAATGAACTCCACTTTGAACCTGATATGACCACAATTTCAATGGGCATACTAAGTGAACGTTTAGGTAGACTTGACCTAAAAAGGGATACATCTGAATCAAAACAAATGTCTTTAGTTGAAAAAAGACGAGAAGATCGTTTGAAATCAAGCATAGATCAAGAAATTATTGATGAAGAAGAAGCTGAAGATGAACAAATTGAAGAAAAATCAAGTAAGAGAAAGGATGAGGAATTCCTAAAAATTCCTTATCAAGATATTATTAATTCACCAATTCCAAGACCTTACCAATTAGAAGCTTATTATATGTTCAAGGGTGACCATTATAATGCAAGTGTTATAGATTCACCTACAGGTTCAGGCAAAACTCTAATGGGTATGATGTGCATTCAAGATTGGTTGCGTTCCTTAAGAAAAAATGAATCCATTTTAGTGCTTGTCCCAACTCAAAACTATCAATCACAATGGGTTGATTCTATATGTTTCAATGAAATAGGCTTACAGATATCACCAAATTTTGTTTTTTCAGGAACAATTACACAGCTTGAAAACTTTATTAGCAAAACAAGGGAAATTCCACCTATAATTATCCTTACATATACTTCATTGGCCCAAATTATGGGTAAATCACGAAAAGAACGTGAATTAAAACAATTAATTAATTGGCTAGGAATTCGTAATGTTATTTTTGATGAAGCTCATAAGATTGTAGAGCTACAAGAAAGCGCAACATATGAAGTAGCAAAACGCATGGTTAAATTATTCAAAGGAGCTCATATTGAGAATCTTATTGGCTTTTCAGGTACAGCTAAAGCATATGAAAAAGATTTCAAAAAATTAGGACTTAAACTAATTTTCATTGTTCCTGAAAAGGAATTGGTTTTACATGGATTTGTAGCACCAATAGCAGAATTAGGCGTTACTTTTGCTTATTCAGGTAGAGAAAAAGCTATACGAGATATTCATAATGAGATTAAAGTGAACATGAAAGAGTTATGGAGCTATTTTGGTTATAATAACCTCCGTAAAGAATTCCAAAAAATCCCTATGAATGAACGGATATATATCTGTAAAGAATTGCTTGGGATGTATTCAAGTTATAAAAATGAAGTAGCTACTGAAAAATTACGGAGTAAATTTGCTGAATGGGCGCCTGGTCAGCACAAAGGACCGCTTAATCTACAAGATGTAAATTTAGTTTTAGCAATCCAAATATTCAATGGCTGGTCAGATATTTCACTTGCTACAAACTCTACTCACCCAAATTCTGCTCGAGAAATAGTGAGTGAAACTGAAAAATTAATTATACGATTAGAACAATTAATTCGCATTCCTAGTTTAAAGAAAATGATTACTAGTGAAAAATATGGTAAACGTATGCCGCGAAAACAATCTTTCTATGATATAAGAAAAGATTCAGATGGTAGACGAGATAGCATATCTAAAACGAGAGATATTTTGTGTAGTACTATGGCTGGAATCTATAAAACATTAGATATTTGGGCACGAACAAAGATAGGAGAAGGACGAGTTGGCACGCTACAATCAATTATTAACGCTGAAGAAGAGATAAGAGATGTTAAAGGTGTAGTGATTTTTGATACTGGTAGAACCATAAAAATTGAAGATGAAAGTGGCATAGGATCGCCTGGTTTCTCAGGAGTTGGAGGAAGTTTTGCTCAAAGTTTAGGAACAGACATAATCAAATATAATCCAATTGCAGTGCAATCATCCGAGATGTATATCAGTTATAATCCAATGCTTGAACGTCCTTTACAATCAATGATGGCAGATTTTATCAGAAATGAAGTCATCAAAGATAAACTTACAGAAAGGATTTTTATGGAATTGATTTATGAGTTGCCATTCCAAGAGCAATTAAGTAATTTTATTTATTTAACTTTCAAAGAGTTAATGGAAGAATATACAGATACCTTGCGAAAAGTGTTTCGTGCTCGTTATAGCGAGTTTTCAAAAGAAGTTTTTGAACCACTCATGGAATTCATCGATCAAATGGTTATTATGGACGATAACTTGGCAATTGCAGTTAATATGTTGAAAGATAGAATAGAAAATCCATCAATTCGTATAAACAATATAATTCTCAAATTATATGATTATGCAATAATTGCTAGAAAAATTGAATATGCTAAAAAAGGAACTTTGCAAACTGCTAATGGTGAATTACAAGATTATTATTACTTGTCTATGCCTACTGGTCGCCAAAAGCAGTTAATTTATGATTTAGTATCTGACTTTTTAGATTCAGAAGATTTACCAATTCAATTAGTTTTTGTATCTTCATGGGCTAGAACTGGCTGGGATGTTAGAACACCTGATATTTTAATAGATGCTACAGCTACTCGAGATGTAACAGCTTGGCAACAACTTCGAGGAAGGGCTATGAGAGCACTCGAAAGTTGGACCATTGATTGTTACAAAACAATATCAATTCTATTAGGAGATGCTGGAAGCGCTGACAAGATAATTGAAAGATTACCACTTGAGATGCAAAGAGATTTCAAGAAAATTAGAGAGCAGTTCAAGCCCAAGAAAGAATTCACTGAAGAAATGGTGAATCTATTATATGATTCATTAGATGTAGCTAAAATAGATGCTAATGAAAAAATGCTTCTTAAATCTAAAATAAACTCTAATAATATTAACGAACTCAGTAACTCAGAACGAGTGAAGTTAATCATTTATTTAATGCTTTCAAAGAATAAAGTGGCGCATATTTTTGAAATGGTTAAAGCTTCAGGATCAACTAAACAAGTAGAATTCGATAAGAAGAGTGAAACTTGGAGAAGGAAAGCATCAATAGCGAAAAAACATCGTAGTGAACCGATTTTACCAGTGCCAGGTTCAGAGAGAAGACGTGGTAAATATGTTGCACCATTAATCTACTCCAGCGACCCAACAACTGATACACCATCAGAAGTTAAATTAACATTAAAGAAATTGCTAGATGGATTGGATGAGGACCTGTTAGATGATTGGGTTTTATCATTAATGGATCAAAGTGATGAAGATAAAAAAGCTCAATTAGAAACTTCATATACAGAAGAACAAGAAACAGACCTCGATCAAGAAGATGATGATGAAGAAGAAGATTCCGATTATCAAAGATCTCTACCAAAAATAGAAATTGACGGTGTAACAGAAGACTTGTTAAAAGACTTTCTCAAAGAAATAGATTCAGTTGAGTTTTAGAAAAACTCAACTTTTAATCAAAAATAAAATCTTGGGACGGCCACGCTTTTTTGTTCGAACAGGCTTTTTCTCCACTTTCCCTTTCGAAATTAATTTTGCTAAAATATCATATAGCGTTGTTCGAGGAATATTTGTTAACGAGGCTAATTTACTTCTCGTTATTGGCCCTTTATCCTTTAGAATTTTTACTAAAAATTCTTCAATTGGTATTTGTTCTAAATTCTCGGTTTCATTTCCATAGATAAAAGCAGTTCTTTGGCTATAAACAATCATGTTATTGGAGACTTCCGTCTCATCCAGATGTTTATGTATTAATTTGCTGATATCATCCATTAGATTTTCATCATTCATAATCCTATCCCTCTCATTTTTTCCTTTTTTTATTATACAAACTATTTTTAATAAAGTTTATGCGTTCTCAGCTAAATTAATAATATAAAGGTTTTTCAACTATTTAATAGTTAATATATCAAAGACTTCTGCGAAATAACAGAAGATTCTTAACCCTTCCAACCTAATGGAAGTATATATCACCTGGTTTATTGAGTAGATATATTTTGAAAGGACAAGCTTTAGATTTCATAACAAATGTTGTGAGTCAAAAAACAAACAATACAAACGATATTTTAGATGGCGATATAATTGTATTTGACACCAATGTAGTTAAAGATAAATCCAGTGGAAATAAATCCCTAAGTGGCAAAACACTTGATTTTACCATCACAACAATTGGTAAATGGTCGTGGGAGGAGAAGAAAGCTGAAGTTTGTATGATATGCAAATTACCATTTAAAGCTGATCAATCTATTGCGCGATGTCCTATGTGCCATTCATTATTTCATAATGATCATATCTTTGAATGGTTAAAAGTAAAAGGCAAATGCCCCGTATGCTTACAAGCGTTACGTCCTGGGGGAACAGAAGAAATCACATTTTGATAATTAATTAAGCTTTCAGAGTTGTTAAAGAATGAGCAAAAGTCCTAAAAAGAAACAAAAATTTGATATTGATGTTATAAAAACACCTGAAGGGCAGGTACCGACTGTAGATAGTTTTCATAAGGTTGTTGATGGGTTATTTGGTGAGGTATTAGATACCAGAAAGGATATTGCTAAATTATTACCTAACCTTGAAAAAGAATTAGATAATCTCAGAGAAATATTAGCTGAACAAATGATAATTTTTGAAATAATTAGTAGGAATATTGAAGCATTACAAAAGGAATTAAATAATCAAGCAGGAACTATTTCAAAAATCCTGAAAGCATCAGAAATTGATCAAAAGAGTGGATCATCAGAAACTCTATTAGCTGATGAGTCAAAAAAGGAAATTTTAAAATTAATTACTTCTGAGCTAAAAAACAATCTAAAGCCAATTAATGATTCTATAAGCGATTTAGATACAAACATCAAAAAATCTTCAGATCAAACGATGAAAAAAGTATCCAAAGATTTAGAATCAATTAAAGATCAAATTGATGATTTATCATCTAAAACTGAATTACAAATGCTAGAAATTCTTGAAAGTGTAAATCAAGAGCCATCAAGTATAAAAGAATCTAAATCTAGTTCATCGTCAAAAAGTTCAACTAAAAAGAAATTAACATCATAAAATAAGATTTTTCTAAAGCTATTAGTCACTTTAGAACTTAAAAAAATAAAAAATTAATTCAACATTATTTAATAGATTATTTAGAAAATGGTAAGGATAAAAGGAGGGGCATTAACCCCTATGGTATTTCTAGAACAGAAATATCGACTTTTGAAACACCATCTATTTCGGCTAATTCCTCTTTAATGGTATCCATATTAACATTCTTGAACTCTTTAGAGTCGATATAACCTTCATACACACAACTTTCTTGTGTGAAGCATAAACCTGTAGAATATAGTGTTTTTATCCCAGCTTTCATAAATAATGAACCCATTTTCTTTAAGAAGTCAGGGCTTAATTTACCGATCTCAATTCCCACTTTGTATACCTTATCGCTAGTTGTGGGGATAATTCGGATTATTTTCGTGCTGGGTGCAAGTATCATAACTGCATAATTTCCTTCTTCAGGTTTTAAAGCATCTAGAAAAGTTTGGGGTAATTGAATGGGTTGCCCTACTTCTAGCTTACACATCTTTGCTACTGTAACTTCGGTTGTCATTCTTGCCTCTCCTTCATTAGGACATATTATATAATTACTTCATTACATTTTATCCCATGATAGTTTATTAGTTTTACTTTATGGGATTTTATTAAGGTACTTTTACCTTAAAATGTCTTGCTATTATAACATTTTCACACACATTTTTTATATAGATTTTCCTCTAAGGGACTATTTTAACATGATTTTTAATTGAAAATCGTTATTTTTAACCTTCTTGTAAACCTAAAAATTAAAGTATGAGAGAAGCATTTTGTAAAGGATAACATAAGCTGACACTGAACATTTAAAACCAAGTAATGCTATTATTCCATAAAAGAAATGTGTTAGTAAAGGATTACGAGTAAGGAGACTGAACATTCTGTCTGGCAATAAGAAATACCGCGAAAAACGGTTATCTCTCTTGATGCATCCATTACGTAGGGAAATCTACCAATTAGTTTGTGAAACACCAGGATCATATTTTTTCGAAATTGTAAGTGAATTAGCAGCACCACAAGGAACGCTATCATGGCATTTACGAATGCTAGAAAAAGATGGTTTAATTAAATCAGAAAAATTTGGTGGGAAAAGACTATTCTTCCCAAAGATGCTACGATCAGAATCAGCTGAAAAAGCATTTGCAATATTAAAGAACGATACTGCTGCCAAAGTATTCGATCATATAATAAATAACCCTGGTTGCTATCAAAGCGAAATAGCTGATAAATTAAATATTCATCATGATACTGTTCGTCATCACATTTTACGGTTACAAGAAGCTGAATTAATAGATATAATACGCGATGGCAGAACCGTCAAATATTTCCCAGGTGAACTAGGTAAGGAGCTAATAAATGGTAGCTTAAATGTACTTTCAGAGAGATATATACGATTTCTCCTTGATAAACTAGAAGAAGGTTGTATGACACCTGAAATTATAGAACGCGATTTACAATCCATCTCTCTTCGAATAGAATGCCCTAACTCAGAAGATATCTATTTGAAGATTCAACTAGGACCTTGGGAAACCAAAGCTGTTGATGAAGAAGAGGATGAGGAGGATGAAGAAGCTGATATAAATTTAAATGATTGATTTTAATCATACTAAAAAAATGAAGAAGACCTAACCTTTAGGTCAATTTCTTCAATGTTTTTGTAAGTTCTTCATGAGCTGCTTCCCAATTTTTGATTTCTTCTGTTAAGTCTTCACGTTCTCTATTATATTCATCCTCAGATAATTCACCTGTTGATTTACGAACAAATAAAGTTTCAAGCAGTTCACGTTTAGCGTCTAAATCTTTTTTCAATTGAGCTTTCCAAATTTCCATTTTAACAAGCTCTTGAGTAATTTGTGTTTCGGCTTCACTAATAGCTGTTTTATATTCGCGTTTCATTTTTTCATAGGTTTTCTCACTAATACTTTTATCTTTCTTCAAGCCTTCTAATTTATCAAGACGTTCTTTGGAGCTATCCTTCTTCTCAAGTAATTCAAAAATGGGTATTGGGACACCTTTTTTATTGAGATTTTTCTTCTCAAGTTTAATCTCTACAAAACGTTTATTCAATTCATTAACACGATCTTTTGCATCCTCTTTCGGGATGAGACCAACTTTTACTCGTTCTTCGAGATTCTCTATTTCTTCTAGAATCTCTTCCATCTCTTTATCAATGATAACCAATCGTCCTTTAATAGCTAATGAGAAAACAATTTCAGGATCAATAGGTTCAACATCATCAGTTTTTGATGAAAATGACTGGTCACTAATTGATGCAGAGTGTATATCTTTCACTACTAGTTCTTGTTGTTTAAACATATCTTTTGGTAAGCGTGCACCGCAGGATTTACAAAACTTAAAGTTTGGTAAAACCGGTTTACCACATATTGGACATCGATATTCAACCATATTTTGTTACCTTCTAGTAAATTAATCAATTATAGATTCTTTGCCCGTTTAACTAAAAAAACAATTCTGTATACACAAGTTATTGTTTTTTAAAGGGACAATTAATTAGAAGCGATGCCAAAATTTATGTTTTGTCATAAGTAAATGGAATTGAATTGTTGCAGATAATTATTAAGGAAATCTTTTTATGAACAAATACTCGAAAGGTAGTAAAATTTAAATTACCAATGCTATCGTCGAATAATAAAGAGTTGATTAAAAATGGCAAGAAGACCAGCACGTTGTTATACAAAAATCGCAGGACCTCCTTACACCCGTAGAAAGTACGTTCGTAGTGTACCAGGATCAAAAATAACCAGCTTTGAAGCTGGTAATAGAAAAGGAAAATTCCCAGTCAGTATCACATTATATGCAAAAGAAGCATGTCAAATACGTCATGTTGCTCTCGATGCTATGAGAATGATGAGCAATAGACATATGCAAAAAAAGGCAGGCGTTGATAACTATCACTTAGTTGTAAGAGCTTTCCCACATCATATTTTACGTGAGAATAAAATGATGGCTTTTGCAGGTGCTGATCGTTTGCAAGATGGTATGCGACGTTCGTTTGGAAAACCTATGGATGTTGCTGCAAGAGTTGAAGCCAACCAAGCAATCCTTACTATTCATACCTATCCCCAACATATTGATAGAGCAAAAATTGCTTTGAAAACTGGTGGCGATAAATTACCAACTGCTTATATTATCCGCTTTGATAAAGGCGAAGAAATTTATAATAAATTCGTACAGACTAGAGTTGTTGAATAATCATCTTCAACTTTTCTCTTATTTTTTCTTTTATGAACATATTATCCCTATATGCCTATAGATAATCTCAAATTAAATTTATAACAACTTCTCTAATAGATATGAGGATCGGATAAATAGCTCTGTCAGTAGGTGAAGTTAATGGATTTCATTTGTGCTAAATGTGATGCTGAATTAGATAAAAATTCTGAATTACTACTACATGGTTGCCCAAATTGTGGTTCTAAAGTTTTCAAAGCAAAAAGTAATTCCTCTGAAGACGCTATTAAAAGATTACAACCAACGAGTGATGACAAACTCGAAGAATATGATAGAAGTTATGGTATAATACCAAAATTTGATGAGGAAATAATTGTTGAAGGACAAGAGGAGAATCTAGAATCTGATAATATACCTACTATAAAACTAAAACAAAAAGGGGTTTATGAGGTTAATATTGATGGATTGTTTAGAGATAAAAAATCTGATCCTATTATTTTAAGTGGAAAATCAGGGATTTATAAAGTAGAGCTAATCCCAAGTAATAAAAAAAGTTGAAATTAAGTCTTATTGGAAAAACTTAATTTTTTGGTGCTAAAAGGAATAATCCAGTTTCTTCATCTTTCGTTCTAAAGACAATTGGTCTAGTTTCAACTAAATAAATTTCAGCTGTCACTGAAACTATAGCTTCTACAAGATGACCGCCAAAGCTTTTTCCTTCTTTATCTGCAATTATTATATGAACATGTGCAACAGGTTCTTGTGTTTCTTTGTTTTTCGCAATGTTTCCTGTACAAGCCACAAGCTCCACCTCGGAGAATTTTGTGTTGAGATATTTTTTAAGTTCAACATCAAAATAACCAATTTTACCTTTTTTTAACGCCCCAATACCTGTAAGAAATCCTGCAGAAATATTATTTTTCTTCACATAATCAAGAATGCTTGTTAACAATTCATCCCCTTTTTCTAATTTAATTAAATGAACAGCTTGTTGTTCCATTACCATTGTTTTCATTGATTTGACTCCTAAAAAATTCTAATTTTATTAAACTCAAAACTTATGATTTTAATTGTGCTCTTAAGTTCTCGATTTGTTTTCTAATGATTTTTAGTTCCTCATTAATCTTTTGAATATTATCGTCGAATTCTTTCTTAGTTTTCAATCCTTCTTGGAATTCAGTCTCATTTTCTTCCATCTCTTTTTCAAGACGATATTTTTCTGCTTCAAGAGTTAACAATAACATATAAGGATCTTCTATTGGGAGAAATTCATCTATATCAATTGGTTCGTTATCAGAAATTTTTGAATCTGTTTCGATTGGCTCAGTTGGTGGAATAATTGGTTCAGTTGGTGCTTGTTCATCCATTGATAGTTCGATTGGCGTTCCTTGTTTTTTGGCAGTTTCATCAAGTAAACTCTCTTTAAATCTAGAGATTTGCCGGGTAGTCTCAACTTCAGCTTCTGATATAATAGATTTCATTTGATCTAATACATGAGAAGCTTCAGCTTCTGGTTTTTTCTTTTCAGCCAATTTCTTTAATGTTTCAGGAGCAATATTCTCTCCTTCATCACTATCGTCAATTGGTATCATTGGTTCTAATTCAAATTCTCCTTTTATTGACTGCTCTTCAATTTCCTCAGACTCTTTTTCATCGATTTCCATTGGTAAAATAATAGGTGGTTCTATTTCAATATCGGTTGTTAGAATATATTCCGCAGAACTAGTTTCTAATACATTATCATGAGCATCTAGTGGAGTGATAGAATCAAGTTCCGATAAATAATCATCATCTTGCTGTGTATTTTTCACATCTAAATCAATTTCTTGTATATCTTCTCTTGGTGTTGCTTTCTTTTCTTTCAATAAACTATTCATTAAGGATTTTAAATCATTTAACTCTGATTTTAGAGAATCTAATTCAGTTTTCAAATGCCGTGCTTCTGAAGAATCCTTAATATTATCACCATTAAAAACAACTGATTTAGCCATATTAATGATGATTTGGAGGTTATCAACAAGATGCTCTTCATGTTTAAACCAATGACCTGTTGGGTCCCAATTTAGTAAAATTTCTCGTGTTGATTCTAAAGATTGAATGAAGGCTTTATTATTATCCTTATCGGGGATTAATGACGCTTCGATATTGGATAAGATATCTATTAGTTCTATACGCATCTCAGCCTCTTGTTGTGGGTCTGAATTGTCATTAATGAGTGTAGAGTAAATAGACTCAAGCCTTTTCACATTTTCTGTGAATGTGTTTTCTGTCAAGGGATTGATCTCCTATTGGCATATAAGTTGTTTTTATATAATATTCTTACAACTTGTTATTAGTAGCTTTTCATTTAATCATTTAAATTTTTACTAATAGTATTTTAATAAAAAAAGTATTAGGATTATCTTTTTATGATAAACCTAGGTGGATTTCGCGTCTTTTTTGAAAATCTACAGGGAAGTGATTTTGAATGAATAAATCCTTAATTGGTAATACTTCTTTAATATTATCAATTACGGGGAGAATTGACTCGTTTTCAATACCCCATAAAAGTAAGTTTAATGGTGCTTGACGTTTAGTTTGATATTCTTTAGCAAAATCAAGATTTTTCACTAATTTTTGGTATTCTATATTATCAATGGATGTCGGTAAAGGACTCCAAGGAGATAAATGGATTGTAGGGGTACCATAATTCCCAAAAACATCAATATTCTGTGCGTAATGTCTTGAGGCACCTTTAGCACCATCAATAGCAGGATCAATATCTAATGTTACTGCCATATCAATATTTCTTTTGGTGGTTGAAATGGTACTTGTTACTTCTTTTAATATTGATTCAAGTCTTTGGCTTCGCCATTTATTCCAATTGGCTAACAACCTTGAATCTCTATGAATATCTGTTAATGAGAATATCCTTTCAATGCCATTCTCTTCTGAAAATCTTCGGCAGCATGCTTCGCAAAAACTATATTCTTCATGGGGAAATCGAACATTATCAAATACTATACCTTGAACTGGAAATGCCATCACTTCAGTTGTGATTGATTTTAGATAATTAGTGTATGAAGATTTAAACGGATCAACAAAATCTTCATTTTTATTTCCGCCTTCTTTTACAGCTGAATAGCTAGGATTTTTAGCTAAAAATGAATCAGCTAATGCATTAATTATAGCATAGACTTTTATTCCTATAGAATCAGCAATTGATGAAAAGGTTTTGAAAAATTCATTAGTCGTTCGGTCTGTTGGAGCGGTAGAACTTCGATAATGTACAAAACCTGAAGCTGATTTTGCTATAACTGCTACTTCACTTAAAAAGCCACCATTTTCAGCAAGAAATTCATCTGGACTTTGCCTTAGATGAGCTGGATCGATTATTGGTATGAAATTATGACTTGAGATAGTTCGGATATCCATTATTTACCCACACACATTAAAGTGAATGCTAAGCAAAAAAAGGTTTTTATGCAATTTTAGTTTTTCTTTTGGGAACTAATAGCATTGTTGACTAAAATTGATAGAAAAAGATAGAAAAAAGGGTAAACCTTTCATTTCTTCTTTTCATCTTTATTTGTTTTTTCAGTTTCTTCCTCTAAACTCTCAAAGTCCTCTAAATCAATTGGTGTAGGAGGAGGAGTTCTAGCCATTGTCCAACCAATCCAAGTAGCAATAGCAAAAACTATGAACATACCTAACATTACTGGGACAGCTAATAAAACAATAGTCAATCTATTATTAATAAATGGATCAGAAGCATTCCACACCGCAATACCCCAAGATGTAAATGTCATCCAACCAATTAAGACAATTACTGATATGGCAGCGATCAAATAACCGAAAATCTTATCCTTCTTCATTTAGTATCAATTTCCTTAATAATTCTTAGTTCAATAAAAGCAAAAGAACAATGCTTTTTATATTTATTTCGTTATGATGAATTATTTAGGTAGAATAAAATTAAAAAAAAAGAGAGAAATTTCTCGAATTTCTAGTGAAACTCGAGTTTAATGATTTTTTTGATTAGCCAAATAATGATCCTAAACCAGAATCTTCTTCCTCTGCTTCTGTCTCTTCTTTCTTAGCTTCTTCTTTTGGTTTTGTTTCAGTGGTTGTAGTGGTGGTTGTGGTTGCTTGTGAAGCTGCTAGAAGATCAGCGGGTATAAGACTTGGATCTTTAGTAGCAATTAATTTTGCTAAGATTATTGCTTCTAATTGTGTTTTAGCTAAAATATTGCCAGCTGTTTCTGGTGTAATGAAGTTTGTTTCAACAGCAAGACTTAAAGCTTCTCTACGAGCTTTACCAATTAATTGTGAAATATTTTGTTTAGTTGGATATGCAATTTCAATTGATAATGCATAAGCATCTTGGTATGCTTTTGTTAAATTGCTCATGATTTCTTCATAATCGATAATTAAGTTTTCATGACCAATTAAAGAGCTACCATCATAAATAACATCAATTGATAATCCAGCATCAAAAGGTTCTTCACCTAATCTACCTAAAACATTAGCTAGTGTTTTAGAAACTTTTTCTCCTGCTTTACATACAATAGCATCATCAACAATTTTTATTGTACCACCTTCAATCCTAGTATTCAAACCAATCGATTGAAGTTCACCTATAACAGGGCCAGGGGCGAAACCTGTATCTCTAGCTTTAACTGTAATATTTTTAGGAGCAATTTGTCCTTCCTTTGCTGCTGTTGGGATTTTGTTTTTCTCTAAGAAATTTGCTATTTTGAAAGGGTTGTCATTTGTGAGAACTAAAGCGCAAGATCCATTAATATAATCTAACAATTTTGATAGATTTTTATCTTTTTTAGCTAATTCTTGGATAGCAAGTTTGATGATAGTATTTTTAGCAACTTTAAAGGTCGCTTCTCCACGTAAATCATGTCTAATTTTTTGGATGGTTTTTGAGGCAATATTTTCTACTCTAGTTATACCAACATTTTTGTATTGTTGAATCAAGTGAACTAGTTCTACTAGTTGTTTTTTCTTCATTGGATTGGGTTCATGTTGATAAGCTGATATTTTACTACTCATTGTTATTGCACCTCAATTACCACAGAGCTACCCATTGTAGTTTTAATGTAAGCAGATCTGATATTTTGAATGCCTTTCTCTAATCGACTCTCTAATGCGTGGATAATAGCTTCAATATTTTCAGCTATTTCTTTATTATCCATTTTTACTGTGCCAACCTTAGTTAGAATAACTGGATTCTCTTTAATACGTAATTTTGAGGTTCTAGTTAAACGTTCTAATAATTGTTCAATATCAATATTAGGAACAATAGGTTGTGGCATTTTACCTCTTGGTGCTAGATATTTACCAAGGAAACGACCAAGAAGAGGCATTAAAGATGGTTCAGCTAGGAAGTATTCATGTTCTTTAGCTAATTTACGAATATCTTTAGGGGATTTACCTAAAGCCTCTAATTCAGTTTGTCCAAGGACTGTTTTTACCCCTGCATTTGTAGCTTTAACAGCTAATTCACCAGAAGCAAATATTGCTACAGATGGTGACTTGCGTATTGCATGAGGTAAGGTTGTCTGGAAGTTAAAACGGTTACTTGGATTTTTAAGATCTAAATCTTTGAAATTTACTGCAAGGTCAATGCTTTCAGTGAATTTTCGTTTTTTAGAGTCTTTTTTACATTTACCCACAGCTTCCGTCAGTTTATTTACGTCCAATTTTATCACTTCTCTGCATTTTACGCCGCACACCAGAAAAATTAATTTTGAATCTGGATGCGGTGACGGTAATAACGCATGTGTTAGTTAACATTGGGCAAAAGTAATTCAATTATAAAGCTTCCGTTTCGTTGCATTTTAGAATTATTGTTTAGTGTTTAGCAAATTTAGGAAGGTTGTAAAATCCAATAAATCTTGATGACTACCAGGGAAAAAGGCCCAACCTTGACCCATAATAATCTTACCATAATTTTTTTGGAGCTCATCTAATTGAATTAAAGATGTTCTGGGTTTATCTATTTTCATAGATACAGGTTCTAAAAGTTTTATCAAGCTGGTGATTTTTTTAGTATAAGTTTTAACGACAGAAGACTCACTTTCAAAAAAAGTAGCAGTAATAGCTATATTGACTGTTGAATAATCTTTAGAATCATTTTTACCTGTCAATACGTCAAGATTAATAGCACCATCAATATTTAATGAAAAGAAATCTCTAACAAACGGAATAAAAAATTTCTTTTCATCATCATTATAAAAATTAAAACGGGCAACTGAAATATAATATTCCTTATCCTCAGTGTAAATTTTAAAAATATTAGGCTCAAATTCAGACATTGATTTTGGATATCGGCTTTTAATCTCTTCTAGTACTTTTTGTGAATCCATTGAGGATAATATTAAACCTAAGCCATTTGTAAATCGAATTAATTTTTTAATGATTACTCTAATTTTTTTATGAAGAGCTTCAATGGTAGGTTCTGAAAAGTAAGCAAAAATAGTTAACATTGGATTTTTGTTTTCAACTCTCTTAAGGCAAATCGTATAATGTTCAATATTTTGTGCAAGAAGGAAATATAGTGATTTGTTAACCGAGGAGCTAACTTTATGATCCAAATCAAAGGATGATGTTAATTTAATTTTCATTGGTACTATCAACGTATGTTTTATTCCATCAAATAAATAGATGCCATTTTTTACTGCTTTTGCATTTTTTAATGACATATTTCAACATCGACTCCTTAATTTCCTTTACTTCATTTTCTTCTTTATTGTTTTCCTAATCATTAATGAACCACAATCAAAACAATTTTCTAGCTTTGTTTGACTTTTTTTCCCACATCCTGTGCAAACCCAATAATATGTATGCAAATGAGTTATACCTTTCCAATGAATCCCTCTATAACTAATCTTTAGATATTTAGCTAAATTTTGAATGTCATAATCATCACTGATGATTGTAACTGATTGTCCATCTAGTGTTAGCTCATATGCTATAGCTAAAATTTCTATATCACAATTCGAAAGCTCTTCAATATCACCTGTTTTGTCTGCTTCGTTTCTGATAAATTGAATTGATTCTAGTTTGGTTGAAAAAATAATCACATCATCATAAAGCGAAATTTCTTGTAGAAATGCTTCTCCTCTGAAATGATTTTTTATCTCATCAATAGTACATTCTGCAATGTATTTAAAACCAGTAATATTTCTCGAGAGAACGCCATTATAGATTGCTGAAGCATCAAGAACATATGTTATTCTTTTAGTGCTATTAGAGGATTTTAAGGAATGATTATTCATGGAATCACTCTCAGATTAAAAGCCTAATTTCTTTTGAAGTCTATTGAAAAATCCAAAATCGGGGAAACGAATGAAAACAGTTTCACTGTCGGCTTTTACAATTTCTAATCTTGAGTCTTTTATGAACTCTCCTTCCAATATTCCATCATTGATTATTACAATTTTCCCAGTGAAGTCTTTAGATACAGTAATAGTAATCTTTGAATCAAATGGAACAACAAATGGGCGGATGCTAATAGATGCACTATTAACAGGTACAATGTGCATTGCTTTTATTGTATGCTCAATTATCGAACCACCAGCTGACATAGCATAAGCAGTTGAACCTACAGGTGTTGAAACTAATAGTCCATCAAGAAGATGATCGCCTAAATTAAAATCATTAACAGAGATATTTAATTTGCTAATTCTAGCTATTAATTTATTTGTAGTGTAAATTTCATTTAAGGCAGTAGGTAATTTAATCCCATCTAAAGTAGGTTGTAAACGCATACACCGTTCAAGCACATAGTCTTTAGACATTATACGTTTAAGAGATGTTAATTCGCCATTTAATGTTGCGGCAGTCAAAAAGCCAAGATGACCAGCATTAATACCAAATATTGGAACTTCCTTCGAATGACGTGAGGCCCATAGTATAGTACCATCTCCACCCATGACAATGATTAAATCAAACTCATTTAATCTTTCAATAGCAATTCTCTGAGGAAAATTAATGGCTTCTGCGAAACTATCATTTAAGCTTACATCACAATCATATTCATTAGTTAACAAATCGACTATCTTTTCTATATGGGGGTAAATACGTTCTTCAATTATTCTAGAGACAATAGCTATTTTTTTGAAGTTTTTCATTAATGAAGACAGCTCTGTAAAATCATATAATAGAAACTATTTAAGTTCTGACTATTAATCTTTTGATAAAAAATAGTTTATGATATATTAACGAAAGAAAATTTTTTATTAAAGTTAAAATAGCATTCACATAATTTATGGGCAGGTAGTCAAGCTTGGTATGATTCCTCGTTCGGGATTAAAGAAGTTGCGAACTTTTTTAACAAAAAACGAGGCGCTCGCGCGTTCAAATCGCGTCCTGCCCACCAAATTTTGGTTAAGATTATTTACCCTTTGAAATTAATGCTTCGATCTTTTGAATTGTTGGATCTATTGTTTCAAATAATGGATTGTTATTTTTTTGATAAATCAATGAAGCATTTTTCAAATACTTTAATGCTTCTTCTAAATCTCCCTCATCATACTTCTTTAAACCAATATTTAACATTAAATCACCAAACTCATTGTCTTGTTCATCTGGCAATTTGAGTGAGTGTTCCTTACTTAATCGTCTTGCTAAAATAAAGCTCCTTAAGGCTTCTTCATAAGAACCTATTTTACTAAGGATTTTTGATTGATCAAGTGAAATATTAATAATTAATTGTTGATCTTTTGCTTTTTTAGCTAAATCTAGAGCCTCTGTAAGCAAATCAAGAGCTTTTCCATGATTATTCTCCATTTTGTAAATGATAATGGCTAAGTTTTTCAAACCACGAGCTAAGCCTTTTTTATCTGCAGTTTTCTGCCTGATTTTAATGGCTTTTTCTTGATATTCCTTAGCATAATTATATTCACTTTGTAACATGAAACTTATCGCAACGCTGTCATAACAATCAGCCATACCAATTTTATTTCCAGAGATCTTGAATGAAAAATAAGCTTTTTTATAATAATTTCTTGATTCTATTAGATCGCCTTTAATAAAATATAATTCTCCCAACATTCTTTGAATATCAGCAATTACTACTTGCTCCGATGTGTCCTTGAAAGAATGATATGCTTTCTTTAACTCATTAAAGGCATCATCAGTAGAACCGGCATCGAAAGCTTGTTTACCTTTGCTATATTGGGAAATAGCTTCATCTGTTGGCTTTGATTTTGGCAAGGGTAACCCTCACTAATGATAATTCTATAATCCTTAGTCAATAATTGACAAAGCGCACATTTAAATAATTCATTTTAAAGTGTATCAAATAGTTTTATTTGTCATTAATTCTAATCAAAAAATAGATTCGGTGTAAAGTTATGACAAAATTAGAAACACTAAAACGTTCACCTCTACATCTGGATTACTTTAGAGATGATAAGAATAGGATTTGTCAAGTATTTACTTGGCACCACCCAGAGGACAGAATTCTTAGCATAATTAAATATGACATTGGTGAAAGTTTTTGGGTTTCAAGGGAAACAGGGATTCAATACAAAAGAATCTTAAAAAGCTATAGTTTAGAAGGGCACCAAGATAATCTAAATTTGGTTAAAAAGCTAGAACCTGATTACTCATACCATAGCATTGTGTATAATGTAGATTTTCTAGCAGTACCAGTCACCAGAATAATTCACTATTATTATCCTGAAAAGCGATTGGAGGAGATTATGAACCTACAATCAGAACAACTAGATGAAATTGAGAAGAAAGTAAAAACATTAGCAGAACTACTACATGATCATCTGAAAATTCCATTTAGAAATATGGGGATAACAGGTTCTATTGTATGGAAAGGACAAACAAAAAAATCAGACATAGATTTCATGATTTATGGAAATCAATATGCTCAGAATTTCAATGATGATTTTTCTAGAATTTATGATTATATTGACGATATCAAACCAATGAATGAATCAAAATGCCAAAGATATGAGATAAGTATGGCAAAAAAATCTGGATTGCCATTAAAATTAACTAAGAAATATATTACTATTAAGAAGTGGTTATCAGTATATAACGAGACAAATCTATCATTTCTCTTTAGCCCAACGGAAAAGGAAATACCATTCAAATATGGGGAACAAATTTTCTCACCAATAGAGCCAATTATTATAAAAGCTACAATAGATGACACTGCAATGGGCTGGGCTTATCCAGCGATCTATAATTTAACCGAAGTACAGGTGTTGAGCAAATCAACATTAAAACAGGATGAAAAAATCAAAAGAGTATTATCATTTGAAGGTGCACTAACAGGGTATTTTAAGAAAGGAAACGAAGTAGTTATTCGAGGATTATTAGAGAGAGTTTCTGATAAAGATGGTAATGAGAGATTTTATCAGATAATATTGGGTACAAAAGAGTGTGTTGGTAATGAATTCATCATTTTTTATGAGGATTTTGAAAAATTGTAAATAGTAAAAGTATAATAAATGAAAAAAAGTAAAACATTGTTCATAAAGAAAACTTCTTAATACTTTAAGTAGAAATTTAATTCGGAATTGGTAGGAGACAAGAATAAATGAGTGAAAAATTAGTTGAAACCGCAACCAAGTTTCGTGATCAAATTCCAGAACTAGAAGGATTATTAATTGGCAAATTAGATGGAACCAAAGTATGGGCTGATACTTTAAAAGACTTAAATCATGATTTCGTTCTCTCAAGTGCTTCAGTTGCTATACGAGCTACAAAGAAACTTAGCGAATCTATTGAAAAGGATGATATCAAATCGATTGATATTGAAATGGATGGTGGATATGCTACCATTTTCGCGTTAGAAAAATCAATCATTATAGGATTTTATGGTGAGGATGCTAGGTCTCAACTAGGTATAATTAAGAAAAACCTCAAAACATTTACTCAAAATGTTGAAAAATTGATTTAGAACACATTAAGCGTTTGGTACCTTTTATTGAAAAAATAGTGTATTATCATTAATAACACCTTGATATTACAATATTTTTTGATTAAAAGAAATAGAAGTTCTAACAAAGGTCTCGGAAGAATTAAAAGTAGATAATGAATTGCGAGGAATTAAAATTTATTAGAATAACATATTTATTGTTATTCTGGTAAAAGAATAATGTCGGATGTAATAATAGAGTATGGACTACTAGCAGGTGATAGAATCTGGTTCACATTACAAGGTTAATTCTTGAAAACTTCAAGAGTTATGGAAGGCGTAAAATTACTCTTAATTTAACAATGGGATTAACCGTAATTAGTGGTCCAAATGGTTGTGGCAAATCTAACATTTCTGATGCTATTCAATTTGTAATTGGTCAATTAAGCTCAAAAACTATACGTAGCGAAAAACTTTCTGGAGTTATTTTTTCAGGTACAAAAGAGGGGCAAAAAACCGCTCCTTATGCTAAAGTAACTCTTGTATTAGATAATTCAGGTGAGCCAAAAGAAATCCCAATTGCTACTGATGAAGTTCATATTAGCAGAAAGGTCTACATAGATGGAAGAAGTGAATATTTGTTAAATGGTTCACGAATAACTAGAAACGAAATAATTGACACACTATCTATTTGTGGAATTTCTATTGATGGATATAATGTTATAAGACAAGGTGAAATAGCCAATTTCTCAAATATGTCACCATTACAAATTCGAGGATTATTTGAAGAAATTGCTGGAATAGCAGCTTATGATGAAAAGAAAGAAAAAGCTCAAAAGAACCTCGAAGATGCTAAAAGTAAACTACGTGTTGCAACTGTTCGTTTTGAGGATTCATCTAGAAATCTAGAGCGTCTTAGAAAGGAAAAAGAGGATGCTTTACGATATCAAGAGTTAACTGTGCGCATCAAAAATACTGAGGCTAAACTTATTCATGCCAGAATGAGACAGCTAAAAGATCACATTGTAGAAATTAATGAAAAAGTAACTGCTCTTAAACAAGAACAAATAAAATCAAAAGATTTGATTGAACAGATGAGCACTGGCATTAAATCTTATGATGATTTAATACAACAAGCTAAAGCCAAAGTAAAAGATGCTACCACTCAAACAATAAACACTCTTAGCGCTGAAATCGAAAAGTTAACAATTACTCTTTCTGAAGAATCATCGAAAAAGAATATTATTCAAAGAGAACTTGAAAATCTTGATACTAGAAAAACTGAATTAGAAGATGAAATTAATACTCTTTTTGAAGAAAACGCTGAGCTAGAAGAATTCACTGCAAATACAGCAGAAAAAATTGATGGTGCAGATGTCACTCTGAAGAAAATTCAAGATGAATTGGATATAAAGCGAAGATTACTTGATAATGCGAAATCAAATGAAGTGATGGATCAATTAGAAGAAATTCGCATGAACAATACTGAGATGAATGCTCGAAAAGCTGAATGTGAATCACAATTAGCGATTTATAATAATAACATAAATATTAACAATTCAAAAATTGATGACCTAGAAAAAAGAGTTGTGGAAGTAGCTGGCATATTAGCAACCTTTCTTAGTCGTAAAGCAAAATACATTGAAGAGATTGCTAAATACGATGATTTATCTCGAGAATTAAAAGTTAAAGTCGAAGAATTACGAGAAGAACTCGAGACTGTAGAACATGAATTAGATGAGAATGAACAACTTCTAAGAGACACTGCTATAAACATTAAAAGAATTCAAACCGAAATTGAAACTACAAAGAAAATTATGGAAGAAGTAAGCAGTCGTGATAAAGGTATAGGATTAGTTTTAACAGCTCGTGATGAAGGAAAAATTAAGGGCATTTATGGTACAATAGGTGAACTTTGTAAAACTCATCCTGAATATTCCGTTGCATTAAGTGTTACTGCTGGAAGCCGTACAGATTATATTGTTGTAGAAGACGACGAAGTTGCTTCAAAATGCGTTCTAATGGTCAAGCAGCAAAAAGCTGGGCGAATAAATATTTTACCCCTTAACAAAATTAGGCCAATGGTAATTAATCCTGAAATTAAAGATAAAGGAATTATAGGTAGAGCTATTGATCTAGTGGAATATGATCAGAAATTCCAAAAAGCTATAGAGTTTGTTTTTGGCCAAACATTAATAGTTAAAAATCTAGATGCAGCACGACGAATAGGTTTTACCTATCGAGCAGTCACACTTGATGGTGATGTTGTCAATCCATCTGGTCTTATGACAGGTGGGTTCTATAAAGACAAAGAAAAAGCACGGATTTCTTTAATTGTTGAAGAGGAAGAGCAATTACCAAAGATACAAGAGGAGTATGAAAGATTACAAGAGGAACGAAAGCGGTTAATTGAATATCGTTCTGAAATTGATAATGAACTAAACAAAGAAATTGTACCGCAATTAAATGAAGTTATTAGAAATCAAGATTTAAGAAAGCGTGATATTAATAGTATTGATGAAGAGATAGAAATACGTAGCTCAGAGAATCTTAAAATCCAGAAGGAATTGGAAGAACTAACCAAAACACATGAAAATATTGAAGTTAAAATTGAAGAGTTAATTACTGCAAGAAATAACATTAGCAGAACACTTGAAACTCTAAAGGAAAATGAGATTAAACTAAAACAAGAGCTCGATAAAAGTGGCGTCCAGGATATAATTGAAGTTATAAAATCAAAAGAAGATGAGCAACGGGAAATAGATACTATTATTAATACACTCAAAATGGAGCATTTCAAATACACTGATAATTTAGAGAAAAATCTAAAAGTAGCTAAGAACCTTAAAGAACAAATCACACGATTAGAGGAAAAGAAACCAGAGAAACAACAGGAAATAACCAATATTCAAACTGAAATTAACAACTTACAAAAGGAATTAACAGAGAAGAAGAGTAAAAGGGACGAATTATTCTCACTTATTGAACAAAGTCAAAATGAACAGGAAAAACTTGAAAGTGAACAAAGGGCCTTGAGAGTAAGAATGGAAGAAGAAAAAGAGAGGCAAAATCGCGATTTATTATCACTTGATCGATTAGTGAATGAAAAAAGTAATACAGAACGCCAAATAACCGAGCTTGAGGAAGTGGCTTCTGAAAGAGATCTTCCTTATATTTTTGCTGAAGATGAAGAATTTGATGTAGATGTTTTACGTGAAGTTATGGATGGCTTAAAAGCTGAACTTGATAACATGCCAGAAATAAATATGAAAGCGGTCTCACAATATGAAGAAGAATTAGAATTAAATAAAGAACTTTTTGAGAAGCAAAAATTAGTAGAAAAAGATTATGAAGCAATTAATCAAGCAATTAAAGATATCGAAAGTGAGAAATTAGAAAAATTCATGGAAGTTTTTAACAGCATTTCAAAAGATTTCAATAGAATCTTTGGTATTCTGTCACCAGATGGTAGAGCTAGACTAGAACTTGAAGAACCTGATGATCCCTTTGCTGCTGGAATTCACATTATGGCAAATCCAGGTGGAAAGAAAATAATTAGCATGCTTTCATTATCGGGTGGAGAGAAATCACTAACAGCATTAGCCATGATATTTGCAATACAAAGATACAAACCTGCACCATTTTATGTGTTTGATGAAATTGATGCTTTTCTTGATATTAATAACGTTAATAAAGTAGCAACATTAGTTCGTGAAATGAGTAGACAGACACAAATAGTAATTATTAGTTTAAGGGCACCAATGATAGCTGCTGCAGAGAAGATCTTTGGAGTAACAGCTGGTGAAGATAGAATCTCACAAATTGTCTCAGTATCGTTAGATGAAATAATGAAAATTGTTGAGAAGACTGATTTACCATCAGAAGCAGAAGTTTATGATTATTAAATTATAAATGAGAAAGTAAAAAAAATTATTGAATAAATCTAAAGGAGAAACAGTAAATGACTGAAAAGAAACCAATAATTGATATCCCCCTCAATCCTTCTACAGAAGCTGAGGAATATCCATTCTGGTTACGTGCTCCATTTAGATTACTCACAGATGTCACTCAATTCAGAAAAGTTGACCCTTGGGATTTGGAAATAGCTGATTTAATAACCCGTTTTGTAGAACAAATGATGAAAGGTTCAGATGTTAATTTTCCCGTATTAGGAAGAGCTATACTATCAGCTGCTATTCTTTATCGATCTAAAGTAAATGATTTAATCAAAATAATTGAGGAAACTGATGAGAAAAATGATGACTTAGATGTTTTAGGATTCGATATACCAGAAATAAGCCCTTCCTATCATCTTTCACAAAGACCGGTTACTTTTAACGAATTAGTTTTTGCATTCCAAGGATTATTACAACAAGAACGACGCTATAAACATCGAATGGCGATAAACAAAAGAAAAGCTTTAATCCAACCACTTCAACTCCCACCAACACCAATAAAAGTAATTGATGAGGAATCAACTAAAATTGCTATATTGAAAAAAGAGATCTATGAGAAATTAGTAAAATTACATTCAAAATATAATAGACCTATTGCTTTTGAAGAATTGATTCTCCCAAATACAACCAGATTAAATATTGTGCGTATTTTCTTATGTGTATTATTTTTAGGGTTCGAATTAAAAGCAAAAATCTTTCAAGATGTAGATTTAGGTAGATTAACGCTAATCCCATTACGAGATAATGAGGAAGAATTTCTAGGGGGATTAGAAAAGGTTATCGAAAAGAAATTGAGAGATGGAGCTCCTACTGAAGAAAGCGTAACTGTAACTGATATAGAAGAAGATGAAGAAGAAATATTTCTTGATGAAGACGAATTCTTTGATGAAGAAGATGGATATGATTTTGAATCTGAGAAAGAACTGTTCCACCCTGATGAAGAATTTGATGAAGATTAAAATTAAATCTAATATCAAATAATATGAAGAAAATAAAGGGAAAAAAGGGAGTAATTGATTTTTTTTATGTGGTAAATAGTCTAATCAAAGGTGGTCCAGCTAATACTAGAATTATTAGTGCAGCTGCAAAAATCATTACTGCATATGGGCCTACTTTAATGCCAGGAGTGTCTTCTTCAAAGAATCTGATTAAACCTGCACCTGTTGCAGGCATTGCTCCAGCTGAATCTTTAGATCTTCTCATTCGGCTCATTGTTCTAAACTCTGTAAATTTTGTATGGTATCCTTTTCTTCTTCCTCTTTAAAACTTTGTGTATTTAATGAAATAAATTGATAAAAAGGCTAGTTTTAATTTATTACAAACGGAAAAACACCCTTAAAAGTACATAATATATTATATTTGTGAATAAAGTAACCTTGGTTCAAACGAAATTAATTTGTTTGTTGACAAATCATTAATTGTATTTGTAAACAAGGAATAATTCAACAAATTGGGGTAGTTAAAATCATGAAACTTGAAAAAGCATCTTCTATAACAAAATCTATTCTAAAAGAAGTTGGAAAAATAATTGTTGGAAAAGAAGAGGTATTAGAAAGAGTTCTAATAGGCATCCTAGCTAAAGGAAATCTCTTACTGGAAGATGTTCCTGGATTAGCAAAAACTATGATGATAAGAGCTTTTGGACAAGTTATGAATTGTGAATTTACAAGAATTCAATGTACTCCTGATTTATTACCAGCTGATATCACTGGTTCAACCGTGTATAATCAAAAAGAACAGGAGTTTTCTTTTAGAAAAGGTCCAGTATTCACTAATTTATTACTTGTTGATGAAATTAACAGAGCTTCGCCAAAAACACAATCAGCTCTTCTTGAAGCCATGCAAGAACGGCATGTTACGGTTGATGGTGTTACTTATGTTTTACCGAAACCATTTCATGTATTAGCTACACAAAACCCAATTGAATTTGAAGGAACCTTCCCATTACCAGAAGCACAACTTGATAGATTCATTATGAAAATGTCTGTAGGATATCCAGATGAAAAGGATGAAATTGAAATACTTAATAGGAGAATAAAACGAAAACAAGAGGAATTTAGTTTAGAAGCTATAACTAAGACTGACGAGATTTTACAAATTCAAGAAGTTGTGGAAAGCATTCATGTTGATGATAGGATTAAAGAGTACATTGTAGAAATCGTACGAAAAACTCGAGATAACGATCGCATTGATGTAGGTTCAAGCCCTAGAGGTAGTTTAGCTTTATTACATTTATCGCGAGCGAGTGCGGTAATAAATGGGCGTGACTTCGTTAATCCTGATGATGTAAAGAAAATTGTTCTCCCAGCATTAAATCATAGAATTATTCTAAGCACTGGTAGCTGGTTAACAGGTATTAAACCTGATGAAGTGATTGCTAGAGATTTAGCCAAAATTAAAGCTCCAAGGCTTGATTAACAGAATAAACTAATTTCAAAATAGAAAAAGAGAATGAATTGAGGTAAAATCTATGTATTCACCAAAAATAAGATGGACTATGACTATATTTTTCACAATTCTTATTTTGGGTATTGGATTTAGCGATTGGATTGTACTTATATCATTAATTCCATTAAGCATCCTAATCATTAGTTTTTATTTAACAAAAACCCCTGAGGAACTTAATCTAGAGGTAAAACGGGAATTAGATTTAACAAGATACCAAGAAGGAGAGCATGTTGATATTATTTTATCTATCAAAAACAGAGGGAAAGATAATTTACAGATGCTTGAAATACTTGATATGCTACCAGCTCAAGTTAGTTTAAAAAATGGTACAAACCATTTAATTACATCCCTTAGTGCTGGAGAAGCTACAAAAGTTCGCTATACTGTCAGTTGTGATTATCGAGGAAGATGGGAATTAGGCCCAACCCATGTCCGAGCTAGAAATTTCCTTGATTCGACATATACAGTTCAAACATTTGAAGAAACAAAATCAGATTTCGTTATTATACCATTTTTCGAAACGATAAATGACATGCCTTTTAGAACAAAATATCCTAAAATTTCAGATGGACCATTTCATTCAAAATTAAAAGGTGAAGGATTAGATTTTTCAGGAGTGCGTGAATATATGTACTCAGATTCGCTTAGCAGAATAAATTGGCCTGCAACAGCGAAGTATGGGAAATTTTTCACCAATGAATATGAATTATTTAGAACAGCTGATCTTCTATTGATTTTAGATGCAACGGATAAAACTGCTTCAATTCTTGAGGAAGAAATAAAAGCAGTATTATCGATTAGCGAACATTTTCTAAAATTCAAATGCCGTGTAGGTTTAATAATCGTCAGGGATTCAGTTGATAGATTTGACTTAAGTTCATCTAGAACTCAACTAGTAAAATTTACTGAGAAATTAATTGATGTACAAGCTACAAAAGTGGAAAGTTACAATATTTTAAGACAAAGAATAGACAACAATTTAGATTATTATTTTCCAATGAATTGCCTAACGATTATTGTTTCACCACTGGTTCACCCTGTAATTAATAGAATATTAATTGATGTGGCAAAAAGAAGGAGAAATAGCTTCTTTCTTACACCTTCTATTATCTCTTCAGAATGGCGTTTTATGAAAGACCAGGAAGATTCAGCCAACCTATTAATTCATCAGAACCTACTCTTAAAAAGGGATATGGAAATTACAAATGTGATTAATGAAGGTATAATCGTTTTCGAATGGGACCTTTCAGTGCCATTTAGTGTGTTTATGAATAAATTAAAACAAATAGCAATAAAAAGAGGGAGGGCTTAACATTGGCAAAGAAGGATAGAAAGAAGATTTCTAAGAGAAGTAAAAAAGAGATAGAAGAGGAAGAAGAATTAGATGACATTACAACAGCAAATATTGGTGAAACAGAAATCATTCTCGAAGATAGCGCACAAAAAAAAGTTGCTTTAATTCGAACAAATTATAATGAAGCCTATGATAAAAAACGTCGTAATTTGCAAATTATTGCATTAGCAATGGTTTTTATTATAACTGTGGTCTCACCTTTACGATTGCTAGATCAAATGTCTACCTTTAATTATACAGCAATTGGATTTGTTTCAGCAAGTTTAATTCCTGCTTTAATAGCTGTTTTTGGAGTCCTTAAAGGGCGTGCTTTTTGTCACTATTTATCCACATTAATCTATGGGGTGTGGATTATCATGCAATCAGCTAGTCATTGGGAAATTAATCTAATGATTTCAATTCTGATAATTTATTTTGAAGTTGTTAGAATGCTAATAATTTTTGACCCATTAATGAAAGATATAGAATCAATCTCGACAGGTGGCGCATATTATCATGCAAATGTTGTATTAGGAAGATATTTTAAATTCCTTTTGAAATTTGCAGGAGTATTGTTTGGAACATCTGTAAGTCTTGGCACAATTGCCTTCTATCTAATTGATTATCTACCAAGTGATATATTATTCTCTATTTTTATGATGATTTGTTTAGCATTAGTTGTGATATTAAGCAGAAGGACTTTAACACCTGATATAAAAGAGATTATTCTAGAAAAGGAGAAAGAGAAGTTGCAAAGAAAATTACAGAGAGATCATTCAAGATATTCTTGAATTTATCTTATCCAGCTTCAATTGTTTTTCTAAAATCTTTAATTACAATCGCTAGTTCTATGTAGAATTTATCCTCGCTTGGAGTCTTTTCTTTGAAAATTAATTTGAAAACACTTAATATTTTGTCAACAAAAGTGTCTTTAGGCTTAAAAAATTCTAACCAATTTGCAGGATCATATAGGAATTCTACCACATGGTCATCATGAAAAATATTTCGGAGAGTATCTTTGCTTTTTATCAAATCCTCAATTTCGGCGTCACTCATCCCTCGTTTTAATTTAAGATAAGCTAACATATCACCTTGAATTGACTTACAAATTACATAACTTGTATTTGTGAGTAATTCACCTCTACGAGTGAAATGTTGAAAAGTCATGCTGACTCTTGGTAACATCTTATAATAGGATATTCTATGCCAATTCTTTAATCTTCGAGTTTGGTTACCCAATTCTATAAATACTATAACAAAGACAAAAATAACGCTAATAAAGAAAACAATAATCCAGCTTGCTTCTAAGAATTGAGTAAACTCACTCATCTGTTTCATCACCTTTAGAGTCATTCTTTGATTCAGAGGAATCAGGTTTTTCCTTAGTTTCTTTAATTGATGGTTTCTTCTCTTTTAATTTCAAAGTAATAAATCGTTGATATTTTTCTGCTTTTTCGGAATCATCTTTAGATATATCATGTTCACTAAATCGTGCTTCTTCATATAGATCTGTTAATTTGTCTAATGATTCATCTTTGAGTTTGAAATGATCAGTAGCCGAATCTTCAAATTCTCCTGGCGTCATACTCTTCTCAGATTTAGCACCAGAATCTATCAAATCATAAGACGTCTCATGATAAGCTCGCAGCACCCGCTTTCGATGATCATCTTCTGTAGCTTTTGGTATCCACCGTTTCTCCTCTTCTATTATCTTTTCATGGTATTCATCCCCTCTTTTTCTGAAGAAGTCTATTCCAATGAATACTATCGCCACAACAATGAAAACGCTTGATACTCCTAACAACACAGTTGAAACAGTATTTTTATTCAATCCTGTAAATGGACCACCAGAGCTTGGATTTGGTGTTGGAGATGGAAAGCTGAAATTAAAAGTTGAACCCGGTAATGAAGAATTATATGTGGTCGTAATATTTAGAGGTGTTGTAGTATAAGTCGGTGATTCGTATTCTATAGGGATTTCATCAGGTAACTTTTCTCGAATATAAGTTGTTAATTGACCATATCCTATGCCAATCATGACAGCAATAATAAATGGGATTAATAGCCTTGTCCAGCTTCCATTTGTAGCTAACAATCGAATTATGTAGAATACCAATATTGCTGCTAAGGTGATATAGGGTGCATATAGAGCCATTTTAGTAAAAACATTATTTGAAGAAGCTAATGGTAAACCAGAGAAATAATCAAACCAACTATTCTCCCCTTCTGAATCAGTAACTTTAATCCAACCTAAAGAATGTCTATTCGACCATTGTAATTGAATTATTTCTGAAGAGTTGAATGCATCATCAGAAGCAACCAAACGTAATTCGTTGTTAATATAGACCCCAAAAGTATTATTTAGATCACGAATAACTTTAACATTATAAGATATACTAGCTTCAGGTTTGAAATAAGTAGAATTTACTGTTTGCTCAACATTATATGATAGGATTTTATTAATAGCTAATCTTTGTTCAATATCAAAAATTAATTTATACCCGCCTAAAGGTTGGTGGAAATACTCTTCATTAACATCAGTACCAATAAAAACTATTGAACCAGAACCTGCACCATAATACCTAATTGTCCACTCCCAAACTCCATAAGCAACTTTACTCTCATGATAAGCCCAATTATCATAAGGTGTACGAGCATATAGTGAACTATCCTCAACTTCATAAAATCCTTTGACTACTGGCCAATCATCGATATTTGAATCAAAAAGATATCTAGTGGAGAAAGATATCGTTACAACTGATATAAGAAGAAAAATTGCTATGACAATAAATTTCTTATCGAATTTAAAGTTGATAACTTTCTTTTGAGAAGTACTCTCCTCTAAATTATCCTTTGACATAGCAACTACACCATTTATTGTGTTATATATAATACATTCACTATATTTATTCTTTTAATAGTATGAAAATTAGTTTTGATGGTTAAAAGAAAGAAAAAACAGCTAAGCAAGCTAAAATAAAAATGGGCGGAAAAGGATTATCAATCAAAATCTCAAGAAAATAATTGGTTTCGTTAATTGTTTTTGTACGGGCAATTCTATTTTTATCAAATTGTAAATAGTTATATGATTGAATTGTGATTATTTTTAATTGATTCTTTGTATTAGCTTGGGACTTCCAGATTATCGTCGAAGGGGTTTCATCTTTAGATATTGTAGCTTGATACTTGTAGTTTTCCAGCTCTATGGTGAACAAAATCCTATTTTCAATAGTGCGTTTTTTAAGAAGTAGTTTTGAATCTGAAAGAGTAAAAAGAATAGCATCTGTAGGCATAGGTTTAATTGAACCTATGCTTTCATAGCCATTCTGTGTTTTCGTTGATATTAACCATTGATTTGTTAATGAAGAGATTTTATATTTCATATTCACCATCACGGTAGAGGTGGTGTAATATCATAATCTTTTTCCCACTCAACTTCGTATTTGTAATCAAGTTTTAGCTCTTCGCCAGCTTTTAGAGTAAGCTCCCAAGTATAAATACCTAGATTGTCTTTTACTGATACAACGCTTGAATTAAAGTCCTTTACTTTAATACGCTCCGAACGGGAATAGGGTATGACATCTTTAATAGTCATTTTTGATTCTTCTTTTCTGAAGTTCTTTAGGATTAATTGGTATTCATAATAGATAGAACGTTTACCCTTAACAATACCAGCTTTTTCCTTGATGCGTTTGAGTAGTTTCTTTTCAGCTTTAATTTTCAACTCTTCACGAGCACCAAGTTTAAATTCCTCTCCAGGGGCGATTCGTTTGACATAAGTTTCTCCAATGAATTCACTTTCAGCATAAACTTTAGCATTACCAGCTAAAATAACAGCATCACCATTAGTAATAACATCTTGAGCGATAACTCCAAGAGCGTCAGTAGCAGCCCAATAGAATTCCTTTGCAGAAGTCAATTCATGAGTTGTTAAGGTTACTGGATGTTCATTTCCATCTGAAGGGATAGTCCACTTACCACTAATTTCAAAACTTTGAACTCCCGCAGGGCTTTCCTTTAATTGAGCAGTAGGTTCTATCATTGGTTCAGGTGCTTCTTCTTCCATTTCATCACGTAGCATTTCCTTTTTCTCCATAGCTGCCATACTTGCCATTGGGGCAGCAGCTTTCATTTTTCTAGCTCTGCCAGGGCTTGGAGGAGGCATTGCATATGGATCATAAATATCAATGTAAAATGGATTAGGGTCAACAACTCGTAATGGTTTGAAGACTGCAGTAGATATTTCTAATTGCACATCTACCCAATCTTCTAAGGTTCGATTTCGTATCTGAGCCATTCCTTTAAGTACTGCCTTATCTGGTTGAAGGTCTATATCATATGTTGGCTCCCAACCAACACCTCTAGTTTGATATGATAACTCAAAAATAAATGGGCCTGCTTGAGCAACTTCTACAGAGATATTAATCTCATAAGTTTGTTCAACTTTTGAATGATTACGATACTCATTTATTTTAGCTCTAAGTGCAGCTATTTTCTTATTGAGCTTCTCAATTTCGTCTTCAAGTTTTTGTTTTTGTTTCAAATAATCATCATTATTCTTCTTCTCAAAATCCATGAATTGTGATAAAGTGTCTAATTTAGTTTCACCTGAAGCTAACCACTGAGGATATTCAATAGAAAATTTCTCACTTAAAGTACCAAGTCTAGTTTGTTGTTTATTGATAAATTCCAAATTTTGTTGTTGTAAGTGAAGTTCTTTTTCTAATTTTTCGACTTCTAAAATTAATTCATTTAATTTTTCATGAGGTACTTCTTCATGATAAACTGATTCAACATCAATAGCACCAAGCGATCCTTTACCTTTACCAGAGATACGTACACTATCTTCCATTAAGTTCCTGGTAAGCCCTGCTATCTTGACTTGTTGAAAACCTTTTTTCAATTCTGTTTTACCAGATCGAAAAACACGTGCGCCATCTAAATACACTACCACTCGGTCTATAGTTGTATCTAGATTTAATATATTGATTTCGGCCATATTTTATAACCTTCTTTTTTTGATGTGAAATAAACTCTGAATTGGTCAAAAAACCTTTCGGAATTACTATTTGAGAAAATTAAAGACAAATAAAATAACATAAATAGGTTAAAATAACCTATTTGTAGAAGTCATTATCAGTTTGTGAAAGAGATGGGTAAATTTCTAGAAAAAAACCATAAAATCCTCGCAATAGTAGGGTTTATTGTAATACTAGGAGTAATTAGTTGCGGATTAATTTTTGGCCCTTTCAATGAAATTTTACCTGATTCACTTCGAGAAAAACTTGGTTATACACTTAATAATGCTGATAATGATACCGATATAACTGTGAGATTGATAGTGGATTTCAATGGCTATCATGAAAATATCAATGAAACGATTTTTTTTGATGCAAATCAAACAGCTACAGCATACTCTATACTAACTACTGCAAATCTTACAGTAGATATTCGCAATTTTATTAATGGCATTTTTGTTGAGGGAATTGAGGGAATAAAGAAGGATGCGAACCATTATTGGTGGTATTTATATGATGGTGAAAACGGGGAAATTGCCTCTAATCGATTTGATTTACGAGCAAATAATGTACAAGAAATAATTTGGATTTACAAAGAATATTGAGTGTGATAATATGAATAGAAAAACAACAAAAAAACTTGCAGTAGCTATGACGATGATGATTCTTGTCATAGGGATTCTAGGATCATTTAATAAAGAGAGGGTATCTATAGCTTCAAGTTCGTTTCCAGTTGATTTCTATCAAGGTGAGAAATTTACTTGGAAGGTTGTTAACATTACAACCAACAATATTGAATGGTGGAAGTGGAATTACACAACAGAAATATTTAGTTTTAAAGCTAACTGGCATGCAAATGTTAGTGATATTATCAGTTTTAATGTCACAGATTCTGTATCAATAAATGATAATTATTACCTAGCAGGTGATTTCCATGTTGGGAATTTGTCATTAACGACAAATGATTATGACATTGCTTTCAATTTAGGATTAACAGCTTATCCTTGGTATGGCGGACTGCTTAAACTTGAACAAAATTGGCAAACGCTCATAAATAATGACCCATTTAACGGACCAAATGCTGAGATAATAGAGGACTACCAAATTACAATTTTAAATCAAGGAATCAATTCTATCAAGATTTTATTTGATAATGGATTTCAACAATCTGAACTTGTATATGATCCAATTATAGGATTGTTATTATATGCTAATATAACAATTGATCAATACTCGTTGATTATCACTTTGGATTCATCAACAATACCACTACCAGATACTACTGGATTGTTTTCACTTATTGATGTAATTAGTGGTCTTGGAATGGTAACAATTTTAGCAATAATAATCTACAAAAGAAAAATTCAGAATTAGTGAAAGAAATGAAAGACAATAAAGATAATGATGAATCAATTGAAGATAATGTACAAGAAACTTTCCAAACAGCTGAAAGTGATACACCTTTAATTGAAACAAGAACAGCTAAAGTTCCAGATTCATTCAAGTTCGCACTATTAGCTATCTTTATCGCACTTGGTCCAGCATTATCAATTTCGTTCATTTGGTTTCCATATTTTGAATTATTAACACTAACAATTTTTATTGGTGGGGGGGTTTTTGCACTGATTTTTGGTCGTGTAAAAGGTGTTCTATTAGGCATAACCTTAGCAGTGCTTTCACCTACAATCTATGAAGTAATAGCTTCAGCTATTATGGGACCTGCCTATATCATCTATCCATTCAAAATCATTGCTTTTATGATAATAGCGGTAACAGGGGCATTATTAGTACGACAAACTGATAAGAAAGCAACCTTCTTTTGGAGGTTCTTTCTAGCAGTTGTTGGAGGATTGTTGACATTATTATATGATCTAATAGTGAATATAGGTATGATTTTATTTATGGATTTACAGATAGCCAGTTATTTTGCTACACTGATTATGGGGCTGTCTGTTACAGCTGTTCGTGTTTCAGTCAATACTGTACTTTTCTTCTTTGTTCAAGATATTATTTCAAGAGTAACTTTTCCTTATGTATGGGGAAAGAAAAGTAAAACCAAATTGCTAACATAAATAATACTAAAAAGAATAAAACTAACCAATTTTATTAAAAAAATCAACAAAATCAGTTTAAAATTGAATCCGCAAAATAAACGATACTATTTTAAATTAAGGCAGTATTTATCCACTACTTAACATAAATAAATAGTTATAATTAGAGCATTTATCAAAAATTAATTAAATTGATAAAAAGCGTTTAATATTTAGTATAAAAAAATAAATTGGCGGATATTGTTTCGGAGATAGAAACCATGAGCGATGTATCTTTTGAAGATGAAATGCGCCCTCCAGAAGAAGAAGGCATCTTATTAGATGTACGAGGAATTAGAACATACTTCTTTACAGAAGAAGGCGTAGTTAAAGCACTTGAAAATGTTAGTTATAAAGTATACGAATCAAAAACCCTTGGTATAGTAGGAGAATCTGGTTGCGGAAAATCAGTTAGTGCATTATCCGTAATGGGTATCGTTCCAGATCCCCCAGGTAAAATCCTTGAAGGTGAAGTTTGGTTTAGAGGTGAAGATCTCAGAAAGAAATCTGATGCAGAAATGCGTACCATTCGTGGTAACAAAATTGCTATGATCTTCCAAGACCCGATGACTTCATTAAACCCAGTTCTTACTGTTGGCGACCAGATCATGGAAGCTATCAGATTGCACCAAGAAGTTGATTTACAAACAGCACGAGAAAATGCAATCAAGATTATGGATCTTGTTGGTATACCAAGCGCTGCTGATAGAGTTGACGATTATCCTTTTATGTTCTCTGGTGGTATGAGACAACGTGTTATGATTGCTATGGCTCTTTCATGCAATCCAGAATTATTGGTTGCTGATGAACCAACAACAGCACTTGATGTTACTATTCAAGCACAAATTTTGAACATCTTTAAAGCTATTAGAAACGAGTTTAATATGTCCATTATGCTTATTACTCACGATCTTGGTGTTATTGCAGAGCTTTGTGATTACACAACAGTAATGTATGCAGGATATATTGTAGAATATGCATCAACAATTGAATTGTTCAAAAATCCAATGCATCCCTATAGCATTGCATTATTAGGTGCTATTCCAAAACCAGAAACTCGTAAAGATGATGATTTGACAATTATTCCTGGAGCAATTCCAAGTTTAATTGAACCTCCCGATGGATGTCGATTCCATCCCCGATGTGCTCATACGATGGAAGTCTGCAAAACAGAGACACCAAAATTAAGGCAAGTGGCTCCACATCATACAGTTAGATGCCACCTTTTTAACAAGTATCCTATTTCAGAAACAGAAGAATATACCGATAAAATGCATGAAAAATATCTCATTTTGCAAGAAGAGGTATTGAAAGAACCCAAAATCAAGAAACGATTCAGAAGATTCATTAAAGGTCATGATTAGATAGAGAAAAAATGTTAAACAATCTTTAAGTAATTGTTTAACATTCTTTTTCCGCCAATTTTCTAATTATTTTATTATTTTTTTACCTGTTTTTAAGCGAAAGAGTTAAGTTATACTTCAATTATCTATATGAAAAAAACTATTTTGTTGGGTTAAATTATGAGTAAGGTTCCGAGGGTAAATAAATACGAATGTTGTGGTTGTAGTTTATGTGTATATGCATTACCTGAAGTCTTTAGATTAACTCCTGATGGATACTCAGAAGTCTATGCTACTGATGAAGCATTGGAAAAGGATATTGAAAAAGTGATTAAAAACTGTCCTGTAGGGTGTGTTCATTGGTTCATAAAGGGCTCTTAAAATATTTAAAAAAATACAACTTTAAAATATCAAGCATTTTTTGTTCTACAATCTAATAAAAAAATAGTAGGTTTAGCAAAAAATGCTAACCTGTGCGTAAAATAATATGATACCCAAATTGTGTTTTTACTAGGCCAGATAACTGTCCTACTTCTAATGAGAAAGCGGCTTTCTCAAATTCTTTCACCATTTTTCCTCTACCAAATTCACCTAAGTTACCACCTTTATTAGCTGAGGAACACGTAGAATTCTCTCGAGCAAGTTTAGAAAAAAGACTCGGTAATTGATTGGAGCTAGCAGATTTGAGTTTATTTAAGAGATCTTCCGCTTGTGAAAATTTAGGTACTAGAATGTGTGAAACTTTTATTTTATTAGCCATAATAAATCACCATTAATAAAGAAGGCATGAATGATAGCCTATATAATTAATTTGAATATTTTGAGTTTTATATTAAACTAGAACAAACTAACATTTTTTCTAAATAATACAAGCAATTATAATATAGTTACTAAACCCTAAAATTCATTTGAAATAAAATATAGAATACAGTTGATGAAAATGCCAATTGAATTTGTTGATTTAGCCCATGGTGCTGGCGGGAAGAAAATGGATGAGCTCTTAGAGATTGTTATGAAGAATATTATCCATCGAAAAATCGGTGATGGGATTGGTTTAGATGAAAAAGATGATGGGGCTACAATTAGAATTGGCAATCAAAGAATAGTCACATCAATAGATGGACATACTATACATCCAATTTTCTTCCCTGGTGGAGATTTAGGAAAATTAGCGATTACTGGCACAATAAATGATATTTGTGTTATGGGCGGAAAACCTTTAGCAATACTTTCAAGCATAATAATAGAGGAAGGATTTCCTGTTAAAAACCTACAAAAAATAGTTGATTCATTAGCAAAAACAGCAGAGGAAAACGGTGTAGCAATAATTGCTGGTGACACAAAAGTAATGCCACGAGGAACATTAGATGAAATGATTATAGTAACAGCTGGAATAGGGGTAATTGAAGATGACAAATTGGATATTAGAGATTCGAACTTAAAACCAAGTGATAAGATAATAATCTCTGGTACAGTTGGAGACCATGGAATAGCTCTTATGGCTGGCAGAGAAGGCATTTCATTTGAAACTGAATTAAAATCAGATGTAGCTTCTGTGCAAGATATTGTTAATGCTGCACTAAAAATTGGTGGCGTCGTTGCAATGAAGGATCCCACCAGAGGTGGGCTTGCTTCAGCATTAAATGAATTTTCAGAGAAATCAAAAGTAAGCCTTTGGTTAGAAGATGAATTAATTCCAATCGATCCAGCTGTAAAAGCTGCTAGTGAGATGCTTGGTTTGGAACCATTAGGGGTGACCTGCGAAGGCCGAGTACTTTTAGGAGTAAAAGCTGAAAAGGCCGAAGAAGTATTAGCTAGCATAAAAGAATTACCTAATGGCAAAAAGGCTGTAATTATTGGAGAGGTTAAAGAAGAACGGCCAGGATTTGTTTTCTCAAAGACAATTGTAGGTGGACATCGAATAATTGAAAAGCCCATTGGTGAACAGATTCCAAGAGTGTGTTAATAGATAAAAAGATATGATTTAGAAGAAAAATCTTATAAAAAGTCTTTTTAATAGACAAATGTACAATTCTACTAGTACATGACTATATTATAATGAATTAATTATTTGTCATTACTTCACTAGGAGGAAAGAATCTTGAAAGTTGCTGATATAATGGATACTGAACCAGTTGTTGCACAAGTACCTGGTACAAGAGATGATTTGTTTGAATTAATTCGTAAAACGGATTTAACTAGCTTCCCAGTTGTTAAAGAAGGAACTAAGGAATTAGTTGGTATTATTACAGAAACAGATATTGTTAACAAACCTTCTGAAACACAACTAGCTCTTCTCATGACAAGAAATCCAATGACAACAACAAAAAGTGCTCCAATAGCTGATGTTATCAAGACTCTAATGGACAATAATTTCAGACAAATCCCTGTTATTGAAAAGGATAAATTAGTGGGAATGATCACTATTGGTGACATCATTTCTAAAGTAATAGCAATAGCTTCCTCTGAATCAACTATAGAGAAATATATGGCAAGTAATGTTTTAGCTATTTGGCAAGAGACACCACTACCAATAAGTCAAAAAATTATGTATTATTCTGGTGCTGAATCAGCCATCATTTTTGATGACAATGCAAAAATGGCTGGTATTATAACAGTAGTCGATTTTGTAAAATTCTTTGATTCAATAGGTAGTGAAAAACGAGATGAGATGTCTGCTGGTGAAGGAAAAGAAGGCAGCTGGGATGCAGTCTCAACCATTATCGTACATACTAAAGATTTGATATTACCTAATATTCCAGTGAAAGAAATTATGACAAAAAATGTTATAACAACTTTCAGTAAAGCAGCTATAAGCGATGTAGCTAAGAAGATGCATCGACAACAATTATATCAAATTCCAGTAGTTGATGCAAAAGGAAATGTTATTGGAATGATTAGAGATTTCAATCTTTTGAGAGCATTCAGTGAAATAAAACAATAATCTTTAATCGAGAAAAATTAATTTATTGATTGATTTTTTTCTTTTCTTTATTTTCATTAATTCTTTAGCGATTGTGAAATTATAGTCCAATAAAGAAAGAATTTAACAAAAAAATGTTAAAAAACATAAGAATTAACAGAAAAAGATATATGCCTATTAGATAGAGAAAAGTCTACTACTAAATATACAATGACTACAAAGGAGAACAAATTATGTCAAAAGCCAAAGCAGACGGAAACGTTGTCTTCATTGGATCTAAACAAGTTATGAGTTACGTACTTGCATGTATTACACAATTAAACGAAGGCAACCAAGATTTAATTTTAAAAGCTAGAGGACGAGCAATCAGCAGAGCTGTTGACACTGCAGAAATTATTCGTAATAGATTTGTTACTGATGCTGTGATTAAAGATATTAAAATCAGCACCGAGCAAATTGAACGAAGTGAGGGTGGAACAGCGAATGTCTCAGCAATTGAAATTGTAATTAGTAAAAAGAAATAAGCTAGTAACTAACCACGGTTGTTTATTGACCGTGTGTTAAATTCTTTTTCTTTTTTTATTCTTTTTCTAGGATATGAGATCATCCACTCTACCAAAGAGCAGTGGCACAAGTAGTTCATCCTCACTTAATGAACCATGAGTTGCATTTGAACCAAGATTAAACACTGGATCATATTCGCCTGTATGACCAAAAAATATTGCCGCATTCTTTCCCATGACAACAATTACATCACCAACTCGTTCAATGACTCGAGTTGAATTAGCACCTTCACCCATAAATTTAGGATAATCTTTTGGTAATAGAACAATACCTTTACCAGCAATTTTTTCTCGGAACCACTCAGCTAATTCTTGTTGTTTCCCTTCTTGAGAATATAGATGTAGTACTCTACCACTTCTTCCCCTTTCACGCATAATGGTAGCTAACTCATTTTCTTCCTCGCTAGTGACTTCTATTCTATTTTCAGGGATGATATTTTCTTGACCGTGATCAGCAGTAATAAATACAGCAGTTTGAGCTTGTATCTCTGGTGAAAGTCGTTTTAGCATTTCAAATAATAAAGATTCGACATTGTTTATTTCATCCTTTAAAGCTTGGCTATCAGTAGTGTATCTATGTGTTATACTATCTATTGAACCAATGTAAATATCCAAGAATGTTTTAAGTAAGCTTGGCGTTTCCAAAATTCTTTGAGCAGCAGCAAAACAATCAATATGGCTTGAATAACCAATTTGATGAGGTTTTTCATAAACAAAGTTTGAGAGACCTTTATTGGTCAAATAACTTTCAATTAATCCTATATGATCTATAGATTCTTGATTTTTAAATGGGTAATCACACCACAGCCATTTCTTAACATTAACACCTGCACTAGTAAGATTAGCATATCCAAATTTAGCGTTTAGTGTCAAGGTATCTACAATATTATCAATTTCTTCAAAATAGATTTTTTGACCCACAATACCATGATGAATAGGCATTCTACCCAATTGAATTGATGATATGCATGTACTAGTAATTGTTGGAAAAACCGATGATATTGTGTGGCCATTTGTGTTGAACTTTTTTTTCATGAGCTTTGAGTATTCCATAAATTGGTTGAAACCTAAAGCATCAAGGGTTATTAAAACAATATTTTTAATCTCTGACTCAGCTAATATTTTCCATGATGGCAATCTATTCATTATCGATTTTAGCGTTTGACTTTTTGGTATTTTCATGTTGAATAAAGTCAAAGCGGTTGGTAATACTCTTGAGATGTTGATATCTAGATCAGGATAATATAAATCATCGCGACCATTAATATTAGATAAAGTCAGATAATTGTCTTCCATTTTCGGACACCTTACAAATGATCATGAAAAGCGATTATTTTTCTTTCCTTTTCAGTAGATAATTAAGATAACTCACTAGATAAGTATTTTGAAGAAAATTTTTAACCAACAAAACGATGATGTAGCTATTATGTTCCAAAAAATATACAAAAAAATTGTTGATGAATTCTCAGGTGTTAATGCAAAAGAGATTATTGGTGGTATAGCTAATTTTCATAGAATACAATCATCACCTGGATTTAGAGCTGCAGCAAAATATTGTCAGAATAGGTTAATAGAGTATAACATTCCCTCAGTGAAAATTCACTCTTATCCAGCACAAGGACACAATAGCTTTTGGGGATGTTTTGTTCCGAAAGAATGGTCAATTGAAAATGCTTCTCTTGAACTTATAGAACCAAGAGAAAGCGCTAAAACATTAAGTCGTTTTTTTGAGTTTCCATGTTCAATAATACAAAGATCAAAAGCTACTCCTACTGAAGGTTTGATTGGAGAAGTTGTCGTATTACCTCGAGACTTATCGGATAAAGAGATTAGGAAATTTGACTTTAAAAATAAATTTGTGTTAACCGATGAACCCGATCTTGATCTTATACGTTTATTAGTGGTCAATGAAATGGGCGCTTTAGGTATAATCTATGATCTTGTAAGTGAATTCCCTCCGTACCGAACACGTTCTAATTTTCCATCGGCACACAGATATACCTCATTTTGGTATGGTGGGAAAGGATTGGAAGGCGATGCTTTAGGGTTTGTTCTATCAGCTGAAGAAGGCGAGAATTTACGACAATTAATCAAAAAAATTGAAATCAATAATTCTAAGGAACAAGATAAGAAGAGTGAGAAAAAGAAGGTTTTAGTTAAGGCGAATATCTCATCAAAATTCTATGATGGTGAAATGGAAGTAGTTGAATTTCTCATACCTGGTAAGGAACAAAACCAAGAGATTATCGCAGTTGCTCATTTATGTCACCCTAAACCAGGAGCAATTGATAATGCTTCAGGTTGTGGCACATTAATAGAAGTTGCTAGAACGATACAATCATTAATTCAAAAAGGGATCTTAGAACAACCAAAAAGAAGCATTAGATTTTTATTAATGGCTGAATATACTGGGTCATTTTGTTATCTCGCTTCAAACGAAGAAAAAATAGACAAATTTGTTGCTGGCATAAATCTTGATATGGTAGGTGCTGACCAATCAATTGGTGGGGGGAGAACATTAGTTATGGAAAAAACACACGATTCTTTCCCATCATATGTGAATGATGTATTGAGTACAATGTTAAATGAAACAAGTAAAGAGATAAAGAATTTCCAAAATGTTGGTGGGTATGCAGCTAGCTTCAAATTTGCTAATGATCAACCATTTTCAGGAGGTTCAGACCACGCAATATTAGGTTTTCCAGATGTTGGTATTGGAACACCGATGTTTATACAATGGCCTGATAAATACTATCATACAGGGGAAGATAGCATGGAAAAGGTTTCACCACATATGCTTGATATTGTGGGCAGATTAACAGCAACCTATTGCTTTTTCTTAGCAAATGCTGAGTTACCAGAAATGATCTGGATCACTAAAGAGATAGGTGCTAAAAGTACTATTAGATTAGCAGAATTTAGTAAAAAAGTGATGAATGACTTAAGCTCGAATCTTGAGGAAGAAAAAGATGAGAAAATATTTTATGAATTTCTAAAGGATTTGAAAAATAGATATAATTATCAAACAGAGATTCAAATAAAAACAGTGCAATCAGTAAAGAAACTTGTTTTGAAAAAAGATGAAGAAAAAATAATTGAAGAATTAATCAAGGATATAATAAAAACCATTCATCAAAATGCTGAATCAGAGTATTTACAAGTAAAGAAGACAATCGAAAAATTGGCTCAAGCATTAAAAATGGATATAGTAAAGACACCTGAATTGGAAGAAGATGAAACAAACGAATATCAAAAGAAAGCTGAAAAAATCATTCCACAGAAAAAATATCGTGGACCCATAACAGGACTGCAATTAGATGATCAAACTTTAGAAGAAAAAATTGCTCTTAATGAGATGAATAAGCAATTCAAAGGCATGAGGCCTATAATGGAATCAGCTGCCTTTTGGATCGATGGAGATAGGACAGTAGCTGAAATATCAAATCTGGTTAAATATGATATTGGTAAAACTAATATCGAATATTTGATGAAAATGATGGAATACTATGAGAAAAATGGTATATTAGAATTAAGAGAAAAGAAATCTTAATTCTAATTTTTTTATTTTATAGCTTAACACCGCACTTTTCACAATAAACATCATCAGCTTCTATTGGCGAGCAGCATTCAGGACAATGTCCAGCTTCAATTTGTGATTCAGTAGCTGTTGGTTTAACATCAGGAGGAGGAGCATAAATAGTACCTTTTTCTTCTTCTATTGATTTTGATGCAACATCAAGTCGAACATTCTTTGTTTTTGAACCTTTATAGATCATTTCAGCCCAGAATAGAGGATAAAACAAGATTTTTTTATCAATAATCTTGAGTTTTTCAAATAAAACTCTTTGAGCTATTTCAGGACGTTCAGCATAAGTATCAATTATATTGGTAACAAAACTATCCATATCGATATATTCCTTGGGAATAACAGCACCTTCATTTTGGAAAAAGCTTTGAGATACTTCAGTTAGTGGAGTATCAAATAATTTTTCAGGATTGATAGATTTCCCTTTATAATTTTGTGCCTCTTTAATTTCTTTTTTAGTATAAACATGCTCAATGCCTTTCAATTGTAATTCAGGTTTTGTTTTAGGTTCCTTCTTACCACTTGAAAAGAGATTATCAAAGAAACCAGATTTCTTCTTCTTGATTTCTACCTCAATCTCTTCAGTTTCCTCTTTACGAGGAACCATGATTTCCTCACCAAGAATGAATACTGAAACAGCATCATCATTCAAATCTATGTCATAAGTTTGTTCTGTTAAATATCTGATTTCATACTCTCCACCTATAATCAGATATGGTTCAAAACTTCGTTTAATAGATTTAATTTCTATTTCTTCTTCTTTGGGACGTTTGAAAAAGCCTTTAAAAATCTCAATTTTTTCTTTTTCAAATAATTCTTTGGCTTCAGCTTCTGTCATAGCTGCTTGGGCAACAAAAATCTTAGTATCAACTATTTCATCTATCCTATCAGCACTTGGATCTTCAAGTCTATAATCATAATCTTCAGTCATTATTGAATCACCTTGAGTAATCTAATCTTTGATTAGTATGAACTATTTGAAAAAGGTAACTGAATAAAAATAAGACAATGTATGAATACTTTCTATTTATCTTCAAATTCTGGCTGAATTGATTTTAATTTAACAATAATATCCTCACGACTATAAGTTGGTAATGGACCTGAGGTAGCTATTTTAAAGGATGCTGCAGTTGCAGCAACTAAACCTGAGTAATAACAATCTTTTGTGCGTAAATATTCCAACAAAAATGCTGTTATAAACGTGTCCCCTGCACCGGTTTCATCAACAACCTTTGTGGGTATTGCAGGAATATCAAACCGTTCATTATTAGAATAAATTATTGCCCCATCAGAAGCTAATGTTATCACTAATAATTTTATTTTTGTATCTAGAACTTTATCAATGGCTTTATCTAAATTATTCGTTGCGGTAATACTTTTAATTTCCAAATCATCGACTTTCAAAATATCTATTTTAGGCAAATAATCCTCATAATTTTCCCACGGTTTCAGGATTACTTTCTCGTGATTTTTATCATGACTTCGAGTAAAACCTTGGCCATCAAGTGAAATAAGATCATACTTTGGTCTAATTTCATCGATGAAGGTTTCATCAAGCTCATTAAATACAGGGCCAAGGTGCACACAAGGAACATTAGAATAAATATCTGGTATATCTTTAATAGTGATTTTATCAGATATTGAGAGTATTTTTTGAGAACGTTTCCCTTTGCGATTGTATTTATTTTCAAATCTCATAGAATGTTGTCCAGTAATTTTAAAACCATTCAAATCGGGTTCTAGAGAATTAATTAATTTAAGATTTTTTAATTGAAAGTCAGTACCTACTTTTGAGACGATTCCGATAGTTTGACCTAAAGCTTTAGCAGTGGCTGCTGCATAGATAGGCACACCACCGATGAAATGTTTAGGCTGCTCATGAGGAGTAATTATGATATCTTCGGTAATACTCCCAATAACAATTAAAGGAATCATTTTCTAAATATGAATTATTTAATTATTCAAAAATGATTCGACACAAAAACGAATATTTTATTTCTTTGAGTCAAAATAGTCTATATAAAGTAAGAAGAAGTATATGTGTTAAACCATGTTTATCCCAAAAAAAATAATTGAAACTGAAGAAAAGCCCCAGGTTCCTACATCTCCTGTAATTGAGGATTTAGAAGCTGTTAGTGCTCAAGATGAATTAAAATCATTTCTAAAAAGAGAGGATATTGTTACTAATGCTTTGCCTTCTAGTGAAAATAAGGTTTTAACTATTCTTATACATGGTTATGGTTCATCAAAATGGCTTTGGTTGGACCCTTTTTTTGGTACATTTGGTTGGTTAAGAGATTATCATACTGACCCTAAACCAAAGGACTTAGGCTGGCATTCAAAGCAACCTTCAAGTCACATGTATTTGCCATTTGCTACTACAATATCACCACTTGCTAATCCGGAAGGGGTTTTTCAATATTTGATGAAAAAAGGATATGAAGTTTTGACCTATTCACAAATTGATCCGTTTGGTGATATTGACACTTCAGCAAAAGAAATTGAAGTATTACTAAAAGCAATAAAGAAAATTTATGGTGAAAAAAAAATAGTACTAGTTGGGCATTCAAGAGGTGGGATTTGTATTAGAAAATTTCTTGATTTAACACCAAATACTGATGTTTCAAAAGTGATTACGTTATCTACACCACACAAAGGTTCAACACTTGTTAATTTTAAATTCCCAAAACAACCAATTATTGAAATTCTTAATGATACTAATTTGAAGAACTTTTGGGATGTTACTGGATCAAGAAAAGCCCAAGATATAAATTATGAGCAATTATCAAACAACAATGAGTACTTGAAGAATCTAAATGACCAAGAAAAAAATCCAACTGTTGAATATGTTGTTGCAGGTGGGACCTGCCCAACATTTGCTCATTTGTATAACTGGACTATATACAAACGTGCAACACCTGATAATTATATGAACATTTTTCAAAAAATAACAGAATTAGCTAACCAGAAAATAAGTAATAAAGAAGAAAAAATGAATCAATGGATAGCCTATCCCAAAAGGGTCTTAACGTTATTTGATAAAAAACTGATTCCAGAATTTACTCAAGGGGATGGTCTTGTATCTTTAGAAAGTGCTTTGTTACCCAATACTGCTAGACGATATAAAATTGATGTAAATCACCTTGAAATGGCTATTTGTGATAACACCAAAAAATTGCTCTCTAAGGAATTACAATTAACAATAAGAAATGATTAGCAAATTATGATACTGGATCTAATTTTCGGCCACAATTTGGGCAGACAGTGTCTGTAGGATAAACAATGTGACTACATCGCTTACACCTTGATATCCTTTGGCTTTGCCCTCTGGCAATAGGTGAAGCAGGAGTGAGGACTTTGCCACATTTTGGACAAGTTGTTTGATGTGGATAAACTATTGCGTTACACTTACCACAACGCGCAGCTCCAGGGGGAGTTGGTGCGGAAACATCTTGAGGTTTGGGTGGTAGTTGGGGTGGTGGAGGGAGCTTTTGTTTTGTTGGTACGGAAAGAATTCTACCACAATTACTGCATCTAGATTCATAATCATAAACAATTGCACCACATTTGGCACACTTGGCTATTTTAGGTGGTTGTTTAACAATTGGTTCAGAGCTACTATTATTTTGAGGTGGTCTAGGTGAGTAAGGAGTTGGTGCTTGTGAGCTACTGGATGAAGGAGGAGGAGGAGGAGGAGGAATACCATAAGAAGGGTTTGTTGCTGTAGGTGTTTGATAGGTATTTCCACATCCTGGGCATTGTGATGCATCAGCACGTAAAACAGTTCCACAACGTTCACAAATCTTCTTGTTACCACTAGGAGTATAAGCACTATATGCATATCCTTGATAAGCTGGTGGTGGTGGTGTCTGATCAGGTGGCGGAGGAGGAATTTCTGCTACATCTATACCGAAATCATCTGAAATAGCTGTAATATTAAAATCAGTTGCTATTGGCTCTTTGTCTAGTGCGGATTTTTGTACAGAATCCTCTGTCATTCTAGGGATAACACTACCACATTCTGTGCACATTTCCGCATCATCGCGATTAGCAGTTCCGCAGCTAGGACAAAAAATTGTCGTTTTAAGCAACCTCACTTATGTAATTTGTTTATGTGTATTTTTACTATACACTAATTAAATCTTATTAAATTGTCAGTATTTATTTAGTACAAGTAAATGTAGCAATTACCCTTAAAAAATTAACATTATCTGCAGAAATTTACGGAAAAAAGAAAAAATGAGAAGATTAACTTGAATCATTCTCTTTCTTTTTGGGAAACCATGGTATAAATTTACTAGTTGTTTGAAGATACTCATCGTAACCCTCTCGGCCTTTGAGTATGCCTTCTGTTTCAACAGTTGGAATGCCTGAAAATTTCAATAAAGTAAATGTTAGTAGTATAGGTCCTATTATTGTCACCCAACCTACAACCATGTTTACTATATCAAAAGTAGGATAATTATAAAAGGCATATGATATAGCAATGATGAAAATCCCCCACCATTGTTCTGATTCGCCACAGAAATTCGGATGACGTGAATAGCGCCAAATACCTTTATTGAGGATTTTTCCTTTATTTTCAAGATTCTTTCTGAAGCGCATTAATTGATAATCTGCTGTTGTTTCAATAATAAATCCTTCCAACCAGACTACTCCACCTATAATTAATAGAATCAATCCCAATGTGCTAATAGGTTGAGTATCAATTATTGAATTAGCAAAAACAACTGGAGAGCCAATTATGTAAACAAGGAATATTTGTGGTAGGAAGATAATTAAAATAGTTTTTAAATAGAAATACTTTGGCCATTCTTCTCGATATTTAGCAAATCGTTTATCCTCTACCTTTCGAATTATTTTACGAACGATATAATGTGTTAATAATCTTATGCCCCAAATAGTTACTAAGATTGTTATTGTTAGTTGTCTTACAGCAAACCAATTACCATAGTTTAATCCATTAAAGATATAAGATATCCAAGCCATGGACATAAACCCAAGAACCCAGCCAATATCTACTAAACTATTGTCTTTCCAAATAACTGTTATTGGAAAAGCTATTGTTAAAGAAACTACAGGACCTATAAGAGCCCATGCAAAAACTAATGGATCCATAGATGAAATTACTCCTTTCTTTAATCCTAACTAAAAATATGATTAATTAGTCTTATTACTTTTGCTCAAAAAATTAAAAGAAAAAGTGTGAAAAGATTAGAAACTAAGTTACTGATTTTTATTGTTTAGTTTCTTAAGCTCTTCTCTTCGCTTTCTATATTCAATAATTGGCTTGTCACCAGAAACAAGATTCTCGTCCATTTTCAATGCCGATTTTTTGGGTTGTTGAGTGATAACTACAGATCTATCTTGATGGAGAACCTTTCTGTTAAATCTATTAGCTAGTTTAGTGATGAACCATCCGGAGATAGGCAAACGCCAGAATTTCTGATAAATACGTAAATAGATCAAGCTATTTTCTTCATCAACAGGAACAAAAGCCGCCATAATCCTAAAATTCTCAGCTAATCGATTTTGCCAGATATTCCCAAATCTAAAATGTAGTAAAGAAGTTTTGGTTGGAGTTGGCAAGTCTTCTGCTTTAATAGGTTGAGAACCATCATCTTGTCTAATGTAGACCCAAACTTGTAATTCATTATCTGTCCATTTAGTTATCGGACCATCAACAAGTGTTCTACAACCACGACCAATAGTATTGTAGTGAACAAAGGGCAAATGAAGAACATCTAATTGATTCTCTATTGCTCGTGAGTAGTGTACAGGCCATGAATCAATAAAAGTATCATATTTGAATTTATCATCTATATCTTCAAAGAATGGTATTGGGGGATATTCGTCTCTTTCTTCACCCCACCAGAGCCAAATGAAACCATGAGCATCCATAACAGGATAACTATGAACTTTAAATCGCTCTGGTACAGGAGTATTTTTACCTATAGCAGGAATTTTTGTAACCCTACCTGTTTTATCATATTCAAAACCATGAAAAGGGCATTGAACTTTATTATTGCTAAGAACCTTTCCCTTGCTTAATGCTGCACCACGATGAGTACATTTATCAAAAACGCAACCAATCTCACCAGTATTATCACGCCAAAAAACTAATTTCTCGCCTAATCTAGTGGCTCCTAATACCTTGCCTTTTTTGAGTTCCTTGGAATTAAGAACTGCATACCATTGATTGCGAATCATACTATCACCATAATCTTCATTTTATTTTTAGTTATTATTTATAAAAAACTAATTGCTTACTAAATAAAACAAAAAAAATTATAAATCCATAAAAGATGTAGTAAATCAAATTTCCGACAATATATTGGAACTATTGAAACCACTCTGTGGTTTTGTTAATAATTGCTAGCAATGGAAGCTGTTACAGCTATGAGTAAAGACAACTATGATGTAATTATAGTAGGCGCTGGTTGTGCCGGACCTGCTGCAGCGAAAAAAGCTGCAGAACTAGGCTTAAAAACTCTCCTTTTAGAAAAATCACGTGTACCAGGTGAAAAAAATGTTTCAGGCACATGTTTAAACATGGCTGCTTTGGTAGATCCTGATTTGCATTATGTTATGGCTGGTCCAGTTGAACGAGAAATAACTGAAATGACCTCTTACATGATCACCCCAGAAAGAACAACGATGTTTCGTGAAACACCTGGAGAAGGACTGATTCTTCTATCAATAAGAAGAGATGAATTCGATGCTTGGCATACTGAAGAAGCGAAGAAAGCAGGAGCAGAAGTCAAGCTTTCCACAACGATTGTTGATATCATTGAAGAAGATGGTGTCGTAAAAGGCGTTGTTACTGATGCAAACGAGAAATATTATGGAAAAGTCATCATCGATGCTGCAGGAGTAAATTCGATTGTGGGTAGAAAAGCTGGTTTAATACCAAAACGAAAGGGTCAAAACATGATTCTCTATGTTACCCTGGCAGTGCATTTAGGTGAAAAATTAGTTACGGAAAGATTTGGAAATTCAATCTACTATTTCCTAGCCCCTGGAGCTCAATATAAAACTTGGCCATGGATCTTTCCAAAGAAAGATGTAGTCACTTTAGGAACTGGTGGATACATGGATGAAAATCTTCTAAATGGTGATTTTAAATCCGTAAATGATTATATGCAAAATTTCTTAGACGTACCAATTGTAAAACAAAAACTTGAAGGTGGCAAAATTGTAGCTTGGGGTTTACATCTTGAACATGATGAAGCCATCGAAAAGAGAACAAAAGATGGTTTAATTCTCACTGGTGATGCTGGTGGTTTTGTAATACCATTCTTAGGTGAAGGCATGGTTGAAGCTATGTTTACAGGAATATATGCTGCGGAAGCTGCTGCGAAAGCTATTGAAGCAAATGATTTCTCAGCTGAATTCTTAGAAGAGCACTATATGAGTAGATATAACGATAATGTGTTCTTACAAAGTTTCAGATACGTAGCAGATTTGAACAAACGCTCTATTTTGTCAAGATCAGATGACGAGATTACTGAAATAATGCAAAATGTTTGCATTGGTGGTGGATTCATCAGTAATGCAATCCACACTAACTGGATGAAAGGAGCAGATGAAGGTGATATGAGCCTGATACAAGAAGCTAAAGACTTCTATGAGTTCATTCAACCCTATAGACAAGTTGGTTCTGAATCAGTAGACATTTACAATAAAATGAGGGGTAAAAAATGAAATTAGAAATGAAAGTTGATTACTATCCTGGAAAAACTGGCGAATTTATAAAAGTAGATGAAGAAAAATGCTCTGGTTGCGGTGACTGTGCAAAATTCTGCACAAGAAATGTTTGGATAAAAGATGGTGACATCTATCGACCTAAAAACTTGAAGGATTGCGCAGAATGCGGTGCATGCTGGAACATCTGTGAATTCGATGCGGTAATCTTTGGCGAACCAAATGGTGGTACAGGTATCCGGTTTGAATATGGATAAAATTACAGGAGATTTTTCAAAATGGTATCAGATGAAGAAATAAGAGATGAAATTAACAACTTGTGTAATAAATTGACAAGTGAGAAATTTGCTCGGCATTTCAAAGGCTGGAATAAAACAATGCAATACTTCTTTAGTGACACCCAAGATTATTGGTATCTCAAATTAATTGATGGTCAACCTGAAGAACCTGTAAAAGGTAAGATTGAAAATCCTGAAATCAGTTATGAGATGACAACTGATGATTTCATGTCATTAATGCAAGGAGAAGTTTCAGGTTTGAAACTTTACAATGCAAAACGTTTGAAAATTAAAGCCTCAATGCCAGATATAATTAAATTACAAAAATTGAACTAAGTTCATTTTTTGTTGTTTTTTTCTTTTTTTCCTTTCTCTTTTTTGATTTTAAACGAATGATTTATACAGCTTTAATTTAGAAATTAGTGAAAATTGATGTGATAATTATGCCCAGAAGACCAGATGCTGAACTAGTTAAAACAACAAAATTTCGAGAGTTAGAGTTTCATATTATGCATGGTAGAAATGAAAGTATAATTTATTATGACACCTTAATTGATTTAACACACACCTTTGAATTCTTAGAAGAATATAATAAAAATCGAAGTGAAGATGATAAACTGACATTATTTCAAATCTTTTTAGCAGCATGTACTCGAGCAGTAGCATTAAGACCAAAAGTCAATCGATTTGTCTCAGGTCGTCGTTTATGGCAAAGAAACCAAATTATCTTTTCTTTTGTTGTTAATAAAGATAAGACTGAGCAAGGAGAGGAAGTCAATGCTATGATAGAATTGGATCCATTTGATACTTTGGAATCAGTTCAAAAAATCATTAGTAAACATATAAATGAAGCGCGATATGGTGAAAACCCCAATGAAAAAGACATCAAATTTTTTGGTGGTTTACCGAGATTTTTGATTCGTTTTATTTTCTGGTTTGCTAGATGGATGGATGAACATAATCTACCGCTTTATTCTATAACTAAAGATATGCCTTTGTTTTGTACAGCTTTTATAGGTCATTTAGGGTCAATTGGAGTAGATGCTGTGTACCACCACCCCTTTGAATTAGGAACTGCAAGTTTATTACTAATTATGGGGAAAATTCACAAAGCAGCTATAGTCAATCAAGAGTCAGGCGAGATTGAAGTAAAAGAAGCTATGAACGTAAGAATTAGTATTGATGATAGAATAGCTAGTGGAATTTATACTGGACCAACTGTTGATATTTTGAAGGAATTGGTTGAACATCCAGAACCATTACTTAAACCACCTGAATTAACTGATGAACAATTAGACAAACTAATGCTAAAGAAATACAAAAAAGAACGGTTAGCTAGAGAAAAGTTACAAAAGAAAGAAAAAAAGAGAAAATAAATCCTAATTGGATTTATTATGGTTGAAAAGTTCCACCGAAAACTAACCAAGCTAACAATGATTTAGATACTAAGCTTAAAATGATATATCCTCGTTCACCGAATAGATAATCTTTCCATTTACCGACTTTGGCATATTGTAGTATCATATTTATTGGGAATGTCCAGAAGAAGAAGAAATATCCTCCAAAGATTGCCCAAACGAACCAAGGAATATCACCGGTATTACCACTTGCAAGCATATAGATTAAGATTAAAACCCAAGGAATAATACCTGAAAAGGTACCAATGATAAATGCGGTCCAATCGGTTTTTTCAGTGGTTTGATTATGAATTTCCATCATTAAACCCATTAAGTTCATTGTAGCATTTAAGCCTATCACAGCAATTATTGCTGCAAGATTATTTATACCGAAAAGCATTGAAATAATCATTATCATAATTGATGAACTTAAGGCGTATTCAAACCATCTAAAGTAATTGATTCCTTTTGCAAGTTTCTTATTATAGAAATCATTTAGACTAGGTAAGACTGTCATGAAATGTGCTATAGCAGATATGAATAGAAATGTTGCAGCTAAAGCAGCAATTGGTACTATAGCATCAGTTTCTTGCAAATCTGAAACTAATCCCTCACTTGGCACAAAAGTCAAGAAATCAGTATTAAATGCTAGCTTGGCATCTTTGACACCTGGTATAACAAAGCTAGCAATAATCATAAATGTACCTTGGATCAAATGCAAGGCACCCATTATACCATTAAATCTTCGTAATTTTGGATATTTTATATCTGTTGTTTCACGTATTCCTTCCATATGAAATATCTCCTCCAATAGAAGAATTTGATTAATATTAACAACATCTTTGGAGTTATTAATAATTATAGTTGATTTACTGAAGTTTTGTTGTAATAAAAGTTTAATTTTTAAAAAATCGAAGAATTTTAACCAAAATAATAATCAAACACATTAGTAATATTAGAAGTTGAAAATTCATGCTTCAATCGGAAAGGATCCAACTATTAAATAGTAATTCACTTAATACGAAAGGTAATTTAGTAATTTATTGGATGCAATCATCACAAAGAACTGAATATAATCATGCATTAGAATTTGCTATTCAACAAGCTAATGAATTACAAAAACCGTTAATTGTTTATTTTGGTTTAACAGATACTTTCCCTGAAGCCAATGATAGACATTTCTATTTTTTACTCGAAGGACTAAAAGAAGTCGAATTAGCATTAACAAAGAGAAAAATAAAATTCATAATTAGGCAAGAATCACCTGAATTAGGGATAGAAAAATTAGCTAATGAAGCTATACAAATTATTGTTGATAGAGGATATTTAGCAATTGAAAAGAAATGGCGCAGGTATCTCTCTGGAAAGGTAGATTGTCCTTTAATCCAAGTTGAAAGTAATACTGTTGTTCCTGTTGAAGAAATCTCTGATAAGGAAGAATTTGCTGCTTATACTATTAGACCAAAGATTACTAAGAAGCTAGAGACATATCTAGCTCCCCTCTCTAAAAGAATTTTGAACCAATCCTCTTTGGATTTTAATTTTAAATCACTAAACCTAAGTAATATTAGCGATATTATTTCTAGATTAAAAATAGACCATTCGGTGAAAAAAGTAGACTATTACCATGGGGGTATTAGCTATGCTACAAAAAATCTAACTGAATTCATTAATGAAAAGTTAGAGAAATATGAGAACATGAGAAATAATCCGACAGTAGATTATCAATCAAATCTAAGTCCATATTTACATTTTGGACAGATTTCACCTTTGTATATAGCATTAGAAATTATGAAAACAAAAGGAACTGCAAAAGATGATTTTATTGAACAACTAATTGTGCGTAGAGAATTAAGTATAAATTTTGTTTTTTACAATTCGGGTTATAACAACTATCAAAGTTTGAATCTACCAGATTGGGCTCGTTTAACTTTAGAAGAACATACAAAGGATAAAAGGGAGTACATTTATTCACTTGCTGAATTTGAAGAAGCTCGAACTCATGACCCATATTGGAATGCTGCTCAAAAAGAGATGATAATTACTGGGAAAATGCATAATTATATGCGAATGTATTGGGGCAAGAAAATACTCGAGTGGACCGAAAACCCAGCAGATGCCTATAAAATCGCCATTTATTTGAACAATAAATACGAGCTTGATGGCAGAGATCCAAATGGATTCACAGGAGTTGCTTGGTGTTTTGGCAAACATGATCGACCCTGGAAAGAGCGACCTATTTTTGGTAAAGTAAGGTATATGAATGCTAATGGTTTGAAAAGAAAATTTGATGCTGATGGTTATGTGAGAAAAATTGAAGGATTACTAGAGATCTAATTTTATAATAACTCAAATATCTTATGACTTTGAATTGAGATACCAAAAAGATCTGTTGGTAAAACTTCTGCAATTGTTTCGGTAATTTCAAATAATTTCTTGGTTGAGATTGGTTTAACATCACCTAAAGGGGTTACAGGTTGAATCACAATAGGTACAACAATATCCCGTAATCTATCAGCATACATACGAACATCCTCTAGTAAAGTATCATCCGTTACAACCAATTTTGCAAAAACCTTTACGGGATGCGAATTTAAAATACTAATTGACTCAAATTCTTTATCTACTAATTTCTCCCATTCACTATTCTTAACACTTTTAGCACTACGATCCTTGATATCAACACAAGCATAACTGATTAAAGGTGCGACTTCATCAATTCTTTCCGGATAATAACCATTGGTTTCTAGGAAGATTGGAATCTCAAGATCATACAATCTATTAGCGATTCTATTGAAAAATTCTTTTTGAAAAGCTGGTTCCCCACCAGTTAATGATACAGAATGAAAATCTTTTGTTGCGAGATTGAGGACTTGCTCAATTACAAAATCTTCATCTACTGGGTTTTTATAGGTATTAAATTCCCACGATCCTGGTATTGATTCAACCCTACATTCAGGATATTTCGGGTCTCTTGAACGAGCGGAATCACACCAAACACAATTTAAGGGGCAACCTGCAAATCGAATGAAGATTTGCCTTCTTCCAAAACAAGATCCTCTAACGGACCCACCTTCGCCTTGAAATGAACTGAAAATTTCAACAATATAACCTTTAATTGTTTCACCATCTTCTTCAGCTATATCATCGACATCAGTAATTTCTATATCGCTCAATTATTTATACCCTCATTAGATTATTATTACAATAGTTGTTTTTATTGATTCTCTTTAGAAGCATAGATTGTAGGGTCTTTTTCTAACCCTTCAATGAATCCTCGTTTTCTACGAAGACAGCTTTCACATTCTCCGCAGTGAATAGGATACTGATCCTTATTAAATCCTTGAGGATTATAACAAGAATTACTGAAATTGAAGGGTACTGATAGCTCTTTACCTAAAAGCACAATCTCAGTTTTAGTCATACCAACTAATGGACTGATGATTTTCACCCGAGCATTCAATACACCTCTTTCAGCAGTTTTAGTAAAATCATCAATGAACTCCTTAGTATTATCTGGAAAAGTAGTTCCTTCCTCCAAATTAAAACCTGTAATAATATCAACATCATTACCTAAAATCTCTGAATAAGCAGCAGCAATAGATAAGAAAACTAAATTTCTTGCCGGTATCCAAACGGATTTTGCACTAGCTATGCTAGCTGTAAAATCATCTAACTCTTTCTCAGATAATTTAGGTAATTCATTTGCACTACCTTGAGCTAATGAACTACCAGCTCTTTTTGAAAAATTAGCTAAAAATTCAAGAGAAACAAACTCATGATGATCAACTTTAGCAAGAATCCCTAATCTTTTTGTAACCTGCTTTAAAACAACTTCTTCTTTAGAACCATACTCAAACGTTAAACAATCAACTCGAGTATAATGTTGTTTATTAACCCACCACAAACAAACTGTTGAATCTAATCCTCCACTTAAGAGAACAACAGCAGATTTTTCGCTTGAATTCTTAGACATTTTCTTCATCTATTGTTTCACTTTATCAAGGATATCTTTAGCATTTATTAGATAATGAACAGTAATATTTTGTTCTTTTTCGAATTCACCTAGACCATCAGGTGTTCGGTCAACGAATACAAATAAATCAGTAACAGTTGCTCCTTCATCTCTTAAAGCTTCAATTGCAAAAACCTTGCTAAACCCACTCGAGATAAGGTCATCCACTAGGAGGATTTTTTGACCTTTTTGTATTTCACCTTCTAACATTTTCTTCAATCCATGGTCTTTTGGTTCCTTTCGTAAAATATAATATGGTTTTTTTAATTTATTAGCAATCAATGTTCCATAGGGTATTGCTGCTAAAGGAATTCCTACAACCCCTTCGATATCTGTGATTTTATTCTTGATATATTCCACCGCAAGGCTAATTATCTTGTCAAATTCCTCTGGAAAATTAGGAATAATCCGAAGATCGATATAGTATTTCGATTTAGCACCTGATGCAAGAGTAAAATCTCCAAATTTCAAGGCACCTGTTTTTTGAAGCGTTTTTATAATTGCTTCCTTCGTTTCTGTATCTGCACTTACCAATATATCACAACCATCTCTACAATTTGAGCATTTATCTTTTATTTTTTATGGGAAAGGTTGAATTTGTAGATGAAAAAACCTTAAATTTGGTCTTTTAATTGCATTTCTGAAGCGACCGACCATTTAATAAATAAGTATGAAATCAAGTTTCGAGTGAAATCTTGATATTTATAATATATATAAAAATCATTGTGAAGTGATTATCCAATGGAATCAACAAAAGTTATCATATTGGGAGCTGCTGGAAGAGACTTCCACAATTTTAACACCTATTTTAGGGATAATGAAAATTATGAAGTTGTAGCCTTCACTGCAACTCAAATCCCCGATATTGAGGGAAGAACTTATCCCAAAGAATTAGCTGGAAAGTTATATCCAAAAGGCATCCCAATTTATGACGAAAAAAATTTAGCTGAAGTTATCGAAAAGACAAAGGCTGATGTCTGCGTATTATCTTACAGTGACTTGCCTTATGATTATGTCATGCATCTCGCATCCAAAGTCATGGCATTAGGGCCTAATTTCTGGATGATGGGTAAGAAGAAGACATCTTTGAAATCAACAAAACCTGTGATTTCAATTTGTGCTGTAAGAACCGGTTGTGGCAAAAGCCAAACAACTAGAAAAATAGCTGTCACTTTGTCAAAAATGGGTTTAAAGGTTGTTGCTATTAGACACCCAATGCCTTATGACCCTGATCTAAATTCACAAGCTTGTCAAAGATATGGTACATTAGAAGATCTTGATAAATATCGATGTACAATTGAAGAGCGAGAAGAATATGAACCACTAATCACCAATAATATCATTCTTTATGCAGGTGTTGATTACGAAAAAATCCTACGTGAAGCAGAAAAAGAAGCTGATATTATTATCTGGGATGGTGGAAATAACGACTTCCCATTCTACAAATCTGATTTAGAAATCGTTGTAGCTGATCCTCTTAGACCGGGCCATGAAATAAGCTATTATCCTGGAGAAGTCAATTTACGCACTGCTGATGTTATTATAATTAATAAAATGACAACTGCTAATAGAGATGATATAGCAACTGTTAGAGAAAACATTGCTCAATATAATCCAAAAGCAACTGTCATTGATGGTGCATCACCCTTGACTGTTGAAGGGTATGAGAAAATCAGAGGTAAACGAGTCCTTGTTGTAGAAGATGGTCCTACTTTAACACACGGCGGAATGAAATTTGGCGCTGGTGCTGTTGCTGCTTGGAAATTTGGTGCAAAAGAGCTCATTGATCCAAGACCTTTCGCAGTAGGATCAATAAAAGATACTTTTGAAAAATACAATCATTTAGGAATAATCTTACCAGCAATGGGTTATGGTAAGAAGCAAATTGATGAGTTAGAAAAAACAATCAACGCTATTGATTGTGACCTAGTGTTAGTTGGTACACCAATAAATCTTGCTCGTCTTATAAACATTAAACATGAATCCTTAAGGGTAAAATATGACCTAGAGGAAATAGGTCATCCTGATTTAATGGATGTCTTAAAACCATTCCTAAAAGAAAAAGGATTATTAAAGGAATAATTCAAAAACTAGACGGGTAAAACCGTCTAAAACTCTTTCTTTTTTCGCTATCTTTTGTGCAAGCATTTTTCATTAAATTTATTTCGTAAATCTCTAAGCTGTACTTCTAAATCCTCATTCGGTTTTCCACCTTTAATCGAGAAAATTGAACCATCTTTTATTGCAAATAATACAGAAAGTATCCGTAAATCGCCTAATCCTTTAATTGTAGAAAAGCCTTTATCAGAAATAACAATACACAAATTTCTAGTTACTTTACAGGATTGCGGGCAGTTTGTACAGTCAGTCATTTCAGCTAGGACAGTATTTCTACTTATATCAACTTTAAAAGTTACATCTTGAGAGGTTAACACAACTTGGTTATTATCATCAATAGTGAAGCCTTGCTCTTGAGCGATATTTGCTATGGTCTCAAGATCAAAACCCACAGGAATATATGCTGGTGTTTCGGGGATATTTGCAACAATATCTAGTATCATATCATGGAAGAAATCTGATAAATCATTTAAAGTGGAAAATTGATGGAATGAGTAATTTTCAAGGTTATAATCAGCAAATAATTTCCTAAATTTAGTCTTTAATCGTGAATATTGTTTTTGTTCAGAAGCTTCTGGGCTTGGTGTAAGAATTAAGATCTCATTTAGGGCATTTATCTTATGGCCAGCTAAATCAAGAACCTCATTAACAAAATTAACAGAATTTTTAGTTTTGCAAAAGAAAACATATTTACGAGCACCAACAAAATAGAAAGGTAAAATATAACGGCTGTGGGCTCGACTGGTAAGAGTTGTAACCCAAATTTGTAAATCAACATCACCTTGTTCTGTTTCTGAACGATAAACAATTGGATCAACCCCTATCATGTCTAATAAATTACTTCTATGGTGTGCGGATATTTGACGTAAATTGTCATGGAATTCATCCTTTTCAATAGTAGGTTCAATTGATAAAACTACCTTTGTTAAATACCGCACCATAACTTTCAGCCTGTTAATTAAGTGAAAACTTTCTTTCTAGAAAAATGATAGGGGTTTATGCATATTCATTTTTCAATTAGATTATAGGGAGATAAAAGAATTCAATAACAAAAAATAAGGAAATGGATAAAATCTTAGATAAACTGATCAAAATAAAAAAAAAGAAAAATAGAAAAAAATAGTCTCAAACGTCTCAGGTGATTGACCTATCAGATTTGAGACATACATACATTATAAGTTATTTCTGAATTTTTGACGTCATTTTATTCTTTGAATTTGGTTGGCGAGTGATAGGACTTAATTGTCTTCTTCTTCGAAATCATCGTCCCAGTCTTCGTCATCGTCCCAATCTTCATCGTCGTCCCAGTCTTCGTCGTTATCTAATTCTTCGTCATCAAATTCTTCGTCTTTTGGTCCGTACATCTTATTTTTACCTGAGAGTTTAAAGCTCCCTAAAAAAAAGTAGTTTTACTAATTTAATATAAAAAGATATTTGTTTGTAATCAATTAAACAAAAAGGGAATTTTCTTATAAATAATCATGTCTTAAGTTAATTATCCTTTTGTTTTTATATGGTTTTTTCAAATTTTTTATTGATTTCTTACCAAAATGTAAAATTTGTTAAAGTAGATTAAAAATGCTTGAAATGTGAAATATAATTAATTATTTTAACCA